>DATIMM010000031.1:0-5207 GCA_035475295.1 Bryobacteraceae bacterium
CACGTTATAAGATCGGCCGGAGGGAGAACCGAAGCCCGGGTGAATTCTCCCAGCAAGCCAAGCTCAATCGATAGCCAACCCGTCACTCTCATCTCATCGCGCGCGTAGGTTGAGAACCGCTGGATCCGGGCGCGGGAATCAAATGGGCCGCTAAGCATTACGACAGAATCCGGCGTCCCAGCGGCCGTAATTAAATTCTGATCCAAAGGCACTGAAAAGCGGTTTCTTACTTTAGATCTTTCCCACCCGCCTCCGATCGTAATTCGATGCATTTCCGATCCCCAGTGCCATTCTCCGGGTAGGAATGCAGCCTCCACCTCCTGCCGAGTTTGCTCGCTTCGGTTTGTCATTGGAGCCGCGCCACTCACCGCGCCTGTTAACAAGTCTGTGACGCTGGGCTGAGTTGCCGCCTTGTTTGAGGTGTCTAAGTGAATCGTCGAGTATCCGTAGCGCACCTCGAAGGCGCCATTACTCGACCCGCCAATAAGCTGCCTCGTCCAGCCGAGCTGCAGAAAGCCGAAGGTATCCTCCTCGGGCAAACCGCTGAATCCGTAAACGTCGTTGTAGGCAGGAGCCATGCGACGTGCAAGCAACGCCCCCAGCCCCGCTGGCTGTCCCCAATCCGATAATGTTACCCGGGATCCCGAATAAAGACCTTCAATCTGATCTTTAGTTGTAAGCTGCACCCGCCCCGATGTATTGCCAAACAGGAGACGGCTATTCTGATCTTGGCCTTGTGGCGCAACGGGGACGGTCTGAGATCTCCACTGTCCTGTGCCCGAAAGGAAAACGTCAGCCCGTTTCCCGACCGGACCAACAGCTTGCGCGGAATCTCGTGTGTACCAGTTGTACCGCTCCGATTGTCGCAGCGTGTTCCGAGTAGCAAGAGAAGGCAGATTTTCGGACGCAAGCGGAACGCCCGTGTTCGCACTCGATAAGCGTCCGTGCCAGCCGCTGCTGATCGCGCTCTCGCCTAAAAAGGTTCCGACTTCCACACCGTATGCGCGAGACCCTCCCAGAGATGAGCCGCTCCGCACCGTCACCTCATCCAGGACCTGCACGTCCCCCAAGAAAGCAGGAAAGCCCGGCTGATACGCGTCAGTCGCATCCATACCCTGGAAGCTGTACTGCGTTCCGGTCCAGGAGAAAGCCCGCGGTGAAAGCAACGTAAGCCGGCCATTAGCCCGTCCTGTGAAATCGAGCGGCTGGCTGACCATCGTTGGCTCGCGGGCCAGCAGTGATCCCGCTATGTCGTAACTTCCGAAATAGGCAGGACCACTTTGGAAGCCAAGCCTCCACGGCACCGCCAGAGGCCCATGCTCAACATCCGCTCCCGCAGTAATAAGCCGGCAACGCACTGTTTGCAATGCACCGACATGCAGCCGTTTCGAAGGACCAGAAGCGTGAAAACCACCAGACGCAGTCAGTTGGTAATCTCCGTAAGGCAGAATCAGGGTGAAGCGTCCCTGCCCATCCGTCCTCACCGTTAATGGAGACCCACGTGGCAGCCGTCTCACCCGGACCACAGCGTTCGGCAGTGGCCGTCCATCGTAACCGCTTGCGAGTCCCTCCACCACGCCCGTCGTGATCTGGCCGAATGTCGGGCAAATCGCCGCGGCACACACGAGTGAGCAAATACCTGCTTGGAAGCGGCGGGCGGCGGCGAAGGCCCCTCTCATGCGCACTCAAAATCGTCGCACAGGAATTCTGACGAAAGTGTCCCCAATCGTATGGCCCGGCAAAACGTCGAACAACGGCTGCGTGCCTGCCCCTTTCAGGTATGTGATGCGAAAAGGGCGGTTACCGGCCCGGTACCACGTCCATCTGCAATTTCGGATCGGCGGCCGGTACCTGGGTCTCTGGAAGGCCTAACTCGTTTCGCACGATATTGCAGCCCTGTGCTATAGCGCTTGCTTTGTAGAACGCAATCTCGCGGCTACATCCCTGGCGTCCGAATCCGCAATCGCTCGATACGATCAGCTTCTCCGCTGGAATATACTTCAGAGCACTTCGAATTTCGCGGGCGACATCTTCGGGTGTATCCGCCTGCAAAGCGCGATGGGAAACCGCGCCAACGCAGATCTTCTTCTTCAGATCGTGCTTAAAAGGCTCAAACAATTCCAAATCCTTCTGGTTGCGATCCTTCATCTCCAGCGTCCAGACATCGCCCCGGCACTGCTCCAGATAAATCTGAATGGAGTTCGCATAGCTGGTGTCTTCCATCACTCGTTGCATGGAGGGATTACCCCAGCAGGTGTGAATCCACAACTCCACGTCATCCAGCCCTTGCACCTCCCGATTGAACGCCGCGATCATGAATTTCAATTCGTCGTGGTCCTTGCCAAACGTATTCGCCATGAAGTGAAACGTCGGCTCCTCAATCTGGATACACCGGCAACCTGCATCCCGCAGCGCCAGCAATTCCTTGTTCATCGCCTCGGCCATGTCCCAGATGACCTCCCGCTTGTCCCGGTACTGATCCGTGTGAATGTCCAGAAACAACGCCATTACCTGGGAACAGCAGGTGCCAAACTTCAGCGGCTTGTCGGTTTTACTTTGTGCAATCCGCCACAACTTCGCGTAGTCCAGTGGGCGGTGCTCGATCTTACCCACTACGTGGGGCCACCGCCAGCCTGTATAAATTTCGTTTAGCAGCGTGCCTGGCGGGTAGTGTAGCCAAGGCGCCGTCGTCTCCTCCGGCTGCAGGTAATCCCCTTCGAATCCTGCCCAACGCTGGAGCGGGTAATGGTGCCAGGAGCGTCCCGCCATGTCCTCATCCAAATGAAAGTCGCCATGCGTCAGAATGTCCAGTCCGGCTCGCTCCTGGTCGCTGATGACCACGGCAACAGCGTCCTGGAACTTCTCGCGGAAGCGGACATCCAGCATGCACGTATCTAGCGGGCGGCCCCACATGCTGGTGTCAAACCAGCGCGGGCGTGGAAATGATCCGGTTGTGGTGCTTGGAAGAATAAGGTCGGCGGTAGCGGTAAACATCGAGGTTTAAATAGAGCTCCAAAATCAAATGAACACGCGCAAGTTTCGCGCGAATTCTGTTGAGTGGCATTGTACTACCACTTCTGAATAAAGTTTGGGTTGTTACAGCCCGCGTTTGAGGAGGCGAGCCTCTATACTCCTCACTAAGCGCAGCGGCGCCTGGCGAGCAGAATGCTGGAATCGCGAGGGTTCTCCGGGTCCCGCTATCCCCAGTCACAGCTTAATTCCTCAGTAAAATCAGAAACTTGCAGGAAATGGCTTGAACCGTCATGCTACCGTCTTTCGCGAGAATCCTTTATGGCCACCGACGCACAAATCAATGCCAATCGCGAGAACGCCCAACGCTCTACCGGTCCGCGCACCGAAGGAGGCAAAACAAACTCTTCCCTGAATGCCGTGCGGACCGGCCTTACGGGGCGCACCGTTTTACTGCCCGGGGACGACGTAGAAGCTTATGAGCGTCACATTGCTTCCCTGGAAGCACAGTACTCGCCTGCTACGGATGCCGAACGGCTTCTCGTGCAATCGATTGCCGATACCGAATGGCGCATCGCCCGTATCCCCTCCCTCGAAGCCGGTATCTATGCTTTAGGCCGCATGGAACTGGCTGCGCAGTTTGAGAGCACGGACGAATCCCTCCGAAATGCCTTGATCGACGCCAAAACATTCCTTGTCTATCAACGGCCGCTGAATAACCTGACAGTTCAGGAGAACCGGCTCCGTCGCCAGCGCGAAAAAGACCTCGCCCAACTCAAGCAACTGCAGGAGGAGCGCCTTGCTGCCCGAAAGCAGCGCTTTGAAAAAGCCGTGACTTCTTACTATCGCCATCGGGTGCAAGACAAAGTGTTTGATTTCGGCGCAATTGGCTTCGAATTTTCAGAGAACGAATTCCTGAAGGAAATTGCCACCTGGAACCCGGTACGCCGGGGCCGTGAGAACTGCTTTCTGAAGGAGGAAGAGCGCCTTGCTCAAACCATGAGCCAATCGCCAGATCGGCCACTGCCATCCAAGGCGGCCTGATTGGCCTGTCTGGCTTTCGAAGAGAAAGAATAAGAAACCATAAAGTATTCAAAGCTTTGTTAATTGGGAAAACTAACGTAAAATAATCAGCGGCTCCATGTCTCCCTCCGTCCGTAGTGGAAACAGATCCAGTCGGCGTCAGCGCCTCGGGCCGCCCTATGCCTAGGGAAAAGCACAATCGCATGCTCGCGGAAGAACGTAGACGGGAAATCCTCGCCCTGCTCGGACGTCATGGACGTATTACTGTCGAGGAGGTTGCTAAACGGTTTGGCGTCTCTGTAGTAACCGCCCGTGGCGACCTGGACACTCTCTCCGAAAGCGGATCTCTTGTGCGCTCTCATGGCGGCGGCATCCGTCCCCTTGCCGCGATACCGGAACACCCGTTGAAGGTACGCGAAAGCATTCATCACGAGGAAAAAGTCCGTATCGCTGAGGCCGCGGTCCAACTCATCAAACCGCTCCAAACGGTAATTCTCTGCTCCGGTTCCACATCGGCGGAACTGGCTCTGCGGCTACGGCAAAACACGCCCGGGAACCTGACCGTGATCACTTATGCGCTCAACATTGCGTCGATATTGGCCGAGGTCCCCAATCTCTCAATCGTGATGATCGGCGGCATCATGCGCAGTGTGTCGAAGGCCTTTGTGGGTCCCCAGGCGGAAGCCATGATGCAGTCCCTCCACGCCGATCACTGTTTCCTCAGCACCGTTGGCCTCGACCCGGATTGGGGCCTCACTACTCTCGACATTATGGAGGCCCAGTTGAACCAGCGAATGATCGAAGCCGCCGCACAAGTGACCGTGATCGCCGATTCCAGTAAATTCGGGCACCGCAGCCTCTCCCTGATTGCGAACTTCAAGCGTATTCGCCGTGTTATTACCGACTCAGGAGCACCCGCTGCCGACGTCGAAAAACTCCAGTCACAGAACGTTGAAGTCTGCCTCGCTTAAGCCTCTCCGAGAGCGTGTAGTGCGTTTGCTTTCGATATCCTTCTCGAAGGTTTTCTTTTTCTTTCCATTTTTCTCTTGACTGGGGATGTTGTGCTCATTACAATTGCGCTAAAGCGTAGATTTCCTAGTCCGAAAGCCCTATCTGCCTTTGGTTAGTCAAGGAGTTGTCAGCTTATGCAAATTTCTTCACACGCCGTCGTTGCTTCGCGATGGCTTCTCGCCCTTGTTTTCGGCATTTTCGTT
>DATIMM010000032.1:0-3474 GCA_035475295.1 Bryobacteraceae bacterium
CACCTTTACGGTCAGTTTATCGAGCATCTGGGCGGCGTGATCTACGACGGAATATGGGTGGGACGAGATTCGAAGATCGCGAATGTCGCGGGCATTCGCAAACAGTTTGTCGACGATATGAAGCGCATCGAGGTGCCCAACTTTCGCTGGCCGGGCGGCTGTTTTGCTGACGGGTATCACTGGCGCGATGGAATCGGCAACCCCAGTGCGCGACCTCGCACCTACAACTACTGGCAGGCCAGCATGCCACCGGGCCTGGATCATACCGAAACAAATCAGTTCGGTATTCACGAGTTTATGCATCTGTGCCGGTTGACGGGAGCCGAACCTTATCTTGCGGCGAACATGGCCTCGGGTTCTCCGCAGGAATTCCATGAGTGGGTGCAGTATTGCAACGCTCCCGCCGGCACGGTGTCCCTGGCGCGCGAACGTGCCAGTAACGGGGAGAAGGAGCCGTTCGGCGTGCGCTGGTGGGGAGTGGGCAATGAATCGTGGGGATGCGGAGGAGACATGACGCCGCAGGAATACGCGATGTTATACAGACGTTTCGTTACCCAATTCCCGGCCTATCCGCCCAAACCGTTTCTGGTGGCTGTCGGTCCACGCGGCCATTCCAAAGACCTCGATCTGGGCTGGACGAATGGCTTTTTTGAGGCGATGGAAGGCGGCCACCGATCGGCGGTCGATGGCTTATCGGTGCACTATTACACGGATTTCCGAAACAGTCCGGAGAGAGTAACCACATTCGACGCGCGGGGCTGGTACGACGTCATTCGCGAGGGTGGGCGCATTGAAAACGTCCTCGAGCAGCACTGGGCTGCGATGGGCAAGTACGATGCGAGGCATCACACACGGTTCGTTGTGGACGAGTGGGGTGTCTGGTACCGGCCAGGCGAGGAGATCTCGCCGAAGTATCTGCTGAGCCAGCCGATGACGCTTCGGGATGCGGTTCACACGGCCGTCACACTGGATGTTTTCAACCGGCATGCGGATAAGATCGCGATGGCCAACGTCGCGCAGACGATCAACTGCATTCATTCGCTCTTCCTCGCCGAGGGAGACCGGTTCACGCGCACGCCTTGCTATTACGTCTTCGACATGTATCGCAATCACATGCGATCGCGAGTGGCGCCGATGGAGATTCGCTGCGATGACTTGAAGGTTCCGTCCCGCAACGGCTCCGCCAGCATGCGCGGGTTGGCCGGATCTGCGTCAACAAAGGACAAACGTTTAATTGTGACGCTTACAAATCCGTCGTTAGATTCAACTGTCGCGACCCATCTGAAATTGGCAAGCGGTAATATCACCGAGGGTCGCGGAAGCGTGCTGACGCATTCCGACATGACTGCACACAACACGTTCGACCGGCCCAATGAAGTCAGGCCCGCCCCCCTGCCCGTTACGGTACGCGGAAACAGAGTAGAGCTGTCCATTCCCGAACGATCGATCGTGTCGCTTGAACTGATAATGACCTGATGCATCTTCCGAGAACCCGTGAGTATTTACCATTACTAAGGGCGAAGTAGCCGAGCTACACGCTGCTCGCGCCCGCTACTGATGGAGGGAGATCACAATGGAAGGTTACGACGACGACCTCGGGAGGTTCGAAGCAAATGGAGCCGCGCCGTTGCCGGTCGCCGATCACCAAGGCTTTCTCGAACACGACGGTGCTCAGATCTGGTATGCCGCGTACGGGTCGGGCTTACCCGTGGTCCTGCTGCATGGCGGTCTGGGCCATAGCGGCAATTGGGGCTATCAGGTTTCAGCGTTGGTCAGAAACGGCTACCGCGCCGTTCTGATAGACAGCCGTGGGCATGGCCGCAGTACGCGCGATGAGCGACCGTTCTCGTATGACTTGATGGCATCGGACGTTCTGGCGGTGATGGATCGGTTGCATCTGGAAAAGGCGGGGCTGGTGGGATGGAGCGATGGCGCGTGCACTGCTTTGATTCTTGCAGCGAAAGCTCCCTCCCGGAGTGCGGGCGTGTTCTTTTTCGCCTGCAACATGGACCCCAGCGGAGTCAAACCATTTGAGGCCAGTGCAACTCTGGATCGTTGCTTCAGCCGGCACGCGAAGGATTACGCCCAGCTGTCGGCTACGCCGGAGCAATTTAAGGAATTCGTCGAAGCTGTCACACTGATGCAGCAGACGCAACCTGACTATTCCGCGCAGGATCTGGCGAATATCAGCGTGCCCGTCGTGATCGTACACAGCGAACATGAAGAATTTATCAAGCGGGAGCACGCAGAGTATTTAGCTCGGACGATTCCGGATGCAGAGTTCATCGTCCTGGACGGCGTAAGCCACTTCGCTCCGCTGCAGAGACCTGAGCAGTTCAACACTGCGATGCTTCAGTTTGCCGGTAAAGTCCTGCCGAGAGAGGCTGGCGCTGGCGGAGGCTGAAGCGCTCGAAGGGGTGGGTCCTGGCGGAAGCAATTAGAAGCGGAGTCCGCAGACTGGCAGTGCTTGTCTGGAGTAGTCCCTGACACTATTAGGCTTGAAGAGGCCCGAAATGCGGTTACGTTGAGACGCTTGGGACAGCATGGCCGCATGAGTATCGTTCAAACGCCTTTGCTCATTCTGATTGTGTTGTTGGCGCTCGTGCGCAAGTTTATTCTCGTCGATGTGCATACCATGACGCCCGGCATTTTGGCACCCTGGCGGGAGCCTTGCTGGCCTTAGGACTCGTCTATTGCTATTGGCTTCCCTGGAGATCAATGTATGGTGGGATAATGCCGGACGCGATAAACACCGAGTTATAAGGGCAGGCTATGCTTGCTGCACGCGGCTCGCATGTGACTTTTGAACATTGCTCGAGATATTCGCTACAGAGAACAACTCTGCCGGCCAAGTTGCGTCAGTTCAGCGGCAGATCCACAGTGCTTGGAGCGTGATCGGAGATCCTGTAACCGAGTGCAGTATTCACTTCGCGCAGAGCACGCCCCGCCCTGGGCCCGGCAAGCTCCGACTGGGAATGCATACACTTCGCGAAAAACCAGTCGAGCTTGTAGCTGCCTACCAGATGCCAATAGGTTTTATTGAACGAAAAGGTCGGCACAAAGCCTTTCCAACTGCGCTGGTTCGTGTCGGACAGGGTGTGGCCTTTATGCTTGGCGGCAAGATGCGGATTACCGGCGAAGTCGAACTGGCCCATGTCCCGGAAGCGGAATAATCGAACAGAGTCAAACAATTGACGTTCGCGGTTCGGCAGGATCAAGGGGATGCTGACTGCCGTCGGGTCGTGGTAGTTTTTGAAATAGTTCACCGGCACGTCAATGAGGCCGGCGAAGGGCACGGGCAGGAACCAGAAGAGCGCTTCCTTTCCCCAGAACCGCCAACTGGTGACTCTTTTCAGGATTTCACGCTGCAGGGAAACAGGTGTGCCATCGCGTCCAGTCGTATTCAAGTCACCAGCCACGACCACATCGTTTGGCGTGTTCTGGATTTGCCGTAACAGGCCATCCATCTGAACC
>DATIMM010000033.1:0-16544 GCA_035475295.1 Bryobacteraceae bacterium
CGCCTGCGGCTGGAAAGCGGCGACGTCGTGGTTTGGGGCGGGCCCGCCCGCCTTTTCTATCACGGCGTCGCCCCGCTCGCCCAGGGAACGCATCCGTTAACCGGACCCTACAGAATCAATCTCACCTTTCGCAAGGCAACCTGATTCAGGTTGGCCGCCTCTCAGTCGTCACTCCGGAAGAAGCTGCTCAATCCCCCAATTCCGTCCGCAACCGCGCCGAGAGGGTTCTTTTCGTCCCCGCTAGTACTGTGTCCGGCAGGCGCCAGTTCATGGCGCAGCCGCTCCAGCGTCATGCTTTGCAGAATAACGCGGCCCGGACCGGTCAGCGTTGTCAGGAATAAACCTTCGCCGCCAAAAACAGCCGTTTTGATGGTCCCTACTAATTGCACGTCATAGTTGACGGTCGGCTCGAATGCCACCAGATGGCCAGTCTGCACTTGCAGCATCTCGCCAGGCGCAAGGGTAAAGTCCACATGATCTCCGCCCGCGTGGATGAACACTGCTCCGGGCCCGGTCAGCTTCTGCAGAATAAAACCTTCACCACCGAGCAGTCCTGCTCCCAAGCGACGCACCATGGCAATGTCGAGCGTGACGGATGCTTGGGCGAACAAAAAGCCATCGCGCTGCACCATGATGGTCTGGCCGGGCGCCAGTTGGAACACTTGAATTTTTCCCGGGAAGTTGCCGGCAAAACCAATCTCACCTGCGCTGGCGTTGGCCTGAAAATAGGTAAAGAACAGGGATTCACCCATCAGCTTTCGCTTTACAGCGCCCCAGAGCTTCTGGCCAAGCGACTGTCCGGTCATACGTGTCTGCCAATCGACGTTGGCCGACTTGTAGATCATCTTTCCGGCTTCGGCGTAGATTTCCTGGCCCGGCTGAAGATGAACGCGGGCGATTTGCAGATTGTGGCCCTCGATGTCGTACTTCAATGGCTCCGAAAATGCCGGAGGCGCAGCATTCCCCAAGCCAGCGGAGGCGTCAGTAGGTTGTCCGCAATTTAAACAGAAGCGGGCATTGTCGCCGAGACCGGTACCGCAGTTTGTACAGAAAGCCATAAGCAGAATAGTAAACGAAGTTTTCTAGAGAAAGTTCGATGGATCGTGTACCGCAACTCACCATGGCGGGTACGGCTCCGCGAGATGCGCGACAACATTACCGCCCGCCTCCAAGAGCTTGCACAAACGCCGGGATGTTCGGGACCCCCAGTCCGGTGACGTTGTCGTAGCCCCCACCGGTACTCAACGAGCTATCTACGCCTTGAATGATGTTGAAGTTCTCGTCGGGAACCGAATTGACCGCCGCAATCAGCAGGTTGACACTGCCTAGACCGTGAGCCAGTAACGCAACCGGATACTGCGGAGCCGAGATGTCGAAAATCGGCGCTGAGCTCCCGATCTCGCCGGCGTTCAGCTTGTAGAGCGAAGGGTTAGCAAAGCCGATCGGCCCATTGTAATTGGCCATACGCTGCTGATTGACCAGGGCGAGAACACCAGCGAATAAGGGAGCGGCGACACTGGTACCGCCGACAGAGCGCTCACAGTATTCCGTGGTGGAGGAGAGGACGGTGCACCCGGCGTTCACAGAGGCATTAGTGCTGGTGGTGTACGTTTGACCGGTCAACACGCCGGTGTAAGGGTCACCCACCATCGCCATGTCGGGCGTTACGCGCCGAGGGGCACCGAGTGGAATGACCACGCCATTCGCGAGCGCCGTATTGGTGGCCAGCTTCAGCGGAACAACACCGCTTTGATATGCGGGCTGAAGCTGCGTTAGGCTCAAGCCGCCTCCCCCTCCCGCGTAAAAGAAGTACGGGTCCATTCCTTGCGTATAACTAACCGAAGATCCATCCGCTGAGATTTGCCAGCCGTGCAGGAGGGACAGGTAGGTACCCCAACCCCACTCTGCCTTGTACCCGGAGGAGTTCACCAGTGCCAGACTGGTGCCGCCTACGGCAGTAACGTAGGGGCTCGTCGCGGGCCAGGTGCCCGATGCGATACTGTTGCCAGCCGCCAGATCTCCGTTGTCTCCCGCAGGGAACAAGACGCTGATACCCTCGGCGGCTGCCTGCATAAACGCCATGTTGTCTGCCTCAATAGCGGCGGCGGGAATATCGTCGGTTCCGGCCCCCCAACTGTTGCTGATAATATCCGCCAGCCGATTATCGATGACGTTATAAAGCGCCGCAGAAAGGCTTTCGCCGCAATCTTCCGAGCCCACGTAGAAAAGGTACGCGTCGGGCGCCATCGAATGGGCCATCTCTAAATCCAGTGTTTCCTCGCCGTACCAGCGCTGTGCTCCGCCGCAAACTTTAGGATCTTCGGGAACGTCGTAGATTCCTGGTGGCACGATCTGAGTAAAGTTGGTGTAATCCAACCGCGGCAGGCCATGATTCGCCGAGTACGTATTCACATCGTTCTGAATAGTAGGCGAAGCATATGCGTCGGTGATCGCAACCCGGACGCCTCGGCCAGTCTGGGCAACGCGATCGGCTCCGTATGCCTGACGAAGTTGCTGGGCGTCATACCCGCAGACGGCATACCCGAAAAGGCCGCCATACGTCGGATCTGCCGGAGCTACAGAGGCCACACGGTCCCCAAAGTACGTATCGCACGGGCTTAATGGACGGCCACCGGTTCCCGGAGGCGCATCCGGGCTCTTTGCATCGGCCCTTATCACGTGACGGAATGGCTTCATCAGGGTACGGCTTTCGTCCAGTCCACCGATATAGCTCACCAGGCCGGCCATGCTGGCGGGCAGCGTAGGCGGCTCGGCATTGGCGCGCAGCGTTTTGCCACGGTAGGAATACAAGTCTTGACTGACGTGGAAAGCGGACTTGATCTGTGCCACGGTTCCCGATGCCTCAACAAACAAACCGCTCGTGGGTTTTGATAATACCGTGAAGCCCAGACTGTTCAGGGCGTCCTCGACCTGTCGAACGTCGGACGGGTCTGGCGCGAACTGGGCTCGGAACTGATCCGGTGTCAAGAACTTCCCGTACGTTGGATTTCCCGGAGTATTTTGTTGATCAATCAATGCAGCAAGATCCCGTTGGTTCTTGAAGCGCAGATAGACCAGAATTTTGACTTCCTTCGCATCCTTGGCGCTACCCACCTTCTTCGCGCGACTGAGCCAGGGAGCAACATTATTCGATAAGGGGGCAGTGGCCGCACTAAGAACAGGGCCAGCCACAGAAAATGCGACTGCTAGATATAAGCCGCGGACAAGCTTTTCGGAAATTCGACTGTTACGCATGTTTCTCCATGGGAACGATCTGCTTAGCGAATTCGACCGTGATCTTCACTGAGCTTCTCTGCAAAATACCGTTCAGCGCTTCCACCTGATACCTGCGGAAACAGTCTCAAGCGTAAACCAACAATGGTCGGAATACCAGTACAAACTAACGGAGGAACACGCAGGCACCCAGGACCTAAAGAGCGGACCCTCTGGCGGCGGGAGAACCTGCCGATGAAAGTGTCGCAATCGATCCGCAGCTTTTCCAAGGGAAGACCCTAAAGATGCCAGGAATGGCTCTTTCGATAGGTAAGCAGTTCCACCTCTTCAAGACGCCGGAAACGGTAATTGTAAAAATCCGCAAGTTGTCTGCGGGCGTGCAGAAAACCGGGAAGTTTCCGAAGTTGAGCCAGCCCTACCGCCGCCTGCAGGTCGGACAGGCATAAAAGCTAAACACAACGGCATCGCTGCGTTCGCTTCCCTCCGAGTTCGACGAGCCAATTAGATTCCCGTTATACCGGCTGCCCAGAGCGTGCGCCGCATCTTCGATCACTAAAACGTCGTGAGCATCCGCAATGCTCCAAAGGTTTGCAAGTTCACACGGCAAGCCTCCCAAATGAACCGGCGTAGTTGCTCTCGTTCGGAACCAGCAAGGGCGACAACGGAATCGGGATGGAGGTTTCCTCGTCGGCCAGTACAAGCGTCGCGCCCGAGCGTATGCTGGATTGCACCGTTGCGCAGAAGGTCAGGAGCATTGGAATACCTTCGTCTCCGGACCAATTCCCAAGCTCATCGCGACACACAGACCGCCACGTGCGGCTTTTCACGCAATGGTGGTGGGCTGAAGAGCCCAGGTCGCCAGTGTTACTGCGCGAAGTAGCTCACCCGCCAACGGCGTGGGGCCAAGCCAATGAACAGTCTGAGCTAAGAGCGTCCTATCACAGTGCAGGAAAGACATCCCTCAGCCCGTGCTTGATGTTGCAAGGAATAGCGTGTAGAGCCGGGCAGGTGCTTCACATCGACATCTGCTCTGCTGCGAGACCCCCAAAAGGCCACCAAGGCCACCGAATTGCGCCCCTAATGAGTGTCGAGTTTGTTTTCGCCGCGCGTGCAAAGGCTACGTTGGGAGCCTATGCCGGCGGCGTGATGATGGCCACAAAACGAAAGATCGAGACGAGGAGAAGACTATGTCCTACAATGACTTTCTCGAGAACCCGCTAGCTTCGGACATCAATGAGATCCGCAGCTCGTGGGGGTGGTTTTTGGCGCTCGGAATCGTCCTGACGCTTTTGGGCGCGTTCTGTATCGTAGCGAATGTCACCGTCACCTTCACAACAGTGTTGATGGTCGGATGGTTGCTGCTGTTCGGCGCGATGGTCTCTCTGGTACACGCGTTCCGTGTGCACACCTGGAGTGGCTTTTTTCTGTACCTGGTCAGTGCTCTGCTGCGGGGATTTACTGGATATGTGTTCATCCGCTATCCACTCTCCGGCGCCGCTGGCCTGACCTTGGTGCTTGCTTCATTCTTGATCGTCGGCGGAATTTTTCGCACGATTGCCTCCGCCGCGCTGCACTTCCCGCGTTGGGGATGGGCTGCGTCCTCTGGCGTGGTCTCGGCAGTGCTGGGGGGCATGTTGCTTGCGCAAATGCCGGCATCCAGTATCTGGTTCATCGGTTTTGCAGTTGGGGTGGAAATGATCGCGGACGGCGCATCGCTGATGGTTTTTTCCACGGCGATACACGGATTGCCTGAGACCTATCACCCCAGAACTGCGTAAAAAACGTACACACACAATTTCGACAAATAAAAGGAGAACTCATATGGAAAGAATGCTAGTGGTTGTCTTTGACAACGAAGTGAAAGCGTATGAAGGGTCGCGTGCCCTTGCGGAGCTCGATCGGGAAGGCAGCGTCTCGATTCACGCGGAAGCCGTGATCCAGAAGAACGCCGATGGGACCGTAAGCATCCAAAATGCGGAAAGCGATTTCCCCGTTCGCACCCTTGGTGGGACGGCAATCGGCAGCTTGGTCGGACTGCTGGGAGGCCCGGTCGGGGTCGGTGTCGGGGCAGCAGTGGGAGCCACGGTCGGCGTTGTAGGCGACTTGTATAAGGCCGGCGTCAATGAGGATTTTCTTTACTCGGTTGCACCCGCATTGACACCAGGCAAGTTCGCCGTGCTCGCCGACGTTAGTGAAGAATGGGTGACTCCTGTGGACGCCAGAATGGAAGCATTGGGCGGCGTCGTGTTTCGCACAACCAGGGAACACTTCGAGGAAGAACAACGAGCGAAAGAGACGGCCGCGGTCAGAGCAGATATCGACGACTTGAAGGCCGAGCTTGCCCAGGCGAGGGCCGATCGCAAAGCTAAGATTCAAGCCAGAATCGACGGCCTGAATAAGAAGCTTCAAGACAAGCTTGCGTACGCAAAACAGAGGTCAGAACAAATCAGAAGCGAGACCGATGCCAAGGTACGTGCGCTGCAGCAGAACGCCACTAAGGCTCGTGGCGACGCCAAGGCTGCGATTGACGGGCGAATTCGTGAGATACAACAAACGTACGAGCAATCTGTGGCGAGGATGAAGGCCGCCGGCGCCGAACAACTGAGGAAGACGGCCGGCACGCTGCAGGCTCACGCCGATGAATTAGAGGCTGGCCGAGTAGCGAAGGCGGTGTAGTGCCTCTGGTGCAAGTTGGATTGCCGAGGCGAGACACGGGCGCGGGTAACTGAAGTGCGTACGCCCAGCCCTACTCGCCTTAATCCAGTACTCTCATGGTTTGCGGCCAGCCACATTCCCTCTGGATGTGGCTGGCTGCTGGATGCGCCGCCTCATTCCTGCACGCGACAACAATGATTAAGAGTGCAGAAGGTCGAGGATGATTGCGACTAGCTCTTTTCAAAATTCAGCGAGGCCGAGTTCATGCAGTAGCGCTGCCCGGTGGGCTTCGGTCCGTCGTCAAATACATGACCCAAATGGGCATCGCACTTGGCGCAACGCACCTCCGTTCTGGTCATGCCCAAACTGGAATCCTGATGATTGTGGACGTTTTCTTTGGCAATGGGCTCCCAGAAGCTCGGCCAACCCGTACCCGACTCAAACTTCGTATCCGACGAAAACAAAGCGTTACCGCAGCATACGCAGCGGTAGATTCCATGTTCGTGATTGTTCCAATATTTTCCTGTGAACGGCCGCTCTGTTCCTGCCTGCCGGGCCACCTCGTACTCTTCCGGAGTCAACTCCTTACGCCACTCCGCGTCCGTTTTCACCACTTTCTCCACTTCCACAGCTCCTTTGCGCTTGCCACTGTTGGTGAACTCCACCACCTTCACGGTCCTGCCGCCAAGACCATGAAATGCACGAGCCTTCAGCCCCGATGCCATCACTCCGCCGATGCCGGCTGACAGTGTCACACCTCTCCGAAGAAAAGCCCTGCGATCCATTCTTGTTCGCTCCTGATTATAGGACGTAAGAGCCCAACGAGGAGATTCACTGGATCGCGCCTGTGTGTCCGGCTTCGTTAGCCCGCAACGAAAGTTGCAGTACTTAGCTGGAGGCACCCTGACCAGCGCCCTCTAAATGGATGCCATGCGACCCGACGCTCAATCACTTGCATGTTGCCGTTGTTATAAACTTCGGCAAGTAATGGCTGATACACATTCGCTAACCCGGCGATCCCTGATGCGAGTGGCCGCGCTGGTGTCTGTGCCGGCTTTTTGCGAACAGCGGCACATGGCCGGAGTGCAACTGTATACGGTTCGGGACATTTTACAGAAGCGCCCCTTGGAAACACTCCAGGCTATTGCGGACATTGGATACCGGGAAGCGGAGATGTTGCGCAGTCAGGTTGCACTCCTGGCGCCGTATCTCAAGCGGGTCAACCTGCGGCCGATCAGCCTGCACTTTGAAACGCCTCTCCTGACGGGTAACTGGAAAGCCTGGAAAGATGCCGATATGCCTCCCGTGGAACCGGGCGTCACGTTGGACGATGCCATTGCCACAGCCCGCGATCATGGTTTCCGGTACATTGTCTTTAACTATCTCTCACCGGAGGAACGCCTGGGTCTGGACTTCTACCGCGCCCTTGCGGACAAGCTGAACGCGACCGCCCAGAAGTGTCGGTCCGTCGGCCTGCGGTTCTGTTATCACAATCACGATTTCGAGTTTCAACCCAAACCCGGCGGCAGGCCTATCGATACTTTGCTGGCGAACCTGGATAAGAATCTGGTTGGCTTGGAAGTAGACACGTTCTGGGTCAGCATGGCGGGGGTGGACGCGGCGGCCTTTCTGCGCCAGCATGCCGGGCAGGTCGAACTTGTCCATCTAAAAGATAGGGCTCCCGGAACTCCCGTGCACTACGACATTGCGACTGTTCCCAACGATACGTTCAGAGAATTAGGAAACGGCGATCTCCCAATTCGCCAAATCCTGCTCGCGGCCTCGCAAGCCGGTGCGAAGCACTACTTCGTGGAGCAGGACTTCAGCCGTAATCCAATCCAAAGTCTCCGGCAGAGCTATACGTATTTACGGAAGATTGGCTTCTAGCCGTTTCCCAGCCCGGCCGTGGCGCAGCGCATCTATAATTTAGAAGTATGCCGATTTTCGAGTATGCTTGCGATGACTGTGGGACAAAGTTCGAGAAGCTGGTACGGAGGAGCACGGATACCGAAGCGCTGGAGTGTCCTTCCTGCGGACAACATCACCTCACCACGCAATACTCCACCTTTGCCGCACGCGCTGGAGGCTCTGCCGACAAAGAATGCCAGCCCACCGGTGGATGCGGCGCGGGAATGTGCCAAGGCGGCATGTGCGGAATGGGCATGAACTAGCAGCGGACGCAGTTCCGCATCTCGGGACGACCAGAGATCCGCAGTTCCGTTTTCAACTTCGCGTTAGCGCCATAGCTCCGGCTGGTTTGTAGTCAAGGGATAATTACCCTCCCTCTTGACTTTCGGTGTTTATTCGCCACATGATCGTAGTGAGCACCCGCTCGTCCCTATGGCGCTAACGCGAAGACAGAAAGAGTTGATGGATTTTCTCTCCGGCTTTATTGAGAGGCATGGATATAGCCCTAGCTATGAAGAGATTGCGGCTGGACTGCAGCTGGCTTCTCTGGCCACGGTCCATAAGCATATCCAGGCACTGGAGACAAAGCAGTATCTGAAGCGCAGTTATAACCATAGCCGGTCTCTCGAAATCGGCGAGCGCTACTTTGCCGAGGAGAAGGCGCGTCAACCGAAACCTGCACCCGTGGCCGTCCCTTTATTAGGTAGGATCGCGGCGGGTGTTCCGGTCGAAGCGATCAGCTCTCCGGAAACGCTTCAGTTTTCCGACTTCCTCGGCAACCAGAGTACATTTGCCTTGAAAGTTCGAGGCGAATCCATGATCGATGACCATATCTGCAACGGCGACTACGTTCTGGTTGAGAAAACGGACACAGTGCGGAACGGCGACATTGTCGTGGCCCTGGTGGATGGTACCGAGGCAACACTGAAGCGCTATTATCACGAAGCTGATGGGCGGGTACGATTACAGCCAGCCAACACGGCGATGTCACCCATTTTTGTGAACCGATCCAGTTTGCAGGTACAAGGTCGCGTACTAGCGGTAATGCGCAAGTATTGACCCCTAATGCCAAGATATTAGGGGGCAGCCGGTGCTACACTAATCGTCGGTGAGCGTAAGCAATCAAGGAACGGGTATTCCCGCTGGGTATACGTGGAAGCGTCTTGTTTTCTGGGACTTTCCACGGGCTTCGTGGCAATACGACGTCGTTGTCGCTCTCATCCTTGCCTTTATTTTTCTTACTCCGCGCGAGTGGTTCCAAGACCAGCCAAAAGAGTCGAGCTTGGTTTTGCTTTCCTCGAGCCATGGTGCGGATCAAGTCTTTGTGGCTACGGAGCTGCTGATTAACGTGCCTGTTGATCAACGCCCTGCTCGCGTGCACGAGTTGATCCGGCAGCGGACGGGAAAATTCCGCAGGGTGGTGCGGGTGGAACCCATTCGCGACGATGCGGCCAAGGAGCTGAAGGGCTTCATTGCGTATACCACTCCCTGATTTTCTGCGTCTCCTATTCGACTGATATGAACCATCTGCTAGTTGTCCTCAGCATTGCTGCATCTGTTTTCAGTTTGCAGGCCGATACCGCCGAGGCGGTGCTGGCCCGAATGGATAAAGCTGCCCCAAGCTTTAAGGCCATGTCTGCCACCGTGCAGATGGTGAGCCATACCGCTGTTTTGAACGACAACGCGGTGGACAACGGCACCTTTAAGATGCAGAAGCTGAAGGGCAAAGACGTGCGCGCCATCATGGATCTCTCGACCAACGGCGGCCGAATGATGGGCTTCTTCGGCAAGATCGTGCGCATATACTATCCCAATCTGAATTCCTACCAGGATTATCAGGTGGGCAAGGAAAGTAATCTGCTGAACCAGTATCTTCTGTTAGGCTTTGGCTCTTCCGGTAAAGAACTGGCGCAGGGCTACAGCATTTCAGCGGAGGGGACCGAGACGGTGGAAGGCGAATCCGCCACGAAGCTGTTGTTGGTACCCAAAGACAAGGCAGTCCTAGAGCACTTGGCCAAAGTGGAAATCTGGGTTCCCGACAATGAGCCATACCCAATTCAACAGGAGTTTTACGAACCTTCAGGCAATTGGCGCAAGGTGACCTATAGCGATATTCAGCTGAACCCGCCGATGAAGGGTGTTCTTGAATTGAAGTTGCCGCCGGGCGCCACAAAACAGTAGTACACGGGTTAGCCAGCGAGGAATGACGGATAAGACAAAAGCCCCGGGCCGACTGGCGTTCATCGACTGGACGCGCGGTTTCGCAGCGGTCATCATGCTGCAGGGCCATACCTTCCATTCGTTTACTCGGAACGATCTGCGCGATGGCGGCCCTTATATCCTGTCGCAGTTTGTGGGCGGGTTACCGCCGGCCATGTTCCTGTTCTTGACCGGTATCACCTTTGCGTTCCTGATGCATAGCAAGGAGCGGCAGGGCGCCAGCGCTCGAGAAAAGCTGCAGGCGGCGCTGCGGCGGTCTGGCTATCTTTTCCTTTTAGCCTTTTTGTTTCGTATTCAGCTTTACGTTTTTGGATTTCCCAGCAGTCCAGCAAGCGAGCTGTTGAGGGTGGACATTCTCAATTGCATGGGGATGACCATGCTCGTCTTTGCACCGATGGCGCTGTTCACCACACACGAGCGTATCCGGCTCTGCACGGTGCTGGGCGTGGTTGTGGCTGCCCTGGCTCCGGTGATCACGTCGATCGACGGGCCGGGAATACCGTGGCTGGTGCACGCGTATTTCTTCCCGAGCTTCAACTACTTTGGTTTTTTCCCCTGGGCCGCGTTCCTGGCCTTTGGCATGGCGGCAGGCAGTATTATCCGGGTCGTAAAGCCGGAAGAAATGGGCCGCGCGATGCTTTGGATGACGTCGGTTGGGGTCGTGCTCGTTGTCGCGGCACAGTATCTTTCCAACCTTCCTTACTCGATCTATCCCAAGAGCGACTACTGGCTGAACAGCCCAGGCCTGACGGCAGTAAAACTGGGAATTGTTTTGTGCATACTGGCGGGCGCTTTCTTGTGGGTGAATGCAAGCTCGGCGCAGCACTGGAGTGTCTTTCGGCAGCTTGGAACGACCTCGCTACTGGTGTATTGGGTTCATATCGAGCTTGTATACGGGCGCTGGTTCGGCTTCTGGAAGGAGGCGCTGACGGTGCAGCAGGTGGTGATCTTCTCGGTCGCCCTGCTTGCCCTGATGACGCTGCTCTCTGTTTTCAGAACGCGCGGGAAATCTCTCGGCTCATTCTGGCGCCCAACGCCGGTGCGGATGCCGGGAACGGCATCGGGCGACTAGAAATTTTATTAACTGTCACCTAAAGTTCGTTAGACTTTATGGAGCACACGGAACAATCATGCGTGTATTAGTCGTGGAAGATGAGAAACGTATTGCCGACTTTCTGTCGCGGGGCCTGCAAAGCGCAGGCTACACAGTAGATGTCGCCAATACGGGCACTCAGGCCGTGGACCTGGTGCATACAAACGAGTTCGACCTGGTGGTATTGGACCTGGGATTGCCCGACATGGACGGGCTGCAGGTTTTGCAGAAGATCAAAAACCGGAAGACCATCCCGCCGGTTTTGATTCTGAGTGCCCGGGATTCTGTGGACGACCGCGTCAGGGGATTAGAACAAGGCGCAGACGACTACCTGGTAAAACCCTTCGCGTTTGTGGAATTGCTGGCGCGAGCGCGCGTCCTGCTGCGGCGCGGCGCTCCAACGCCGGAGAAATTGCAAGTGGGAGATTTGACGCTCGATTGTATCCGCCGCAAAGTCACCCGGAACGGCGAGAGCATTGAGCTGGCGCCGAAAGAGTTCAGCATTCTGGAATATATGATGCGGAATCGTGGACGCCCTCTCAGCCGCACCATGATCGTAGAGCATGTCTGGGATATGGACTACGATGGACTAACGAACATTGTAGACGTGTATATCCGGCACCTGCGCAGCAAGATAGACGACAAGTATCCGACCAAGATGATTCATACGGTGCGGGGGATTGGGTACATGCTGGATCTCACGGAGCCGCAGGAAGCTCCCCACGCCGCTCCTCCCCCTCCCGCCCTTTAAGACTTACGGTGCGCCCATGTGGTTGAAACGGCTCCGCCAGATTAGGTTTTACCGGACACTCCGGTTCCGGCTGGCGAGTATCTTTATTCTGCAACTGGCGCTGGTTCTGGTGCTGGTTGGTTTCGTAGGGACGAAGATCCTGCGCTCCATCCTGGACAATCAAAGCGAGCAGATCGTACGCGAACAGTTGGCGGCGCTGAAGCCCTGGATCCACTTCAACGAAAACGGCGAACCGTATTGGTTCGTGGATCACACGGATCCGGAAGAAGAGGCGGAGATATCCGGTCTCGAGGCAGTGTACGTGATCGCGGATGAGCAGGGAAACATCCGGCTGGACTCGGCCGATCCCGCACTGGACTATCTGAGCGATCGTCAGAACATCCTGTCCAATATCCGGAAGATTCGCGAGTATGGTGAGCCCGTGGTGCAGGTCTTCACAGGAAAGGACCGCATCCAATATCAGACCGTCGCTAATCTCTGGACCGACACCGACCATCACCGGACGTGGTATGTGGCTGAGGGCCGGAGTTTGGCGGAAGACAAGAAGATTCTTCGGCGGTTCGAGTACGAATTCCTGATCTTCCTGCCGATTGCTTTGATAGCCTGCGCGGCGGTGAGCTGGTATTCGGCGGGACGGGCGCTCACGGCTTTGCAGTCCGTGCAACGGGCCGCGGAAAAGATTACGGGCTCCAACCTGGGGCTGCAGATTCCCCAACGGGGGGCGAACGACGAACTGGATCGGCTCATCGGCTCGTTCAATGAAATGAGCGGTCGGCTGAAGTCTTCCTTTGAGCAGATACGGCAGTTTTCGACGGATGTTTCCCATGAGCTGCGAACCCCGCTGACCGCAATACAAGGGCAATTAGAGGTAGCGCTTTTCACAACGAACCGTCCCGACCAGTTGCGGGAGGCGATCGAGAACGCACTGCAGGATGTGGAACGGCTGACGAGCCTGGTTCGGGCGCTGCTTTTGTTGTCGCAATCCGAGACAGGGCAGATCCCCATGCACAAGGGGGAGATTGACCTGAACGAGTTGGTAAGCGACTTTGTGGATCAGTTCCAGATTCCAGCCGAGGCGAATCACCTCCAGCTGATTCACGTGAGTCATGAGCCGGTAGTCTGTGAAATCGACCGCACACAGATTGAGCGGGTCATCACCAACCTGCTTTCCAATGCCCTGAAGTACACGCCCGCCGGCGGCTGGGTGCGCACATCGGTCCACCGCGACGGCCGAACGGCCTGCCTGGTGGTGGAAGATTCCGGCGTGGGCATTCCACGGGACCACCTACCCCACATTTTTGACCGGTTCTACCGGGTACCCGACCCCAATCCGGAAAAAGGGTTAGGGCTGGGCCTGTCGTTTGTGGCGGCGATCGTTAAGGCGCATGGCGGGCAGATCCAGGTATTCAGCGAAATCGGCCAAGGCACGAAGTTCGAAGTGTCTTTGCCGGTTGGCACCGTGCGTGAGACCGTCGAGACATCCACTCTGAACGGCTAATTACGAAACGAACTGGCTTGGGTTCGTTCCGTCATTTTGGAGCAAATTCAAAGCGTTTCATTGAGAAGGCGAGCCAGCCGGAGGCCTCCCTTTTGAAGCTGCAAACGGATAACTGGCTTCATATCATCTATATACAGCCCATCGATTCGGGGATGAAATTCCCTGACGGCAACGGGCGCTTCGTCGCAGCCCCGGGGGAATTCAACCGGCTCGAGCGGAATATGGAGACGGCGGTAAATATGCCGTTCGGCGAGCAGGTGAGATTCCCAAACCCAGTCGTCCTGGTTTCCCCGGGTCGCCTCGGCGCGCCGGGAGCTGGTCCACCCCTCCACTTCGTTATTCAATTCGGCGGCCAACGACCGGGCGCTGTGGTCCATCCGCGCGATGATCCCTCCGTCCCAAAGGGCGTGCAGGTTTTTGGCCTCCCCGACCGGAGGGACGAGGCGCTCGCAGAGGCCTCCCAGGTCCGCGTCGGAAACCGCATGCAGAGGCTGGTGGATGTCGCCCACCAGGTGCACGAGGTAGCGCAGAGCGTCGAGTTCGCTCCAGCGGCGGTCAGGCGTCGTGGAACCGAGATGCCCGGCAAAGAGGCGCACGCGGGCGGGGGCGCAGTTCTCGTGCGGACAGCGCCTGGCGATATCGGATTTCTCGTCCTGGAGAGCGAGATCAATGTAGTGCCAGCTGGCGGTGTGCGTTTCAGCCTTGGTCTGATCGGCCCAGAGCGAGGCGGTGGCGAGAGCATCGGCGACGGCGGGGAGGTTATCGGGCACGTTTAAAATTCGTGCGACACGGGTATGGGCCGCAGGCGTCAGATGGGCAGCGGCGATGCGGGCGACGACCTCGTGGCCTGTTTCCCACCACGAATAGGCCTGCCGGGTGCCCAGAAAACAGCCGAGGACGAGCAGAGCGGCTACTTGCTTCATAACAGGGGAGAGCTTCTCCACTGTAACGCACCGACGGGGGACAAGGTCAGCAATAATCTTAGTCTATTTCACTAAGATTATTGCAACACAGCGCACTCAAGCGTTATCCTTATAGCTGAGGGTTTAGAAGTTATGGATTTCAATCGGCTGACCGAAAAGTCGCAGGAGGCGATCCGGCAGGCGCAATCGATCGCCGTTGCGCATGGAAATCAACAGGTAGATGTAGAACACCTGATGCTCGCAATGCTGGAGCAAGAGGGCGGACTGGCCCCCTCCATTCTGTTGCGGGCCGATATTCCGCTGGAGTCGCTGCATAAGCGTCTGCAGCAGGAAGTAGAAAAGCTTCCGAAGGTCAGCGGCGGGGCTACGGGAGCGGATCAAGTTTATATCACGACCCGACTTTCGCGGGTGCTAAACGAGGCGGAAGAGCAGGCCAAACGGCTGAAGGACGAGTACGTGTCCATTGAGCACCTGCTGCTGGCCGCAGCCGACGATCAAGGCGCCACGGGAAGGATTTTGCGGGAATCTGGGCTAACGCGCGATCGCCTGATGAAGGCGCTCGTCGACGTTCGCGGCAACCAGCGGGTGACGACCCAGAATCCGGAGGCCACCTACGAGTCTCTGAAGAAATATGGCCGCGACCTGACCGAAGCGGCATCGAAGGGGAAACTGGACCCCGTGATTGGGCGTGACGAGGAAATTCGCCGCGTTATCCAGATATTGTCCCGGCGAACGAAAAACAATCCGGTGCTCATCGGCGAGCCGGGCGTGGGGAAAACGGCCATTGTGGAGGGCTTGGCTCAGCGCATTGTGCGGGGCGACGTACCGGAAGGATTGAAAGACCGCTTCGTCGTGGCGCTCGACATGGGAGCGCTGGTAGCGGGCGCGAAGTTCCGCGGCGAGTTCGAAGAGCGGTTGAAGGCGGTGCTGAAGGAGGTGGAATCCTCCGCGGGGCGTATCATTCTGTTCATTGACGAATTACATACGGTGGTGGGCGCCGGTAAAACCGAGGGCGCCATGGACGCAGGCAACCTGCTGAAGCCGATGCTGGCACGGGGCGAACTGCATTGCATTGGAGCCACCACCCTCGATGAATACCGGAAGTACATAGAAAAGGATGCAGCGCTCGAGCGTCGTTTTCAGGCCGTGATGGTGGACCAGCCGACGGTGGAAGACACGATCTCGATTCTGCGCGGGCTGCGGGAGCGGTATGAACTGCACCACGGCGTGCGTATTAAGGATACGGCGCTGGTGGCGGCGGCGGTGCTTTCCAACCGGTACATTACGGACCGATTTTTACCGGACAAAGCCATCGACTTAGTCGATGAGGCGGCGGCGAAGCTACGCACCGAAATCGATTCCATGCCAAGCGAGCTGGATGAGATTCTACGCCGTACGATGCAGCTGGAAATCGAGCGCGAGGCTCTGAAAAAGGAGACCGACGCGGTTTCCAAGGAGCGTCTGGGCAAGATCGAGAAAGAACTGGCGGAACTGAAAACCAGTTCGAGTGCGCTGCAGGCGCAGTGGAAGACCGAAAAAGAGGGCGTGCAGCGGGTACGGGAGCTTCGCGAGCAGATTGACCAGGTAAAGGTGGAGATCGCGCAGGCGGAGCGGGCTTACGACCTGAACAAGGCGGCCGAGCTGAAGTACGGACGGCTGACGGAACTGGAGCGGCAGTTAAATGCCGAACAGGAGCGCATAGCGGCCCGGCAAGGTTCGGCACGCTTGCTGAAGGAAGAAGTGGACGAAGAGGACATCGCGGACGTGGTGAGCCGCTGGACGGGTGTTCCGGTTTCGAAGCTCCTCGAAGGCGAGATGAAGAAGCTGCTGCAGCTGGAAGACGAGTTGCATCAACGCGTCATCGGCCAGGACGAAGCAGTGCTGGCGGTGGCGGAGGCGGTGATCCGGGCTCGTTCCGGTCTGAAAGATCCGAAGCGCCCGATCGGCAGTTTCCTTTTCCTTGGACCGACAGGCGTGGGCAAAACGGAACTGGCGCGGGCCTTAGCAGAATACCTGTTCGACGACGAGCAGGCGATGATCCGGATCGACATGTCGGAGTACCAGGAGAAACACACGGTCTCCCGGCTGATCGGCGCGCCTCCCGGCTACGTGGGATACGACGAGGGCGGCCAATTGACCGAAGCGGTCCGGCGGCGGCCTTACTCGGTGGTGCTGTTCGATGAAATCGAGAAAGCGCACCATGACGTTTTCAATATCCTGTTACAGGTGTTGGACGACGGGCGATTGACGGACGGCCAGGGA
>DATIMM010000034.1:0-4801 GCA_035475295.1 Bryobacteraceae bacterium
GGCACCCACGCCTTCACTAGCTTTAAGTTTTCAAACAGCACGCTACGATCAACAGCGAGGTCGCGGATTACGGGAAAGCGCGACAACGGCTCCAATCGAATTGGCTTTTCCAACTTGTGTACGAGCGCGGTACATGCCATAGCTGCACGGCCGTTGATCACCATCGCACAGGATCCACACACCTCTTCCAAACAGTTGGAGTCATAAGCTACGGGAGTAGTGGCTTTCCCAAAGCGATCCAGCGGATTTGCGGCGATGTCCATCAACCCGATGATCACATTCATTCCCGGCCGCAGGCGCAGGTCGAATTCTTCCCAGTATGGCTTGGCCTCAGGGGTGGGCTGGCGCTTGATGATGAAGCGGACAGTCTGAACGGCCATGACTCTCCTTTCGTTTACTGCACAATCCACAGCGAAATGTCAGTGGCAAGCTGAAGGACCCGCTCTGCAACGTCGTCACTCGTAATTTTGCGGAACCATGAGTGCGCCTTACGCCCAATGACCACCGTGCAGCATTTCTTCGCCTGGGCCTGTTCCAGAATTGTACGGGCTGCTTCGCGAGGTTCAGTTGGGTAGGAAAATTCGCTGCGAATATTGCGGCTGCTAATCCCGGCTTTGCGCAAGGACTTTTCTGCCTCGTTTAGGACTGGTTCCGCTGAAACTCTGGCTGAGGCAATCCACTTTTCCTGGCTATGCCGGAGTTCCGCATCAAGTTGCTCTTCTCTGCGCGGATCTTCCGCACCACCAAATTCCAGCAATTCCGGAGGCAGTGGCGGCAAAAGACATAGGAGATGAATCTGGAAACCTCGCCTGCGCCCGAGGAACTTGCCGACATGCTGAATTGCGCTCTTGGAGGCGGGAGACTCGTCGACCACGAGCAACAATCGCATCATTTTCCGTTCCGCCGCGATCATGATGCACTCATCGAGAGAAGCGAATGCCTCACCTCGGAGGAGCGGCAGCTGAAGGCCACTGCCGCAACACGATAGTATACTGCTTGTGCGTCATCTGGCCGCATCGAACCTTACGTTGGACGAACTGCAGTGACACTCTGGGCGCTGGGTATCTATTTCGTCGTCGTTCTTCTGCTCGTGATCGCCATGCTGGCCGTGTCTTATGTACTGGGCCAGCGTCACAGAGAGCATGCAACCGGATCTCCCTATGAATCGGGCATCGTATCGGCAGGATCAGCGCACGTTCGTCTTTCGGCCAAGTTCTACCTGATCGCGATGTTTTTCGTGGTCTTCGATCTTGAAGCTGTATTCATTTTTGCCTGGGCCATCGCGGGTCGGGAACTCGGCTGGCCCGGTTATTGGGAACTTTTGATTTTCACCGGCGTGTTAATCGCCGCTCTCGTCTATTTATGGCGGCTGGGTGCGCTCGATTGGGCCGAAATCCGCCGTCATGCGCGGTAAGGAAAGCGGTTGTCGCATGCAGTGGTCCGTCACGAAACCAAGCGAAACACAGCGCGTTCTGGACGGCGATCATGGGCCTATCGAAGGCGCTCTGCGGCGCAGTCTGGTGATGTCTCGCCTGCAGGACATGCTTGCCTGGGGGCGCAAGAACTCCATTTGGCCTTTTAATTTTGGCCTCTCGTGTTGTTACGTTGAGCTGGCCACGAGCATCACCAGCAAATATGACGTTTCCCGATTCGGCGCAGAAGTGATCCGTGGGACGCCGCGCGAAGCCGATCTGATGGTGATCGCCGGCACGGTGTTCATCAAGATGGCGCCAGTCATCCAGCGACTCTATGAACAAATGATGGAGCCACGCTGGGTGATCTCCATGGGCTCGTGCGCCAATTCCGGTGGCATGTACGACATCTACAGCGTCGTGCAGGGCGTCGACAAATTTTTACCAGTGGATGTGTACGTGCCGGGTTGTCCGCCGCGTCCGGACGCATTTATGGAAGGGCTTCTTTTATTACAGCACGCGGTCGGGAAAGAGCGGCGGCCGCTAAGCTGGGTCGTTGGTTCCCAGGAGGTGGAGCGCGCGCCGATGCCGTCGTTGCGAGACTTGAAACGGCCGCAGCGGCAGCAGGCGACTACTTTACGTCCGCCCGAAGAGGTGTGAAGAAGGCAACTTGCCGGTCATGCAAGCCAATATCGTCGAATCGGTGCAGGAAAGATTTCCCGGCCTGCCGCTTGTAGTGCAATCGACTTGCGACCATATCCCAACTATCTGGGTTCCCGCTGACAACACGCCCGAGTTGCTGCAGTTCCTGAGAACAGAGGTCGCGCAGCCGTATACGATGCTGTACGACCTCACCGCGATCGATGAACGAATGCGTGTCAAACGCGACGCGCAGCCAGCGAGTGATTTCACCATCGTGTATCACCTTTTCTCCTTCGCGCGCAACGAATACGTGCGGGTGAAAGCAGCGCTTCGCGAAGACAAGCTTTCGCTTCCCTCCATCACCCACATCTGGCCCGCCGCCAATTGGTACGAACGCGAAGTCTGGGACCTTTTTGGCGTCGTGTTCGAGGGACATCCCCATCTGGAGCGTCTCATCATGCCGAAGACCTGGGTGGGTCATCCGTTGCGCAAAGACCATCCTGCCCGCGCCACCGAGATGGGACCCTTCCAACTTTCGCACGAGAAAGAAGAGCGCGAGCAGGAAGCATTGCGCTTTCGTCCCGAGGAATGGGGCATGGCTCGCGAGCGCGACGGGACCGACTTCCTGTTTCTCAACGTAGGGCCGCAACATCCCGGCACCCATGGCGTGCTCCGGATCGTGCTGCAACTGGATGGCGAAGTGATCCTGGAGGCGGTACCGGAGATAGGTTTTCATCATCGCGGCGCGGAGAAGATGGGTGAGCGGCAGAGCTGGCATACCTACATCCCCTATACCGATCGGATCGATTATCTGGGTGGGGTGATGAATAACTTCGCCTATCTCATGGCCGTGGAGAAGCTGGCCGGGGTCGAGGTGCCGCCGCGGGCGCAGGTGATTCGAGTCATGCTGGCGGAACTGTTCCGCATCATCAGCCACCTAGTCTGGTACGGCACGTTCGCGCAGGACCTCGGGCAGATGTCGCCGGTTTTCTACACCTTCAACGACCGCGAGCGAGCGTTTGCCATCATCGAGGCGATCTGTGGCGCCCGCATGCATCCCAACTGGTTCCGCATCGGCGGCATGGCCCAGGACCTGCCGCGTGGCTGGGACGCGATGGTCCGCGAGTTTATCGCTTACTTTCCGTCGCGTCTACGCGAGTACGACCGCGAGGTGCTGGCCAACCGTATCTTCAAAGCGCGCACCGTAGGCGTCGGCGCGTGCACAACGAAGGAAGCCATCGAGTGGGGTATGACCGGTCCCAACCTGCGCGCCACCGGATTTGAATGGGACTTCCGCAAAAAACAGCCGTACTCGGGGTATGAGCATTTCGAGTTCGACATTCCCACCGGTCATACCGGTGACTGCTACGACCGCGCGGTGGTACGCGTGGAAGAGATGCGGCAGAGCCTGCGCATTGTCCAGCAATGCGTTGACAACATGCCGGAGGGTCCGTACAAGTCGCTGAATCCGCTCGCTTCGCCGCCGCTGAAGGAGCGGACGATGCACGACATTGAGACGCTGATTACCCATTTTCTCAGTGTCGGATGGGGCCCGGTAATCCCGCCGGGCGAGGCGCTCGGAGCCATCGAAGCAACCAAAGGTAACAATGGCTACTATCTGGTGAGCGACGGAGGAACTACTTCGTATCGTACGCGGATTCGCGCGCCTTCGTTTGCCCACATGCAAATGCTGCCGCTGCTGTGCCGTGGGCGGATGATTCCGGACCTGCTGGCCGTACTCGGCAGTCTGGATTACGTGCTGGCCGATATTGATCGTTAGGAGTTGAGCCGATGCTATCGCCGGAAGAGCGGACGGAGATCGAAGCAGAATTGTCTCGCTACCCGCACAAACAGGCAGTCTGCATTGACGCCATGAAGATCGTTCAGCGGCACCGTGGCTGGGTATCCGACGAGAGTATCCGGGACATAGCAGAATTCCTCGGCATGTCCGCCGACGATCTTGACGGAGTTGCGACCTTTTACAACCTCATCTACCGCAAGCCGGTGGGACGGCACGTCATTCTGCTGTGCAACAGCGTGAGCTGCTGGATCATGGGTTACGAGCGGCTCCGCGCGCGGCTACAGCAGCGGCTCGGGATTCAATTCGGGGAAACGACTTCAGACGGGCGCTTCACTCTGCTTCCGATCGTTTGTCTTGGAACCTGTGATCATGCCCCAGCCTTGATGATCAATAACGATCTGCATCGTGACCTTACGACCGATTCCGTGGACCGCGTCCTGGAGAACTACCGCTGATCATGGCGAGTGAAAAGCCATTAACGAAAGATATGAAGCCAGATGGTGCAGCGCTCAGCTTGCAGGAGTACGAACGCATCGGCGGTTACCAGGGCATGCGCAAAGCTCTTCGTATGGAGCCAAAAGAAGTCACCGATCTGGTTACCAAATCGGGCTTGCGCGGCCGCGGCGGCGCCGGGTTCCCCACCGGCTCCAAATGGACATTTGTTCCCATCGGCAAAGATGCTCCTCATCCCAAATATCTGGTGGCCAATGCCGATGAAATGGAGCCCGGCACGTTCAAGGACCGGTACCTGCTGGAGGGGAATCCGCACCAACTGCTGGAAGGTATGTTGATAGCCGCCCGCGCCATCGAGGCTGACGTCGCTTATGTCTTCCTGCGTGGTGAATACGTGCTCGCTGGCGAACGTGTGTCCCGCGCCATCGCAGAAGCTTATGCCGCCGGTTATCTCGGCAAGAAGATCTTCGGATCAGAGGTGAATCTAGAGCTT
>DATIMM010000035.1:0-5419 GCA_035475295.1 Bryobacteraceae bacterium
GAACACCAGGCCCGCAAACAAGCCCGTAAAGCCGGGAACCAACCGGAGCCGGCCGCCGCTGCCGAAACCGCCGCGCCGCTCACCCGCGCCGAGGTGAACCGGCAGAACGCCTTGCACTCCACCGGCCCGCGCACGCCGGAAGGCAAACGGGCTTCGTCCCGCAATTCCTTTCAGCACGGTCTCTACTCCAAACAACTGGTGCTGCCTGGCGAAGATCCCGCCGAGTTGGACGCCTTGCGCCAGGATCTGCGGCGCGAGCATCAGCCGGCCAACACCACCGAAGAGATTTTGGTCAACGAACTGGCCGAACACTATTGGCGCTTACGCCGCATGCGCAAGCTGGAAGCCCGCATCATGGGCAGCGGCGCCCTGGACGAATTGGAGCGGGGACTGCGCCTGTTAGCAATCGTCCAGCGCACGATGGCCTCGGCCGAACGCGGGTTTCACAAAGCGCTGGCCGCCCTGCGTCAACTGCAAAAGCAGCGTGGCTTCGTTCCGCAAACACAGCAAGTCCCTACGCAGTCCGTTTCGCAACAGCCCCTCGCAGCCGTCGCTCCCGAAGAAAACCATGGCTTCGTTTCGCAAAACACGGTTCCGGATGCTCCGGCCGATGCCTTCCGATCCAACCAACCGTACTTAGAAGCCGCGTAAAAAATGATCTAATAACAGTCGTGCGACAGCTCCTGGTTCTGACCCTGGCCCTTGTCTTCGGCGCAAACGCTTACTCGGCGCAAACGCAGAACGCCGGCGACGACTCGCAATGGTGGAAACACGCCGTCATTTATGAGATCTACCCCCGCAGTTTTGGGGATTCCAACGGCGACGGTATCGGCGACCTCAAGGGCATCATCGACCATCTCGATTACCTCCAGGGGCTTGGTGTAGACGCCATCTGGATGACTCCTTTCTATCCGTCTCCCCAGGTCGATTTCGGTTACGACATCTCCGACTACGGCGCCATCGATCCGCAGTACGGCACCATGGCCGACTTTGACCGTCTGGTAGCGGAAGCCAGGAAGCGAAACATACGGATCATCAACGACCTTGTTCTGAATCACACTTCCGATCAGCATCCGTGGTTTGTCGAGTCAAAGTCCTCGCGCACGAATCCCAAGGCCAGCTGGTATGTTTGGGCCGACGGCAAACCCGGAGGCCAGCCTCCGAATAACTGGATTTCTTTGTTCGGCCACTCTGCCTGGCAGTTCGATCCGCAACGCAACCAGTATTACTATCACGAGTTCTACGTTCAGCAGCCCGACCTGAACTGGCGCGACAACAATCTGAAAAACGCCATGTGGAACGTTGTGCGTTTCTGGATGGATAAAGGTGTTTCCGGCTTCCGCCTCGACGCCATTACGTCGCTCTTTGAAGACCCGCAACTGCGCGATGAGAAGGTGCTCCCCGGCAAAAACGCCTACGGCGACCCTATCGTCACCCGCGAATACACGGACAATTTGCCGGAGGTCAACACCGTGCTGCAACAGCTTCGCCAGGTGACCGACAAATATACAGGCAGCGTGCTCATCGGTGAAACATATGTCCAGTCCGCCAGCGACCTGAGAAAACTTTACGGCACGGCGGATCATCCCCAGCTGCAACTCCCGATGGACACGCAGTTCGGCTTTCTCAATCATCTTTCCGCTTCCGGCTTTCGCCAGAAGCTTGTTGCTGCCGAAACGGAACTGAGTGGCCACACGCCCCTCTTTGTCTTCGATAATCATGACAACGACCGTAGCTGGAAGCGCTACGGAGACGGTCAGCACGATGAACAGATCGCCCGACTGGTCGCAACTCTGCTGCTCACGCCCCGCGCCACCGCGCTGCTGTATTACGGGCAGGAAATCGGTCTGAAAGAGGACACGCCAAAGCGCAGAGAGGACGTGAAGGATCCGATCGGCATCAAAGGTTGGCCGAAGGAAAAGGGCCGCGACGGAGAACGCACGCCCATGCAGTGGAACGGGGATACGGATGCCGGCTTCAGCACGGCCCCCAAGACATGGCTACCCATTCAGGCCGATTTCAGAACCCGCAATGTCTCGACCGAAAGCCGCGAGCCCGATTCCCTGCTCAACTACTACAAAACGCTCATCCGGCTGCGGAAGGAGAACGCCGCCCTGCGTGATGGGGAATTTGCGATCGTCAACCCGAACGACAACAACGTTCTCTCCTTCCTCCGCAAGACGAACGACGGCCACACCGTTCTCGTAGCAGTCAACTGCTCGCCCGAAAGCCAAACCGTCAGCTACAATCTGCGGCAGCAGGGCGTCACGGGCACTGGCCTCAAAACTCTCCTCAGTTCGTTTCGCAAAGCGGGTCAGGCCGAAAAGCTCAGCCAGTTCACCCTTCCTGCCTACGGTTCCTATGTAGGAGAGATTCAATAGCAATGCTATGGGAGCGATCTACTTCTGCAACTCTCGCGCCTGCTGGAGCGTCGCCCTTCCTTCGTCCGTTTTACCCTCGGCTACCAGCGTCTGTCCCAACAGATACTTCGCCGAAAAATTCTTCGGATCGATCTGCAGCCCCCGCCGCAGAATCCCCTCCGCGTTGGAGTAATTCTTCTGCTTGAAGTAACACTTTCCAAGCAGAATATACGGCCCGCTGAAATCCGGATTCAGCCACACCGACCGTTGCAGATCGGGAATCGCTTCGCTCCAGCGTTCCTGCCGCGAATACGCGTCGCCGCGCCGATACCAGGCCATGGAAAAGTTCGGATTGATCGCCAGTTCCTGATCGAGGGCGGCAATGGCTTCGTTCAACTGGCCGCGGAAGATAGCGACTTCCGCTAACAAAAAATGTGCCTCCGGCAGCTTCGGATCCAGGCTCAACGCCTTCTGAACTTCTGCGACGGCCGGCGCTTCATACTCTTTTTTCAACATCATCTGACCGGCCATCAGGTGAGCCGCCGCCGAGTCCGGTTTTAGATTGAAGAGGCGAGCGAACGCCGCTTCGGATTGATCCTGCTGCTGGGTCTGCAGGTAGGCGTAGCCCAGCATGTAGTTGGCTTCGTTCACGTTCGGTAATTTCTCAAGCCAGGGGATCGCCTTGGGAGCCTGCGACAGCATGAAGTAACTCTGTCCGATCAGCAATGCCGATTCGTTGTAATCGGCGCTGCCCGAAGTCTCCCCCTTCACAGCTTGTTGAAGCGCGGAAATGGCATCCGCATACTGTTGCTGCTTATATAGTTCTACTCCGCGTTGATGGGCCTCGCCGGAAGCCCCCAGCGCCAATGCGAGCAGAAGAAAGGAAAGCATAACCGAAAGTATAATGACGCTTACCGCTCAAGTTCCGATGACCCTTAGGGTAGATCACAGAGAGTCTGTTCCATCAGCCGTATCGGTCATGAAGTGCATGCTCCCCGGCTGGGTCTTGCTGTGCGTGACACTCGCGCAGGCGGGCGCCCTCGCTTCGGCCCCGTGCGCCACGTGCCATCCCGCCGAAGTAACACAGCAAGAGAAGACCGCTCATGCCCATGCCATGCTGCCTGCCCTGGGAAGCGCCATGGGCGGTCATCTGCCTTCTCAGCCTTTGCACGAGTCCGCGGGCGGATTCCAGTTTGCTTACCGCCCCACGTCGAACGGTATCGCAGTCACGGTCTTTCGCGGAAACGAACGCGCCGAAGGCACCATCGAGTGGGTCATGGGAGCCGGCGTGCAAGGTCAAACCCCGCTCATTCGGATTGCCAACCATCTCGACGAATCACGAATCAGCTACTTCCCGCAGGTCTACCGGTATGGCATCACGATCGGTCATCCCGCGGGCATTTCCTCCAACGCCAACGCCGCTCTTGGTTTCCACCTCGACGCCAAATCCATGGAACGATGCTTCGGCTGCCACACCACGGGCGGCTTCACGCAGAATCTCGAGCCCATCGAACCCGGCGTGCGCTGTGCCCGCTGCCACTCCGGCGCGGCAAACCACGCACTCGGCCATGGAATGCCACTGAATCCCGGTAAACTGGATGCGAAGACGCAAGCTCTCTTCTGCGGAAACTGTCACCGCTCCAGCGTTCTCCCCGACCAGGAACACGACCTGGAGAATGTGCGTTTCCAGCCGTACCGGCTGATGAAAAGTGCCTGCTTTGCGTCCGGCAAACTGGCGTGCACTACCTGTCATCCCGCCCACGCGGATGCAGTTCGTAATGATCATGCTTTCTACATCGCCAAGTGCATCACCTGCCATCCCGGCACCACGGCCCATGCCGATGGGCTTGAAAAAGCAGACTGCATCGGGTGTCATATGCCCCGCGTTGCTATCCATACGGCCCTGAAATTCACGGATCACTACATTCGGGTGGTCGCACAATGAGAATTGCGATCCTTCTACTGGCCTGCACGATTGCCGCACTCGCCCAAAACCGAGCGGATGTACGCAGCCTTGAAGCCGACGCTCAGCGTCTTCTCGCCGCCCAGGATGCCAACGGTGCCTTGGCGAAATATGAGGAACTGGCGAAGCTCGTTCCCCGCTCGGCTGGCTACCAGGACGAAATTGGGTTCCTCCTGGCCGCCACGAACCGCGCGGCCGAAGCCATTCCGCACTTTCAGCGCGCGACCGAGCTTTCTCCGAAATTCGCCCAAGCCTGGTATCACCTGGGCGTCGCGCAATGGCTGACGCAACAGCGGGAGCCTGCTCTCTCGAACCTGAAAAAGGCCGCTACCCTTGCGCCGGATAACCCCGAGTACCGTTTCCGCCTTGGCAGCGCGTACAGCGAACTCGGCCAATACTCGCAAGCCATTCCGGAACTAAGGATGGCAGCAACAGCTCTTCCCAACAACGAATCAGTTTGGGAAAGCCTCGGGCTCGCCTACCAGCAGTCACAACAATATGCAGGTGCGCGAGACGCCTATAAACACGCGCTCGATCTGGCGCCACAAAACACGGCACTTCGGAACAGTTACGGGATCGTTCTGGTAAACGAGGGCAACGCGACTGCCGGGCTCGCCCAGTTTCGCGAAGTTCTCGATCAGGAACCGGACAACGTGACCGCCATGGTGAATATCGGTTACGCCGACATTGCTTCGGGCAAGATGCAGGAGGCCATTCAGCAGCTGTCAAAGGTGACGAGCGCTCATCCCGATGCCGTCAGCGCCCACTATGATCTGGGCTTGGCGTACAAACAATTGGACGATTTGCCCCATGCGGAAAAGGAACTGGAGCAGGCGGTCGAGCTTGACGGCAAGTTGGCGGAAGGTCATTACACATTGGGGCTGGTCTATCTTCAGGCAGGATCCATCGAAAAGGCCGCCACCCAGTTTGAAGCCGCTACGGAGCAGCGCCCCGAGTACGCAGCAGCCTGGTCCATGCTCGCCACCGCCCGGAAGCAAAAAGGAGACGTAGACGGAGCGATTGCCGCCCTGCGAAGGGCGTTGTCTGTCAATGATGGCGATGCCGGAGCTTACAACACGCTCGGTCTGCTGCTGCG
>DATIMM010000036.1:0-6492 GCA_035475295.1 Bryobacteraceae bacterium
TTCCTTTGGAGCTTTGGCTCTCGGTAGCGCGGGAATGGCTGGTCGTGCGACGTTCACTTTTGACGGGAGAGGCTCTGAGTCACAGCTTGAATGGAACGCGTTGAAGAAGGGTATCTACTACCATGAGCGAAGTTCTCCTCACGCATAGCAACCACCTATTCAATGACGATAAACAGGTGGCAAAAATGCAGCCTTACCCGCCACTGCAGCCTTTGTTGGCCGCAGCTGCGCTGAGAAGTGCCGGCATCAGCATAGCCTTTTGCGACGTGACGTTTCAGGAGCCCGGGCAAGCATTTGAACAGTCCCTTCGTGATCACAGTCCCCAACTCGTCGTAGTTTGTGAGGACGACTTCAACTTTCTCAGCAAGATGTGTCTCGGGCGGAATCGCGAAGTTGCATTCTCGATGGCCCAAGTAGCGAAAGCCGCTGGCCACGTTGTTGCAGTGCACGGACCGGACTCGACCGATCACATCGAGGCCTATCTCAACGCCGGATTCGACTATGTACTCGTTGGCGAAGTTGAGAACACGATTGTCGACTTGGCGCAGCAATGGCGACCGAGTGAAATCCCGGGTTTGGCTTACTACGATCAGAAAACAGGATCGGTCCGCTACACCCCTCCGCGGCCTCTGAACTCAAAATTGGATTCACTTCCACTTCCCGCCTGGGATCTCGTCGATATGGATCAATATCGCCAGGCGTGGTTGGGCGCTCACGGATATTTTTCGTTAAACATGGTATCTAGCCGGGGTTGCCCGTTCCACTGTAATTGGTGCGCAAAGCCCACCTACGGGAACCATTATCACGTGCGTTCACCACGGCTTGTGGCGGAGGAAATGCGGTACTTGAAGACGGCATTTCGTCCGGACCATATCTGGTTTGCGGACGACATCTTTGCGCTTTCTCCGACCTGGGCCGCCGACTTCGCTAACGCCGTGGAAACGCTGGACGCGCGAATTCCATTCAAAATGCAAAGCCGCTGCGATTTGATGACTCGTGACAGTGTCACCTCACTGAAGCGCGCGGGCTGTTCGGAAGTCTGGATGGGCGCTGAATCGGGCTCGCAGCAAGTCCTCGACGCCATGGAGAAAGGCATTCGTGTCGAGCAGATTTACCGTGCTCGCGCGCACCTGGCGCGGCATGACATCCGGGCCTGTTTCTTTTTGCAGTTCGGCTATTTGGGTGAGGGTTGGGAAGACATTATGGCGACCATTCAGATGGTACGCGATACAAAACCCGACGACATTGGTGTCTCCGTGTCTTACCCTCTGCCAGGGACGAAATTCTTCAATCTCGTCGTGGGCCAGATGGGAAAGAAAGTGAACTGGACCCATAGCGGCGAACTCGCGATGATGTTTCAGGGCGCTTACTCTACCGCCTTCTACCGGGAACTGGCGGATGCTCTCCGGCTTGAAGTTCGCAATGGCGCGGAGCCGGAACGCATTCGCGAGGCATGGGAAAAAGTTTACCAACTCAAGGGTACGGCCGAGGTGAATGGAGTTCTGGTATGAAGCTCCTGCTTACCCATGGCTACTTTATCTGCGAGGACGCCAAGGAGCAGGCGATCATGAAGCCGTATGCCCCGCTCGGCATCCTCTATCTTTCGTCGCACCTGCGCGCCAAGGGGTTCGATGTAGAGGTTTACGACTCGACATTTGGATCGAGAAACGAGCTCTTCTCCAAACTGGACAACGAAACTCCAGGGGCAATCGGCATCTACACGAACCTGATAACCAGAAGCAGCGTGATCAAGATCATCGCACGAGCGCGCGCCAATGGCTGGAAAGTTGTGCTTGGTGGGCCGGAGCCGGTGAACTACGCTCAAGAATATCTTGAGGCCGGCGCTGACGTGATCATTGGCGGAGAAGGCGAGGTTCCGCTGGAGGCTCTGCTGCGCACAAATCTCGATCCAGAACTGTGGCCGCAAATTCCCGGTCTATTCTTTCGATCACAGGGCGGGAAGGTCGTCAACACAGGCGCCGCCCCTCTCATTAAAGATCTGGATGCTCAACCCTGGCCCGACCGCAAACAGATCAAACTCGAACAGTATCTCGATGTATGGCGTCGTCACCATGGAAAGGGCTCCGTTTCACTAATCACCGCGAGAGGGTGTCCCTATCACTGTAATTGGTGCAGCCACTCTGTTTACGGGAAGACTCATCGCCGCCGGTCGCCAATAGGCGTGGTGGATGAAATTGAATGGATACTCGACTGCTACCGCCCGGAGATGCTTTGGCTTGCTGATGACGTATTCACTATTCACCATGGATGGCTGTTCGAATACGCGGAGGAAATGCGCAAACGACGGATTTACATCCCGTTTGAGTGCATCACTCGCGCCGACCGCCTGAACGAGAAAGTCGCTGCCACGCTGGCTGAGCTTGGCTGCTTTCGGGTGTGGATAGGCTCGGAGAGCGGATCCCAACGCATCTTGAATGCAATGCAGCGCGGAGTCACGGTGAAGCAGGTCCAGGACGCCGTCGCATTCTGCAAGAAGAATGGCATCCAGACCGGAATGTTCTTGATGTGGGGCTTCGATGGAGAGCAAATCGAAGACATCGAGGCGACAGTGACCCACGTAAAAACCTGTAGGCCGGATGTGTTCTTCACCACGGTCTCCTATCCCATCAAAGGAACTCCCTACTTCGAGCGCGTGGCGTCCCGCTTGGTAAACATCTCCGGTTGGCAGGAAAGCACAGATCGCGACCTTCGTATACAAGGACGGCACTCGCGCCGCTTTTATCAATATGCGGATGAGTTGCTGAAGAGCGAGATGGAGAAGGAACCGGACCTTACAAAGGTGCTGACAGCCAGAAGCGGGCTGCACCAAAGCTGGCATGAGGTGGAGGCCTGAATGCTCCTGAGTGCCGGCTTCGCCTTTGATCGGATGGCTTGGAAGTACGATGCCTTGTGGACCAATACACCCATCGGAACGGCTCAACGCGAGGCCGTATGGCGCTGGATCGATCCGCTGTTTCAGCCCGGTGATTCCATTCTGGATCTTGGCTGCGGAACAGGTGCAGACGCCGTTCACATGATGAATTACGGGCTCCATGTAACAGGTGTAGATGCCTCGACAGAAATGGCGTCCTTGGCAAGGGCCAGCGGAGTGGAGGCCCAGCACCTGGCGCTCGAAAATCTCGATCGTCTAGACGGTGTCTACGATGGTGTCATCTCAAACTTCGGGGTTCTCAACTGCGTTGATGACCTTCGGGGCCTCGGTATCCAATTGAGCCGGTTAACTCGCCGCAATTCCTATCTGGCGGTATGCGTAATGGGACCCGTGTGCCTTTGGGAGACTTGCCACTATCTGAAGCGCACCAGGCCGCGAAAGGCATTTCGCCGTTGGCGTCGCGGTGGATCGGTAGCCTCGATGGGAGTTTCCTTGAGCTATCCAACCATCCATCAGATTCGTTCTGCTTTCCAGAACCATTTCAAACTGGTTACCTGGGTAGGAATTGGATTGGCCGTTCCACCGTCCTACATCCTCGGGCTTTCCGCCAGCGCCGTTATGCGCCTCCAAAAAGTCGACCGGCACCTGGCGCATCGGCCTCTACTCCGAATGTTTTCCGATCATCGTCTTCTGCTTTTCCGTCGAATATGACTTGCGATATCCATGCCCGCCGCCGTTTCTTAAGAGAGTACGGCCATATACGACAAGCGGAAGGTCGCGGCTCCAATGACTCGTCCTACTACCGCGCTCTTCCATTCGAAGACATCACTGGACAGAATGTCGCGATGTGGGCCATGCGTGCAAAGACCTACCGATACTTTGAACGCAAGGTCCTCGCTCCTCTGGAACACTCACTAGGTAGGCCCCTTACCATTCTTGACCTGGGAGCGGGAAACGGGTGGATGTCGTACCGGCTGTCGCTGCGAAATCACATTTGCTACGCACTCGACATTTTCCGGGACGAGCGGGACGGTCTTCTCGCAGCCCGCCACTACTCTCCGCAATTCCCGCTGGTCGAGGCTGAATTTGACGAACTCCCGTTTGGTCCAGACACCTTCGATCTGGTCGTCTATAACGCGTCGCTCCATTATTCAACTGATTACTTCGCCACGTTAGCCGAAGCTCGCCGCTGTCTTCGCCCGTCAGGAATGGTAGCGGTGCTCGACTCTCCTGTGTACCGCTGCCGTGAGCACGGAGAAATGATGGTCGAAGAGCGGCACGCGATGTTCTCTAAACTCTATGGATTCCGCTCCGATGCGATGCCGAGTATTGAATACCTTGACATGCCGATATTGAAGTCCCTTGCTCACGCCCTCCAGTTACACTGGACAATCTATCGGCCCTGGTATGGGTGGCGCTGGCACCTTCGTCCCGTAACTGCGCGCATTCAGGGCCGCCGGCCGCCCTCGAGATTCTGGATTCTTACCGCCAGATTCGGTGCCTCATGATCATACTGCTCCATCCTCGATCCACATCGCCAAAGAATCGGCGCTTCCCTTTGGCGGTGTTGTCTCTTGCGGCCGTTCTGGAAGGCAAGCAGGAGTACGTCATTGTGGACGGCAATGCAGACCCGCATCCTGAAGAGACCCTCGACCGGCTCGTAAGGGAACACTCCGTCCAGCTGCTCGCGGTCTCGGTAATGCCTGGTCCTCAGATGCGGGCCGCAATACCAATCTGTACAAACTTTCGCCGCAAGCATGGCTCGATTCCCATTGTTTGGGGCGGATATTTTGCTTCCCTCTATTCCGATGCTGCCCTAAATGCTCCGTACGTCGACTTTGTTGTGCGAGGGCAAGGGGAGGAGACCTTTCTGGAACTCGTCGATGCCATACGATTCCGGCGTAAACCACTGGGGATTCGCGGACTCTCATTTAAGGACGACTTCGGATTACATGTTCACAACGCCGAACGGCCACTGATTTCACCGAACGATTTTCCGTGGCTTCCATATCACCGCCTGCCCAACGCAGAGAAGTACATCGCCTCAACCTTTCTCGGCCGGCGTACGGCTGTTCATCAGGCCAGCATTGGCTGTCCATTCCGTTGCACATTCTGCGGAGTTGTGCCTGTGTACCAGGGGCGTCAGCGAACTGAAGCTCCCCACCGCACGGCTGCAGTATTGCGACATTTGAAGGATCAGTTTGCTATCGATTCGGTGCAGTTCTACGACAATAACTTCTTTCTCAACGAGTCCCATACCCGCGAACTGGCAGAGCAACTTGTGCCGTTAGACCTTCGGTGGTGGTCAGAAGGACGCATAGATACCGTCCTGCGCTACTCCGACGACACACTGCAGCTGCTTCGGCGGGCAGGCGCCGCGATGATTTTCTTTGGCGCTGAGTCTGGCTCAGACGGCGTGCTCAAACAGATGAACAAGCACATAACGACGGAGCAGACGCTAGAACTCGCTGCCAAGATCCGCCGCTTTGGCATCGTTCCTGAATTTTCGTTCGTTATCGGTAATCCATCTAACCCGGAGCAGGACACGAAAGAAACGATTCGTTTTATCAGGAAGATTAAGCGAATCAATCCGGATGCTGAGATCATCGTGCAGCATTACATTCCAACGCCGCACCCGGACGGGATGTATGGTCACGTTGAGGACAAAATCGAGTTCCCCAAAACTCCCGAAGTGTGGGCAACCGACCGCTGGTACAACTTCACAGTTCGGCACGATCCTCAGCTCGCATGGTTACCTGGGAAGCTGAAGCGGCGAATCGACAACTTCGAAATTGTCGTGAACTCGCGCTGGCCGACCATTCAGGACATCTATCTGCCGCGTTGGGGCCGGCGGCTTCTCAAAGGCCTTAGTAGCTGGCGATATGCCGCCGGATTTTACGATTGGCCCATAGAGCTGAGATACACGCAACGTCTCCTGGCATTGCGTAAGCCGCGGCTGGAGAGCCTCTGATGCGAGTGTCCCCACTCGAAGGCCATGCGATTTGGGCAAGCCACTATGACACCGAACCGAACCCGCTGCTTGCATTGGAGACTCGCACACTGTGCCGGTTCATGGAGCCGATTCCGCTCAGGCGATTTGTGGATGTGGCCTGCGGAACCGGACGCTGGATGAGCTACTTGCATGCCCGGGGTGGCGATGTGCTCGGCAGTGATGCTTGCGAGCCGATGCTCAAAGTGGCGGATAATAAGCGAGGCCTGCGGGGAAAATGTGTGGTGGCCGACGCTACCTTGTTGCCCTTTCCCCGGCGCTTTGCCGACGTGACACTCTGCTCATTCGCGGCCGGCTATGTTCCTGATTTGGCCCGGCTGGTTTACCAGCTTGCTGCAGTCACTCGCTACGGCGGCCGAGTCATCGTTACTGACCTTCACCCGGCGGCCATCACCGCGGGATGGACACGTTCCTTCCGGGTAGGCACGATCGTATACGAGATCGAACACGTGGTGCATTCGGAAGAGCAGCTTTTCGCAGCGGGTAAATGCGCCGGCCTCAGGCTGGAAACTCATTTACAGGCGTCATTTGGTGAGCCCGAGCGCGTCCTATTCGAAAGGGCAGGGAAGGGCGAGCTATTCGATCAAGT
>DATIMM010000037.1:0-3189 GCA_035475295.1 Bryobacteraceae bacterium
CTATTCGGTGCCTCAGCCGAGAAAATTCGCTCGCTCCACCGCTCCTGGAATCCGTCGGAAGGATCGCCTGTGTTCACGGTGAAGGGCAGGTATACGAGCCGAGGGTGGACCGAATGGACGCAAGGATTTCAATTTGGCTCCGCCATTCTCCAATTCGATGGAACCGGCGATAGCGAATTCCTTCATATTGGCCGCTCGAGAACGGTCGAGGTGATGGCTCCGCATCTTACGCATACTGGCGTCCATGATCACGGCTTTAATAACGTGAGCACCTACGGCAATCTGCTGCGCTTGATTGACGAGGGCAGGGTGGAGCAGAACGAATGGGAACGGCGCTTCTATGAGGTGGCACTTAAATGTTCCGGGGCCGTTCAAGCTGGACGCTGGTCGCCTATCGCGTCCGGAGGTGGGTTCATTTACTCGTTCAACGGACCCCATTCGCTGTTTGTCGACACAATTCGGACCGTACGCGCACTGGCCGTTGCGCATCGCCTCGGGCACGTGCTGCTGGGCGAGAACGATTGCCGTATTTCACTTCTGGACCGGCTCATCTGGCATGCCGCCGCGACTGCCCGTTATTCGGTCTACTATGGCGAGGGACGGGATACCTGGGACGTTCGCGGCCGGGTAGCTCATGAGAGCATCTTCAACCCGAATGATGGCAATTACCGCTGCCCAAATTCGCAGCAAGGGTATTCTCCCTATACCACGTGGACGCGCGGCCTCGCCTGGGCGATGCTGGGCTTCGCAGAGGAGCTCGAATTTCTTCAGACAGTATCCGACGAGGAACTCGCAGTTCACGGGGGACGCGAACCAGTGCTTATGGAGATGCGGAAAGCCGCCGAGGCCACTTGCGATTTTTACATTGCTAATACGGCACTCGACGGTGCACCTTACTGGGACACTGGCGCGCCGGGCCTGGATAGAATTGTTAACTGGCGCGACAAGCCGTCCGACCCGTTCAATGAATGGGAACCGGTCGATAGCTCAGCAGCCGTGATCGCGGCACAGGGCCTTTTGCGGCTCGGCCGGTTTCTTCAGAATGAGCGGTACTGGAAAGCTGGACTGACCGTTTGCCGGACGCTATTCGCTGAGCCCTACTTGAGCACCGATCCACAACATCAGGGGCTTATTTTGCACAGCATCTATCATCGGCCTAATGGCTGGGACTCGATACCCGCCGGCCGGCGCATACCATCAGGGGAAGCGTGCATGTGGGGCGACTATCACGCCCTGGAACTCGCTGTATATCTACAGCGCATCATTGAGGATAAAACTTATCTCACATTCTGGAGCAACGGACAATGATCATCGCTGACTTGTCACAGATCGCTGGACGCGTTTATCCAGCCAGACGTCGCACACAAAATCTGGTGGGTGGGCCCAGTCCTATTCAGGCCACCAACTTCTCGCTCGGCAACGTTACGCTGGAGCCCGACGGTGGTCAGGTGCCCTGGCACAACCAGGAACAGGAAGAGATCTATTTCATCATCGAAGGGACCGCGGAAATGTGTCTTGGCGAGGAGCGCCAGACCGTGACGAGCGGTCAGGCGGTCTACATCCCACCGCGTGTTTTCCATCAGTTGACCAACGTGGGCAGCACTCCCTGCCGGATGCTCTACTGCTACGGACCCGCGGGTGACGTAGCGCACTGGCGCCAGGAACTGGATGGAACCCTGCCCCGCGCGGGCGTCGAAGCCCCTCCGCTGCCTCCTGGCGCGCGCCCGCAGTGTACCGAAAAACCGAAGAGCTTATGAGCACTCAACCCGTCCACAACGTGGGCATCATTATGAATGGCGTCACTGGCCGTATGGGTCTGAATCAACACCTGCGCCGTTCGATTCAAGCGATCATTGCTCAGGGCGGCGTAAGAGCCGGAGACGAGGTCATTCTTCCAAAACCCGTGCTGGTGGGCCGCAATGCTACGAAATTGAAGGCCATTTCCGAGGAGTGCGGCGGCCTGCCCTGGACTACAGACCTCGACAGCGTCCTTTCCGACAAGTCCTACTCGGTCTACTTCGATGCTCAGACGACGGACCGCCGTGCTCCCTGTGTCCAAAAGGCAATTGCCGCGGGCAAGCATATCTACTGCGAAAAGCCGGTCGCTGAGAATCTGGCCACCGCGCTCAACTTGTACCGGGAAGCACAAGCAGCCGGCGTCAAGAATGGTGTCGTACAGGACAAGCTATGGCTGCCGGGGATGTTGAAGCTGAAAACGCTGCGGGATACAGGATTCTTTGGAAAGATACTCTCGGTACGTGGCGAGTTTGGCTATTGGGTTTTCGAAGGCGATAACGTTCCGGCGCAACGCCCCTCCTGGAACTATCGCAAGGAGGATGGTGGCGGCATGATCCTCGACATGCTCTGCCACTGGCGATACGTCCTCGACAACCTGTTCGGAGAGGTCCAGGCAGTTTCCTGCCTTGGCGCTACACACATTCCCACCCGCTGGGATGAATCCGGAAAGCCGTACACCTGCACGGCAGACGACTCGGCTTACGCCACTTTTCAGCTTGAGGGCGGCGTTATTGCTCACTTCAACTCGTCATGGTGTGTGCGCGTAAGGCGAGATGACTTACTCACCCTGCAGGTTGACGGTACCCACGGTACCGCTGTGGCAGGTCTGCGCCATTGCTGGGTTCAGCCGTATGGTGCAACGCCTCGTCCGGTCTGGAATCCTGACGTCGACAGCCCTCTCAATTTTTTTGACGGCTGGCAGAAGGTGCCGGAACAGATGCCGTTCGACAACGCATTCAAGCGTCAGTGGGAACTGTTCTTGCGGCACGTGGTCAAAGATGAGCCGTTTCCCTGGACACTCCTTGCCGGCGCAAAGGGCGTGCAATTGGCCGAAAAGGGTATAGAGTCCTGGGGGAAGCGTGCCTGGGTCAAGATCGATCCACTCGAAGGTGCCCGCGCTTGAAACAGATAGCAATCGTCACCGGCGCGAGTCGCGGCATAGGGCGCGGCATCGCTACCGAACTCGCTGGCACCCATCAGGTCATCGCAACCTATAAAGGGCGCCGGGACGCGGCCGAATCACTGCGGGCCGAATCCGGTGTGGAGATCATTCAGTGCGATATCGGCAATTCTGCCGATCGCGAAAAACTGATCGATTTCGCCCGCGAGCGCTTTGGCCGGTTAGACCTGCTGGTCAACAACGCGGGCGTTGCGCCACGTACACGCCGCGAT
>DATIMM010000038.1:0-66566 GCA_035475295.1 Bryobacteraceae bacterium
AGTTGTCTCAATGGCACAGCTGAGTAGCGAAGTTCGGTCAGGATAAGTGCTGAATGCATATAAGCACGAAACCTTCCCAAAGATGAGATCTCCCTGAAGAGCCGTGAAAGACGATCACGTTGATAGGACGGATGTGTAAGCACAGTAATGTGTTGAGCTGACCGTTACTAATAGCTCGTTCGGCTTGACCATAAAGTTAACTATATTTTTAAAGTCGATTGCAATGCCAACGCGTTGCCCGTCAAATACTATTCAGTAGCATTCGATTCAAAGTCGGTGTGAGCTCCTCGCTGGATGTTCAACCGATGCAAGTTTCGGGTGATCATAGCGAGAGGGTTCCACCCGTTCCCATCCCGAACACGGAAGTTAAGCCTCTCTGCCCCGATGGTACTGCATGCGCGAGTGTGTGGGAGAGTAGGACGTCGCCCGATTATTATTCAAAAGCCCCGGCTAGCAAGACTATCCGGGGCTTTTTGCAGTTGTAGGAGACGCTTCCTGTAAACCGTCCGCCAGTCTCTAGATCTGACTATGGGAAAATTGTTTATTTGATGGATCTCCATAAGATCATCCATGAACTTCAGATAGAAAAGCAGCGGCTGGACGAGGCGATCATCGCCTTGGAAAAGCTCTCGAACGGCGGTTCACATCGCCGCGGGCGCCCCTCCCGCAAGCCGGAGGCCCCCAAGCCTCAGGAACACCCCACGACTTCGGAGCCATCGTCTCCACAGGCACAGGCGCATCCCCATAACGGTTAGGATTGCCCGTTTGTGCGGTTAGCTAATCTCCACGTAGCGAAAACCGGCCCGTTCCAATTTTTCTCCATCCAGCGCCAGTCTTCCATCGAGAATTAATGGTTGCCGCATGCGCTTACCGATCTCTTCCCACTCCAGGTCCCGGTATTCATTCCACTCGGTAATCAAGACAAGAGCATCGCAGCCTTCGGCTACGTCCGTGGCTCGCTCGCAGATCTGAACACCCATGTTCGGGTGGTCCGCTTGAAACCGGTGCCGGGCGATCGGGTCATGCGCCTTTACCCGGACTCCCCGATCGATCAGCTTCTGGGCAATCTCGACCGCCGGTGCTTCCCGAAGGTCGTCCGTGTTGGGCTTGAAGGCCAGGCCAAGAAGTCCGATCGTGCGCCCTTTCAAGATCTTTAACTCGGCCAGCAGCTTCTCCACCACCCGGTCCCGCTGCCGTTTATTCACGACGCGCGCTGCCTCGACAATCGGCATGTGCAAGCCGTACTCTGCGGCTGTGGCCAGTAAAGCGGCGGTATCCTTGCCGAAGCAGGAGCCACCCCACCCGATACCGGCATTCAAAAATCGCGGTCCGATCCGCGAGTCCAGGCCGATACCGCGACCCACCTCCGATATATTTGCGCCCACTCGCCCCGCCAGCATTCCAATCTCGTTGATGAAGCTGATTTTGAGCGCAAGAAAAGCGTTCGCCGCATACTTGATCAGCTCGGCCGAGGCCAAGTCAGTGGACAAAAGCGGTACGCCGCCCACGGATTCGGGACGCGGCAGGTACGTGGGTGCGGTAAAAGTCTGGTCCAAAATGGGCCTGTACAGTGAGTACAGCACCTCGAGGGCTCGCGGCTCGTCCGCGCCGATCACGATCCGGTCCGGATACAAGCTGTCGTGCAAAGCAGACCCTTCCCGCAGGAATTCAGGGTTCGAGGCAACTGCTGACTCCAGTTTTCGGTCCGTACTCCGCTGTTCGTAAGCGTCTCTGAGCAGGGAGCCCACCCAGTTTCCGCTTCCGATCGGCACTGTCGACTTGTTCACCACCACTGTAAACTTGCAGTTCATGTGCTGGCCGATGCTCCGGGCCGCTTGGGACAGATATTCCAAATTCGGTGCACCGGAAGGCGTCGGTGGCGTGCCCACCGCGATAAAAACGACTTCTGCGTCGGGAATCGCCTCCTCGTAGCTGGAGGTGAAATGCAGATTCGGGCGCGCTTCTTCTAGCAATTCCTCAAGATACGGCTCGTAAATGGGGATCTTGCCCGCAGAAAGCGCCTTTACTTTCGATTCGTCTGTATCCAGGCAGTAAACAGAATGCCCAATGAAGGCGAGGCACACGCCGGTGGTTAGACCAACATATCCCGTTCCGATAATCGCGACACGCATGAGACTATAGCCAAACGCTGCCCCTTACGCGCGGGCAGCATGTCGTATGATACCCCACCTGTCTGCCTACCCCGGGGTCGTCAGGACACAGCCAGCACACGAGGGAAAAGCATTAGACCGGCTGGTACTTACCAGGGGCCGTCCAAGGGAAATTACCTGTATACTTCCCACTCGTAACGCTGTCAGACCTGGCAGAGGTACAGTACTTTTGACCACCAGCAATGGAAGCGACTTTGCGGCTCCTCTACCCAAACTGCTAATCGCCGACGACCACCATCTCATACTGGATGCCCTGCAGGCCATGATGAAAACGCACTTCCAGGTGCTTGCCGTTGATAACGGTCTGTCGTTTATTAACGCGGTCGACGAGTTTCAGCCCGATGTTGCGATTCTTGATGTAAGCATGCCGAATGGCGACGGATTTCTGACCGCCCGAAAGGTCCTGGAACGCCATCCATCCTTACCGATTCTATTTCTTTCGATGCATGGTGACCGAAGCTATGTCGAACAGGCCGCCCAAATCGGCGCCAAAGCTTTTCTGTCGAAACGTATTCCTGGCGAGGAACTCATCTCCTCGATTAAAGCGGTTCTCGGAGGACAAACCCTGCTGAGTGTTCCGCCCGCCGATACTCCGGAAGACACCGAGCGATCTGGCTTAACCGCTCGGCAGCGGGAGGTTCTCCGCCTCATTGCGGCTGGATGCAGCGCCAAGGACATCGCCAATCAGCTCAACATCTCCGTTCGCACGGCCGAGTTTCATCGCGCCGCCATCATGCAGCGTCTCAGTCTCCGCTCTACCGCGCAAATGACTCGCTATGCGATCTCTAATAACATCGTGTAGCGCGTAACAGACCGGTCCGATAAAGGATCACACTAGCGGAGTTTGTTTACATGAAGCTAAACTACAGATCTGTTTGCACCGTGGCGGCGATGGGGTTCGCCCTGTCCCTAAACCCCGCATCATTTGGCGCTCAGGCCGCTGGCGGCGCCCAGAGTCCGGGTGGGATGCAGAATCCTAGCGGGGCGCAAAATCCTAATGCAGCGCCAACACCTGGTGGCATGCAAAATCCTACGACCATGCCGAATTCTACAGACCAGACCATGGATAGTGGGAGCCAGAAAATGGCCAAGTCGCCCGATGTGGCATTCGCAATGAAAGCTGCCCAGGGGGGCATGGCGGAGGTTCAGCTCGGGAAACTCGCGGCGGAAAAAGCCGGCAGCCCGGACGTAAAGTCGTTTGGACAAATGATGGTGGACGACCATTCAAAAGCAAACGATCAACTGAAAGCCGTTGCCGAAAAGCAAAACATTACGCTGCCAACTACTCTGAATGCCAAAGATCAGTCCCTATACGACAAGCTGCAAGGAATGTCGGGCGCGGACTTTGACAAAACATACGTAAAGGCAATGGTAAAAGACCACCAGGAAGACGTCAAAGAGTTTCAGAAGGAATCACAAAAGGGTAAGAACGACCAGATTAAGCAGTTCGCCGCCACCACCCTGCCGGTTCTGCAGACGCATCTCGACAAGATCAAGCAGATTCAATCCAGCATGAAAGGCAAGGGCACAGCGTCCGGCCAGTAGCGATCCGGCCCTGGTCTTAGAGTTATGAAATTCCGTGTTGTCTTTCGAGAGCGCCCCAACCAGCAAGGGGAACAAGGCGACAATCCTGCCAGCTTCCTGGATACTCAACTCGACGATGAGACCGTTCTGGATGCCGTACGGGTGGAAAGGACGGGACCACCCTCTCTCCACTCCTCGGACATCTTGGAAGAGGACGATGCATTCCTGATGGGAGATGAGGTCTGGGAGTACGACGTGGCGGACGGCAAAGAGGAGGAATTCAAGGACGCCCTGGCGAACTCTGGCGTTGTGATGGAGTACGAAGCTCTCGAATGATCCTCCGTGTCAGGTCTGGCCCGTGCACCCGTACGTTGGGTATGTACGCCCTCCTTTTTCTCTGCTAGCGTAAGTATCAGTCCGTCCGGAGGAATCGCGATCGTGCTTCGATTGATATTGATCATTATCCTGTTCTTGCTTCTGCTGGGCGCCCTGCCTACTTGGCCGTATAGCGGAGGATGGGGTTACTACCCGAGCGGAGGCTTGGGGTTACTTCTCGTGGTCCTTTTGGTCCTTTATCTGGTAGACCGTCGCGGTCTGCCATAAAAGGCGTGAATAGCTCTGCCGGTAACTGGCCGGGGCAATGTTGCTCACAGCATTGTCCCGGCCAGTTTCGCGTTGACGCGCTCCTTCCGTTCCCTTCGGCTGTAACCTCTCGGGTCCCGTTGAGTCCTCCAAAAGAGGAATTCATTTATTCATGAGCGGAAAGCTAAGCAACAAACGTGTGGCAATATTGGCCACCGACGGCGTAGAGCAAGTGGAACTCTTGGAGCCCAAAAAAGCCCTGGAAGCGGAAGGTGCTAAAACCGAAGTGATTTCACCGAAGGACGGAAAAATCAAAGGTTGGAATCACACCGAATGGGGTGTCGAGATTCCGGTAGATCGCAATCTCCAATCAGCGGATCCCAACAACTACGATGCCCTCCTGCTGCCGGGCGGTGCGATGAACCCCGATCATCTCCGCCAGAACCCGGGGGCTGTGCAGTTCGTAAAGGCCTTCTTCGAAAGTCAAAAGCCGGTGGCCGCCATCTGCCACGCTGCATGGATGCTTGTGGAGGCCGATGTCGTGCGCGGACGCAAACTGACCTCTTGGCCTTCCTTGAAAACCGACGTTCGCAACGCTGGCGGCAACTGGGTGGATCAGGAGGTCGTAACGGATCAGGGCTTGGTGTCAAGCCGAAAGCCAGACGATATTCCGGCATTCAATCGGAAGATGATAGAAGAAATAAGCGAAGGAAAGCACCAGGCACAGCACGCCTGAACTGTTCGTCTGGAATCGTGCCCCGGTTAGCTAAGAATGACCAGGGCACGATTCCAGCGCAAGGCTAAATAGCCGAGCGACCACCTCGAGCCAGATGCATAATCAGGCCGATCACAAACAGGACTAAAAACACTACAAACAGAAGCTTCGCGATCCCGGCGGATGCTGCGGCAATTCCTCCGAAACCCAGAATTCCCGCAATGATCGCAATGACTAAAAAAATCAACGCGTAACGCAGCATATTTTCCTTCCTCCTTGTTGGGGCACTTTCGGAGTGCCCTTCATAATGTTTCCTAGCTAGTGTGATCCCATTCAGGAACATTCCGTTTCTCACCACTTTGCCCTTGGCCTGTCAGCACTAACCTTTGAACATGGCTGTCCTGCCGGCGAACCCAAATCAGGCCTGCGGTGCGATACATGGTAAAGCTAGACCAATGGACACCTTGGCCATCGACATCGGAGGCACCAAGTTCTCCGTTGCTGCTTTTCACCAGGAAAAGCTGGTTCTTAAGAAGACGGAAACTACCGATCGAAGCGGCGGTCCGCAGCGAATGATGATGCAGATCGAGCACACTCTTTCTACATGGCGCGACGAAAACGGTTTTCATCCGGAGCGGTGCGGAATCGGCTTCGGCGGCCCTGTAGATTTCCCTTCTCAAACGGTCACGCTTTCTACCCATGTGGAAGGCTGGGCTGGGTATCCGTTAATCGAGCAGGTGCGGTCTCTCATGCGTGTGCCGGTGATCATGGACAACGATGCGAACGTGGGTGCTCTGGGCGAAGCCCATTTTGGGGCCGGGCGTGAGAAGAACCCGCTCTTTTATATGACTCTCTCCACAGGAATCGGCGGGGGCCTCATCATCGATGGAAACATCTATCATGGCGCGAATTCTTATGCGGGCGAAATTGGACATATAACCCTCGATCCCAACGGCCCGGACTGTCTGTGTGGCTCGCACGGCTGCTTTGAGCGTCTTTGCTGCGGCCTGTGGCTGGAGCGCGATTACGGGAGGCCTGCCAAGGATCTGCTCCGCGACCCCGATTTCGTAAAGCGCTACGTCGTGTACTTGGCCCGTGGTCTCAAATCCGCCATCATGCTCCTCAATCCAGCCCTGGTGGTGATAGGTGGGGGCATCAGCAAGGCGGGAGATGTGCTATTTCAGCCCCTCCAGGAGGAACTAAACCGGCAAATCACATCCTGGTCGAAGGCCGAACGCAGAGTAGTTCCCGCCGCTTTAGGGGACGATAGCGTCCTATTCGGGGCAATGGTTTTGGCCCGTCAACGGCTTTAAATCAGCCTCCTTCACCCGAATTTAATGAGCGGCGTCCAAAGTTCTGAGCATACCGGTGCTGTACCGATTGCGTCTAGTAGATTGTAATGACAATAACGTTACTTGGAGGAGACCAAAATTCATGAAAATCACCAAACATTGGGTTCCCGCCTCGTTTTTTGCCGTCGGCCTGATGATGACGGGGAGTCTTTCCCCTTCTGCTTTCGGTACACCACAGGATGAGCAAGGATATTATCGCGAGCATCCCGACTTAAGGCAGCTGGTCGATCAAACTCAGAACGACCTGCGTAGCTCCCGCGAATTGGAGCACGAAAAGGGCAAGGACCTGGACCGCTACCGCCATGCGCAGAAGAGCCTGTCCACCTTTGACCGTCATCTAACGAAAGGGAAGTTTGACAAGGACACGCTGGACCAGGCTATCGAGGATATCCAAAATATTCTCGATCACAACACGCTTCAAAGCACCTCGCGTGATGCCTTGTTAAGCGACGTTCAGAATCTTCGCATGGCTCGCAAGGCTCATTGATGTTTGCAATGTTTGCCGGGTAATAAGCCAACATAGGGAGGGGGCTCGAAAGAGTCTCCGCCGTTCTTACTGGTCTCCGCCGGCCAGGCCCAATTCCGCCGCCCACGCCTTCATCGCCTCAATACAAAAGGCAATATGCTCGTCGAGCGGTACTCCGAGTTCCTGTGCCCCGTTAACAATGTCCTCACGGTTTACGCTTCTGGCGAACGCCTTGTCTTTCAGTTTCTTCTTCACTGACTGTGGCTCCACCTCGAAAATGCTACGCCCGGGCTTCACGTAAGCGCAGGCGGTCAGGAAACCGGAAATCTCGTCGCACGCAAACAGCGCGCGTTCTAACAACGAAGCCCGGGGAACCCCGCTGTAGTTTGCATGGGACAGAATTGCCCGCCGGATCGTCTCCGGCACTCCGCGTTCAGCCAGTATCGGTTCGCCCTTCATTGGATGATCAGGCGCTTGGGGATGAATCTCCCAATCGAAATCGTGGAGCAGCGCCGTCACCGCCCAAAGCTGTTGGTCCTCGCCATATCTGTCGGCATAGGCCACCATGCAGGCCTCCACGCCCAGCATATGCCGCCGTAACGCTTCATTCTGCACAAATTCGCAGACAATCTCCCAGGCTTCGTTTCTCGTCATCGATACGCTAAATCGTCCTAGGACTCCTCGATTTTGACCGACTTCAGCGTGTCGCCCTGCTTCACGGCATTCACTACGTCCTGTCCCGACCGGACCTCGCCAAATACCGTGTGTTTTCCATTCAGCCAGTCCGTCGCCACGTGCGTAATGAAAAACTGGCTGCCGTTCGTATTCGGCCCGGCATTCGCCATCGACAACGATCCCACCTTGTGCTTGTGCGGATTGCCCTTGGTCTCATCTTCAAATTTGTATCCCGGCCCGCCCCGTCCCGTGCCGGTCGGATCGCCTCCCTGAATCATGAAATCGGGGATCACGCGATGGAACACCGTGCCATCGTAAAATCCTTCGCGCGCCAGGAAAACAAAATTGTTCACCGTCTTCGGTGCCTCACTGGGAAACAGGTCGACTACGATGTTCCCCTTCGATGTTTCAAACGTGGCGGAGTACTTCTTGTTCGTGTCAATCGTCATCGGCGGCGGAGCCGAATACTGTTTACTCATGGCTTCAGTGTATCGACAGGAGCACAATAGAAGAACGGTGGCCCTTCCTACATCCCATACTTTCCCTGGAGCCGTGGCTGAGATTCTCGCGCAGAATTCAGGCGCACAGCTCGGCCTTGTACGCTCCGGCAAGTGCAATCGCCCTGCTGCACAGTTGCTCACGTCCTCGCCTTCAACCGCTCTGTTTCCCGAGGCCCGCAATCCGGATGCCGCCGTCAGTGGTCTGTTGCTTCTCCTGGGCTGCTGGGACGAAAGCCACGGCATCTCGCAGGACATCTCCTCTTCGGAAGGCAGCTACTGGCACGGGATTGCCCACCGCATCGAGCCCGATTCCTGGAACTCCGGCTACTGGTTTCGCCGCGTTGGCAATCATCCCATTTTTCAGCCGCTTCACGCCCGCGCCGCCGCGCGTCTTCAGGCTCATAAAGATCTCGGCTGGCAGCTGAAACCGGCTTGGGATCCTTTTCTCTTCATCGAATGGTGCGATGAAGCACGGGCAAAGCCCGGAAGCGTTCAGGAGCAGGCCGCTCTCGAGATTCAGCAGGCCGAATGGGAACTCCTGTTCCTGTGGTGCGCCACCAGCGCCGATCCTCGCTAGTCCGATGAGAGTAGGAATCATCGGAGCGGGCCGCATCGCGCAATCTCTAGGGCGATTGTTGTACGTGCGCGGTGTGGGCGTTGTGGCGCTGGCCTCTCGACATGAAGAGTCGGCGGAAAGAGCAGCCGCATTCGTCGGAGCGGACGTCCAGCCTATGCGTCTGGCGGAGATCGCCTCCCGCGCGGATCATCTGCTGATTGCCGTCACTGATGGCGCGCTTCCCGAAGTCGCCGCCCAGCTCGCGGGGCTCGGCTTTCGCGGCGGTGCTGTCCTGCATACTAGCGGCAACGCCGGACCCGGCGCATTGCGGCGGTTGGCCTCTTGCGGAACTCCCGTTGGCGTCCTCCATCCACTTCAAACCGTCCCCACTCCGGATGCGGGCCTGCATAGCTTGCCCGGTTCTTTCTTCGGTGTCGGAGGGGAGGATCAGGCCCGTGATTGGGCCACCGCCCTGGTAGGTTTGCTGCGGGGCCATGCGCTACACATCGCGCCGGAGGCTTGGCCGCTCTATCACGCAGCAGCCGTCATGGCCAGCAACTATCAATCGGCTCTCATCGATTCGGCTCTGGAACTGTTCGACCTTGCCGGGGTTCCCAAAGACACAGCTCGTTCCGCGCTTGCGCCGATCGTCCGTTCCGCTATGGATAACATCCTCTCCGTTGGCCCCGTGGCGGCCCTCACCGGTCCCATTCAGCGGGGGGATGCAGACACCGTGCGTGCCCATGTGGCACTTCTCGCCCGTTCCGCGCCTGAGACCCGCCAGCTTTACATCGCCGCGGGCCTTCGCACACTCTCGGTCGCCCAAGAACAGGGGCTGCCCCAAGCAGCCGCAACGGCGCTTCGCGCGACACTCAAGGGAAATCCCCAATGAACCGGACCGAAAAATCTGTTCGCGTGCCCGACCTGCAAGCCAAGAAAACACGCGGCGAAAAGCTCACGGTGCTCACGGCCTACGATGCCACCATGGCGCGCCTCCTCGACTCCGCTGGTCTCGATATCCTGCTGGTCGGCGATTCGCTCGGGATGGTCGTGCTCGGCTATGACACTACCCTCAACGTCACAATGGACGACATGGTGCGCCATACCCAGGCCGTTCGCCGTGGCGCTTCCCGCGCCCTCGTGGTTGCGGATCTGCCCTTTCTCAGTTATCAGATCAGCGAGGAAGAGGCCATGCGCAACGCCGGCCGCCTCATTCAGGAAGGGCACGCCGGCGCTGTGAAGCTGGAAGGCGGAGCTTCCGTCACGCACATCGTCCACCGGTTGGTATCGGCCGGCATTCCCGTGATGGGGCACCTTGGACTGACGCCGCAATCGTTCCACCAGCTAGGTGGTTTTCGCCGGCAGGCCACGGAACCCGACCAGCAGGAACTTCTGCTCGCCGATGCGCAAGCCCTGCAGGAGGCCGGTGTCTTTGCCGTCGTGCTCGAATGCATTCCGGATGCCCTGGCGCGCCGGGTCACGGAGGCTCTCGCGGTTCCCACCATCGGCATCGGTTCCGGTCCCTACTGTGACGGGCAAGTGCTTGTTATTCACGATGTGCTCGGGTTGTCGGGCGCGGCAACTCCGCCCTTCGTGAAGCGGTATGCGAATCTAAGCGAGACCGTCGTGGAAGCAGCATCCGCCTTTGCTGAAGACGTGAAAGTCGGGAAGTTTCCTCCGCCTCGTAAGTAGAACTCCATATCGTAAGCCATGAATACTGCACCCTCCACGAATGTCTCTGTCATCCCTGCGGTCGGGCCGCTTCGCCACGCTGTTCGGGATGCAAAACAGAAAGGTCTCACCGTGGGCTTTGTGCCTACGATGGGGGCGCTACACGCCGGTCACCGTCAGTTGATAGAAACTGCCCGGCGCGAATGTGGATTCGTCGTCGTCAGCATCTTTGTCAATCCGCTTCAATTTGATCGTCCTGACGATTTGGCCCGCTACCCCCGGACACTCGATGCCGATCAGGCGCTCTGTTCCTCGGCTGGCGTTGACGTCATCTTCGCTCCATCGGTCGAAGCGCTCTATCCGCGGGAACAGAAGACGTTCGTCGATGTACCCGATCTCACCCGAAATCTCTGCGGCGAGTTCCGGCCCGGTCACTTCCGCGGGGTTGCCACCGTGGTTCTGAAGCTGTTCGGAATCGTTCAACCGGATCGCGCCTACTTCGGTCAAAAGGACGCGCAACAACTCGCCGTCATTCAGTGCATGGTCGAGGATCTGAACGTTCCTGTTGCCATCATCCCTGTTCCCACTGTCCGGGAGCCGGACGGGCTGGCCCTCAGTTCGAGGAACAAGCATTTATCTGCCGCCGAACGCCAAATCGCACCCGCGCTCTACCGCGCCCTCGCTCTTGCCTCCGGACGAATTGCATCGGGCGAACGCTCCGTCCACGCTGTACGGGAAAGGGCGCTGCAGTTCCTCCGTCGGCATCCTGAATTGAAAATCGAGTACTTTGAAGTCGTGGACCCCGTAACGCTGGAGCCTCTTCAGCATCTATCCGGGCGCGTTCTGATCGCGACTGCCGCCTGGCTCGGCCAGACGCGCCTCATTGACAACGTCCTCAGCAACAGCGAATAAGGGCCGAGTAATTTGTGCGTCGGCCGATGGCCGTACGGGGCTACGTTTGCCGGTTTACACTGTGGGAAGGCCTGAATGCCGGAACCTGCGACTGAACTGCCCTCTCTGTCTATTGAAAGCCGTATTCTGCTGATCCGGGGCGCGAAGGTTCTTCTGGATCGTGATCTGGCCGTCCTGTACCGTGTGCGGCCCATTGCGCTACGGCAGCAAGTTCGTCGCAATCCCAAACGATTCCCGGCGGATTTCCTCTTTGAACTGGACGAGGGGGAAATCGCCGCCTTGCTATCACAAAATGTGATACCTTCGCGCAGAACACTAGGAGGAGCCAAACCACTGGCTTTCACGGAGCAGGGAATTGCCATGCTCTCATCCGTGCTCACCAGTGAACGCGCCATCGAAGTGAACATTGCCATCATGCGCACTTTTGTCAAGCTACGGCAATTGCTGGCCACACATGAAGAACTGGCTCATCGCCTGGACCAGCTTGAGTGGCGCCAAAGTGAACAGGAAGGACGCGTGCACTATGTTTTTGAAACGATCCAACATCTGATCGAGGCTCCCGCCCCTGCGGAACCAAAACGCCGGATCGGTTTCCCCACTGCCGCTGGTTCTCAGAGCCCCGAACACTAACATTCGGGCACCGGCCCCTTGTCCCTTCCTCCCGAAATACCCCTAGGTAGCCCTGCCGTAAACCTTTCTATACCCCTTCGGTGTATCATCGAAATTCATTCGCTACACTGGTGAAGTTTGATTTGGTTTGGATCGAGGTTCTCTTTTTCCCCCCAGACGGTTCGGATACGTTGAAACCCGCGTTCACAACGCAACGTCAGGGGAGATTCGCCCGGCAGAGTGCATAGGGTATAGGCCGAAAGCTGGAAGGCAACGTTCGCCTCGATGGCCGTTCCAGTCAGTCGGGTGTCCCACTATGCGCAGGTATATGGAAAGGATTCGCTTTTAGATGATTCTTCACAGGCTTGGAGGCCTGCGTGTGCCCACGCTGCCCGTTTGCTTGCTCTGCGGCATTGGCCTGATTGCCTCGTTGTCGGCGTCGCAGGCCTCCGCGGCGACGCAGCAGGCTGCCGGGCAGCAACAAACGCCGCCCCAGCAGCAAACGCCCCCACAGTCGCAAAATCCTTTCGAGACCGTTCCTCAGGCACCCGAAAAGCCAACTCAGCCCAGCAACGCACCCACTGCCCCGAATGCCCCCGTGCAGGAGGCGAAGCCCGCCCCCACCGGCGCGAACATCATTGAGTCGGTGGAGTTTCGTGGACAGCGCCGTGTCCCGCAGGACACTCTCCGCGCTCTTGTCACCGAAAAGAAGGGTGATGTTTACGATGAGGAACAGGTCCACCGGGACTTCATCGCTCTGTGGAACACCGGTCGCTTCGACGACATTCGCGTCGAAAAAGAGAACGCTCCTAATGGCGGCGTCATCGTGCGCTTTCTCGTCACCGAACGCCGCACGGTTCATACCATCGACTACACCGGCGCGAAGTCTATCACAAAGTCGGAGATCCTGGACCGCTTCAAGGACCGGAAAGTGGCTTTGTCGCCAGAATCTCAATACGATCCCGGTAAGGTGCAGCGGGCCAAGAACGTATTACAGGAGTTTCTAGCCGAACGCGGCCACCAGTACGCCACCGTCACGCCCCAAATCCGCCAGGTGCCCCCCGGCGGAGTGGATATCAACTTTTCCATCGATGAGGGCCCGAAGGTCAAGGTGGGCAACATCGACATACAAGGCAACAGCGCCTTTTCCGACCGGCAGGTGATTCGCGCCATGAAAAACCTGAAGCCCATCGGCATCCCGCATTCCATCCTTCTTGAGGATCTGTTTGCCCGCACCTACGATTCCACCAAGCTCGACGAAGATTCGGAACGCATTCGCCAGGCCTATCAATCGAAGGGCTACTTCACCGCCCGTGTCATCAACCACAACGAACAAGTGCACGATGTCTACGGTCGCAAGCTCCTTTTCCCGCTGTTGCGCTCCAGCAAGCCCGGCAAGCGCGTGAACATCACGATGGTTGTAGACGAAGGCCAGAAGTATTATCTGCGCAACTTCAACTTCGTCGGCATGAAGCTCTTCCGTACTCCGGATCTGATTGCCCGCCAGGTCTTCGGTATGGCTCCCGGTGATGTTTTCTCTACGGAGAAGCTGCAAAAGGGTCTCGACAATCTTCGCAAGCTCTACGGCGACTTTGGGTACATCGATTTCGTGCCTTCGCCCGATCCCGAGATTGTCCCGGGAAAAAATCAAATCGATCTGACCATGGACGTCGATGAAGGGCACCAGTTCTTCGTTCGCCGCATTGACTTCCAGGGCAATACGAGTACGCGTGACAAGGTCATCCGCCGCGAACTTCTGATCGACGAAGGCGACCTCTACAGCAATCGCCTCTGGGAAACCAGCATTCTGCGCCTCAATCAACTCGGCTATTTTGACCCGCTGAAGCCGGAAGACGCCGCCGAGATTAAGCGCGATACGAAAACCAACACCGTCGATCTCCTCCTCAAAGTGAAGGAGCGCGGCAAGAACTCCATTCAGTTGAATGGTGGTGTATCTGGTATCTCCGGCAGCTTCATCGGCTTCTCCTATTCCACGAATAACTTTCTCGGATTGGGTGAAACACTGAGCCTCAATAGCCAGATTGGTACTCTCGTCAGCAGCATTTCCTTCGGCTTCACCGAGCCGTATCTCTTCGACAAACCGATCCAAGCCGGTTTCAACATTTACTACCAGCGCTACAGTTACGATCAGGCGCGGCAATACTCGATTTTTGGCGGAGCTGATCTGCGGTCGTACTTCAACAACGTGATCGGCACGCAAAACCTGTTGAACTACGTTTCAAACGGGCGCGGCTTCACGGTATTTACCAGTTACCAATTAAAACGAAGCTTTGCACGCATCGGCCTCAATTACGGCTACAGCACCCAAAGCATTACTCCGCTCACCCAGGCTGCCACTTCTTACTTCCAGTACCTGGACTTCCAGGGCGTCAGTGGCTCCACTTCCCAATTGACTGGCATCACTACCAGCACGTTTACGCCGACTTACTCCTACAATACGGTGGACCATCCGATCATTCCCCATCGAGGGCTGCGCATCAACCTGAGCGCGGGCATTGCGGGAAGCGTGCTCGGCGGAAACGTGAACGTGTTCACGCCGAACGTGGACATCGCCTATTTCCATCGCGGCTTCTTCCGCAGCAACGTTATCGGCGTTCACTTCAATGGACGGTTCATCGCTGGATATGGCGGCAAGGCCGCGCCGCCTTACAGCCGCTTCTACATCGGTGGCGAGGATGACGTCCGTGGATTTGACATTTATCAGGTCTCACCGTTTGCCTTTATCCCGACCGAGGCTCCCGTCACTGTCCTGAATAGCAACGGAACCCCGAGAGTGCAGCCGATCCTTGCACCCAACGGAGCCACGACGTCCGCCGGCGTTACGATGAACGTCCCCGCTTACCAGCTCATTGAACCGGGCGGCGATACGGTGGGAATCTTCAACTTTGAATACAGGATTCCACTCGTCGGGCCGGTTACGCTGGCTCCGTTTGTCGATGCCGGCGTAAATCGCCTCACCCTTCCCAACCAGCTTCAGCTTAATCCCGGGCGGCTGGACGTTTTGAATGGCGAATTTCCCCAGGCCTACTTCAACCCGAAGGCCATCCTTGCGGCAGGCACGCAAGTTCCCCGCATTTCAACGGGACTGGAGCTTCAAGTGTTAATGCCGGTGGTAAACGCGCCATTTCGTCTGTACTGGGCGTATAACCCCAGCCGCGTGCAGACCGCTTTTCAGCCGCCGATCGTGGCCGACCGTTCCATGTTTCCGAACGACGCCACGTATCAAAACGCCCTTCAGACGTTGCAGCAGTATGGCACGTTCGGTTTAGGGATCGCACGGTACACTGAGAGAAGTTCTACCTTCCGCTTCTCCATTGGCCGGACCTTCTAGCTCGACTGGGATTCAAGTGAAGCAAGCGAATGTCGGTCGATTGCAAAATCGATATTGAACGCAAGAACTTAAGAATTACGTAAAGGAACGAAGAAGTAGATGTTGATGAAAAGTAGTTTCGTTGTGTTGGCCGCCCTGGCTTCCAGCTTTGGTGCCGCGGCCCAGCAATCGTCCGCCAAGGTCGGCGTCATCAGCGTGCAGACCGCGATCGTCGGCACGAAAGATGGACAGAAAGCTTCTCAGGAGCTGCAAACCAAGTTTGCTCCTAAGCAAAAAGACGTCCAGACCCGCCAAAGTGAGATTACCCAACTCCAGGATCAGCTAAACAAGGGCGGTAGTTTGATGAACGAGGAGAAGCGGAATCAAATGGCCCGCGATATTGATGAAAAGAAGAAGCGTCTGGAGCGGGATGTCCAGGATGATCAGGAAGAGCTTCAACAGGAACAGCAGCGGGTTCTACAGGGCCTCGGACAGCGCATGATGGCCGTGATTGAGAAGTACGCCAAGGACAATGGCTACACTCTGATCCTCGACGTGAGCAATCCGAATACCCCTGTCCTATACGCCTCGACCGGTATCGATATTACGCCGGATATCATTTCGCTGTACGACAAAACTTCGGCAAATGGCGGTCCTGCCCCCACGACCAGCACTTCGGGTAATGCCGCTAAACCGGGCACAATAACGCCCCGGCCCGGCACCAGGGGTGCAGCTTCGCCCGCGCACTAAACATTCCTACCGAGGTGACGCACTTCCTGCTGACTACAGCGCAGCGCGTCACCTCCCTGAACTCGCCTTAGACGCGCGTCCGTCTAAACAGCGCGTGGTAAATCCAGAGAACTACGATTGCTCCAATTACGGCAACGATGATGCTGTAAAGATTCAGTCCCGTAACACCCGACGCCCCGAAGGCGGTGAAGATCCAGCCGCCGACGATTGCGCCGATAATGCCCAGAACGATGTCAAGAATGACGCCTTCGCCGGTCTTATTGACAATCTTGCTCCCAATAAAACCAGCGATTAACCCAAGGATGATCCAAATTAACCAGTTCATAATGTTTGTTCTGCGAACGTATTGAAGTGACGCTTACTGGGAAAAAATGCTACTCGGTATTTGGGAGCGATACTACTAGTACTAGTGTGCTACCGTAGTGCCGTAAACGTCCAGATCAGGACCGCCAAGCCGGCCGCAATCCGATAGATCGCGAATGGAACAAAGCCTTTGGTGCGAACCCAGTTCATGAACCAGGCGACTACCGCGAAGGCGACAATAAAGGAAACCACGAAGCCGATTCCCAGCAGCACATAGCCATGGGCATCGATGTGTGTGGCCCCGATTGCATTTCCTTCCTCCCCGGCACCTTTCAGGGTTTTAAAGAGGTCGTATCCGGTCGCTACCACCATCGTAGGTATCGACACGAGGAACGAAAACTCGAGCGCCGCCGTACGCGAAAGGCCGGCGACCTGTCCAGCCGCAATGGTCGCCATGGACCGCGATGTTCCGGGAAAGACGGCGGACAGCACCTGGCAAAGTCCGATCCACACGGCTTGTGGCACATTCATGTGCTCCACCTCATCTGCGGCCGTTCGGTAGCGCACAGCCCCCTCTCGTTTGCCGAAAACCGAATCCACGACCCACATGACGATACCGCCTACGATCAGCGCGCAAGCCATAAGCTTCAGCCGCTCCAGGTTCTTGCCAATCACTTTCGTCAGAATGAAGGCCGGTCCTGCCGTGCAGACAAACGCAATCAGCGTCAGCATCAGCGGATGCGTGATCACGGTCCTGTCTCCGCGCCGCCCGCGTGGGTAGGTCCTGATAAAACTGCTGATCCTATTCCAAAAGTAAATCGGGAGGCATAAAATCGCCCCAAGCTGAATCACGATGGAAAACATTTTCCAGTAGCCATCGCTTAAGTTGACGCCTAGCAGCGCCTCCGCAATCCGCAGATGAGCCGTCGAGCTCACTGGCAGAAACTCTGTCAATCCCTCAATGACCCCGAGGACCAGGGAAAGTATGTAGTCGTTCAATCAAACTTATGGTAGCGTTTAGGCGCTTACTTGCTCGTGCCGGCCGCAACAGACGGTCTGAACCGGCAGCAATAAGACCGTTACGATAGGAAGAGGGCCGCCCAGTGTCTATCCCCGTTGCTTCCAAGATCATGGTGATCCGTCATGCCGAAAAGCCCAACAGCTTGGATGGCGGCGTCTCTCCCACGGGCGTACGCGACAAGAGTTCTCTCAGCGTGAAAGGCTGGCAGCGCGCTGGCGCTCTCGCGGTTCTTTTTTCCCCGCCCGGCATTGCCGCTCAACCTGCCCTGGCCGCCCCGCGCTTTCTGTTTGCGTCGGTGGTCAGCAGTCAACGCCCGGTCCAAACTCTCCTTCCCCTAAGTCGAAAGCTGAATCTTTCCGTTACCGGCGGACGCCGGGGTGAGGAAAAGGCGCTTTTGGACCAAGCCTCGTCGTGCGATGGTCCTGTCCTGATCTCCTGGCAGCGCGAACAGATCCCGGATCTGGCCAAGCTTCTGCTAAAGGGCTCGCCCGACGAGGGAAGACATCCCATGTTCTGGCCGCAGGACCGGTTCGACCTTACCTGGGTCTTCGATCTTCAAGCCGGCATTTACCGCTTCCAGCAAGTTCCTCAGTGCCTCCTGGGAGGCGATTCCGATTCCCCAATCCAGAAACTATGAAGAGCTACCGCAAAGAGCTTTGGTTCGAAGTGCCCACCCGGCGTGGCTTCGTCAATATTACCGAGGACGTGAACGCCTGCCTCCGGGAAAGCGGTGTCAGCGAAGGGCTGGTGCTTGTGAACGCAATGCACATCACGGCTTCCGTCTTTATCAACGATGACGAGTCCGGACTGCACCACGATTATGAGAAATGGCTCGAACGGCTGGCACCTCATGAACCAACCTCGCAGTATCACCACAATCGAACCGGTGAAGATAACGCCGACGCGCACCTGAAGCGCCAGGTAATGGGGCGTGAGGTCGTAGTCGCGATCACCAATGGCCACCTTGATTTTGGTCCCTGGGAGCAGATTTTTTATGGCGAGTGGGACGGCCGCCGGCGAAAGAGAGCCCTCGTCAAAATTATCGGCGAATAAAAACCAGTGTCGATGAAATGGAGCGGTCTGGCATCTAGTAGAGATGGTGGACCCAAGAGGCTATTGGATTACCCGGCTGTTGCTGCAGCGGGGACTCGGTGTCATCTGCCTGATTGCGTTTCTGGTGGCTCTGAACCAGTTTCGACCGTTACTCGGAGAGCGCGGACTCCTGCCCGTTCCTGCTTTCGTTAAACGCGTACCATTTCAAGCCTCGCCCAGCCTGTTCTATTTAGCTCCGCGCGATTGGGCTTTCACCACCGCGGCCGTCCTGGGCATCATCTTGTCCTGTCTCGTCATCTCCGGTATTTCTGAACGTTACAGCACGTGGGTTTCCGTTATGGTTTGGGCCCTCATCTGGGTTCTTTACCTGTCGTTCGTGAACGTAGGGCAGACCTTCTACGGATTCGGCTGGGAGTCCATCTTGCTGGAATCCATTTTCCTGGCGATGTTTCTCGGAAACATCCACACCGTCCCGCAGCAAATTCCCATTTGGCTCTTTCGATGGCTCCTGTTCCGGCTGATGTTCGGGGCCGGATTGATCAAGCTGCGCGGAGATCCCTGCTGGCGCGATCTTACCTGTCTGCATTACTACTACGAAACGCAGCCCATGCCGAATCCTTTGAGCTGGTACTTTCATTGGGCTCCGCACTGGCTGAATAAAACCGGCGTAGTGTTCAACCACTTCGCCGAGCTGATCGTCCCGTTCTTTTATTTTCTGCCGCAACCGATCGCCGGAATTGCAGGCGTGATAACGATCATTTTTCAACTCACTATCATCGTCAGCGGCAATCTTTCCTGGTTGAACTGGCTCACGTTGATCCTTGCGTTTTCCACGCTCGACGGGAAATTTCTCGGTCTGCTTTCTTCGGTCACTGCTCCGGCCATGCATCCACCGGCCCGCGCGTATCAGGCGATGGCGTACGCGGTGGCGGCCCTGGTGATCATCCTTAGCTTCCCGGTTGTCGCCAACATGCTTTCGCGCCGCCAGATTATGAACACAACCTTCAACTCTTTGCATCTGGTTGGGACCTACGGAGCGTTTGGAAGCATCACCCGCACCCGCTACGAAATCATCGTCGAGGGCACGAACGATCTGCCGGTCACCGGGTCCGCCGAGTGGCACGAATACGAGTTCAAGGGCAAACCGGGAGATCCGCGGTACAGGCCGCCGCAGATCGCTCCCTATCATCTGCGGCTCGATTGGCTGATGTGGTTCGCCGCCATGGGGAGCTATCAACAATACCCGTGGTTCGTCCACTTTATCTGGCAGTTGTTGGACGGCGATCGCGCCACGCTCAGTTTGCTTCGCACGAACCCTTTCCCCGACAAACCGCCCCGTTACATACGCGCTCTTTTGTACGAGTATCACTTCACCACGGCAGCCGAGCACCGTCAAACAGGCGCCTGGTGGACGCGGACTCTTGTCGGCGACTACTTTCCGACCGTGTCCCTTCAAACCCCGGGTCTTCGCCGCGTGATTCAGGCGGAAGGTTGGGATCTCGGCTCTCATTGACCTTCATATGCTGGCTATTGAAATCTCCTCGTTCGGTGGACCGGACGTGCTCAAGCCGGTTGAGCGACCCAAGCCGGAGCCGGCCGAAGACGAAATTGTTATTCGCGTTGAAGCCGCCGGCGTGGCCCGGGCTGACCTTTACCAGCGGCAGGGCAAATATCCTCCGCCGCCGGGAGCGTCCGACATTCCCGGCCTGGATGTCGCTGGAACCGTTAACACGGTGGGCTCGCGTGTCAGCAACTGGCGGCCGGGTGATCGGGTTTGCACGATCCTGGCAGGAGGCGGGTATGCGGAGTTTTGCGCCGTATCGGCCGTGCAGGTTCTTCCGATTCCCGAGGGCTGGAACGCTATCGAGGCAGTCACGCTGCCCGAGAATCTTTTCACGGTCTACGATAACCTGGTCACGCGCGCAAATCTCAAACGCGGCGACTGGGCTTTGATCCACGGCGGGAGCAGCGGTATCGGCAGCATGGCGATCATGCTGTGCCGGCTTTGGGGCGCGATTCCGCTGGCCACGGCAGGCACCAGGGAGAAGTGCGAAGCCTGCCTCGGCTTCGGGGCGGAACGGGCGATCAACTACAAAGAATCGGACTTTGTCGCGGAGGTTTACCGGATTACACATGAACGAGGAGTGGATGTGGTGCTCGATCTGGTTGGTGGAGCCTACCTGCAAAAAAACCTCGAGGCGCTTGCGATGGAAGGGCGAATTTCGATCATCGCGACGCAAGGCGGGCAGCGGGCGGAACTCGATATCGGAAAGCTGATGGCGAAGCGCGGAAGGATCGGCGGCGCGACCTTGCGGGCGCGCAGTCCGCAACAAAAAGGCGAGATTGCCCGCGCGCTGTTGCGCGACGTGTGGCCTCACCTGGCCGCAAAGCAATATATACGTCCCGTTATCGACTCCACTTTTCCGCTTCGCGAGGCTAGACTCGCCCATGAGCGGCTTCAATCGGGCGCTCATATCGGGAAGGTTGTTCTTGTTCTGTAATTCCGAAGGCCTCGGCCAGCAGCTGATAAGACCGCAAACGGGCCTGATGATCGTGAGTAATGGTGACGGCCATGATCTCTTCCGTCCCAAGCGCGGCAGCCATTTCAACCAGACGCGTCCGGACCGTGTCGGGTGTGCCGACAATATAGCGCGGCCATTCGCCGGGTCCTGGAAAGAGTGGATCTGGTCCGCTGCCCAACTCGCGAAGTGCCTCTTCGGGCGTAGGAACCGGCCTCCGGTCGCCTGAGCGGATACGGCGTAACAGCAGGCGCGAACTCAGGAACAGTCTTTCCGCCTCCTTTTGCGTTTCGGCGCAGAGAACGCCCAGAGCTACCAACGTTTGCGGCTCCCGCAGGTAAACGCTCGGAATAAAGCGGCTCTGATACAACTCCACGGCCAGTCTGGTTGGCTCCGGATCGATGAAGTGAGCGAACGCATAGGGCAGCCCAAACTGGGCCGCCGCGGACGCGCTCCAGGGGCTCGATCCCAGTAGCCAGACCTCGGGTGCTCCCGGCATAGCGGGCGATATCTCGATGCGACTGAACGGGTGATTCGGGGGAAATCCGCCGTGTAGGAACGCCAGCAACTCAGCGATCTGCCCACCAAAGTCATCGGGTTGCTTTTGATCGCCCCGTTCCCTTTGCAACGCATATGCCTCGAGCGGAGAGCCGCCGGGCGCACGGCCGATTCCCAGGTCGATGCGACCCGGATGAAGGGCATGGAGCATCCGGAACGTTTCGGCCACCTTCAAAGGGCTGTAGTGCGGAAGCAGTACCGCGCCGGAGCCTACACGAATTCTGGTGGTTTCAGCGGCAACCCGGGCCATGAGAATTTCCGGAGCCGGGCTAGCGAGCGTTTGCATGGCATGGTGCTCCGCGATCCAGAACCGTTCGTATCCCCAAGCTTCGGCCAGTATCGCCAACTCGATGGAATTGTGGAGCGCATCCGCGGCGGTGAACCCGGCAGGAACCGGGGATTGATCGACGATCGACAGTTTCACACTATTTGGATGCAGCCGGACCGCGAATTCGCTCCCGCAAGTACTTTTAAAGCGGCCAAACCCCTCGTCTGAAATCCAGCCATTGGAGATGGCATTACTATCATCTAGAGAGCGCGTGGACCCGGCGTTGCATTATCCGCCGCGCGTGTGCGGTTCAATAGTGACGATAAGGATTCATTCAGTTGACATTACTCGAAATGCTCGATGTGCTTGAGGCTGGCTGTAATGCTCTTCAACAAAGAAACGTTGAGCTTACGGCGGCGCTGGGCCAAATTGAGGTACCAGCGGCGGCCTCGGTGGACGTCATAGCGGCCAATGTCAATCCCGCGACGACGGAAGCTCCTAAGCGGCGGCGACCGACGAAGCGCAAACGCAAGCCGACCAAAGCCCGGCGGAAGGCTACGGCAAAAAAGCGGCAGCAGTCCGTTGCAGCCGTTGGCTCTGGCGAAGTTGAGACGCCCGGGGCTGCTCCGGAGGGCGAAGAAGGGCCGAAGCGCGGAAAGCGGCGAGCGTTGGGGATGTCGTTTTCGAAGCTTCGGGAGGCGATTCAAGCCCGGCGAACGGGACAGCGGCAACCGGAGGAAACCGAGTCCTCCGCAGGGTAGTCCGGCGATTCCGATCTCTGGAAGGGGCGCCGCCCTGCTCGAAGAGCTCATGAGAGGTGAGTTCCCGCAGGCTCGACCGGATAACCTTTGGCGGTCCAATCGGTGTGGAAGTTGGTGGGGAAATTCAACACGTGGATGTTCTTGAATCCCATATCTTTCAAAGCGCTATAGGCGGGCCGGATGTTCGGGCAGTGCTCCATGGGGCAGCAGCCGCAATAGATGACGAGGCTGGTGCCTTTCGGCAATTTTGCAACGGCCGCCTTCAGGGCCGTGATGCCTTCCGGTTTGCTGGCCGGGCCCACAAATTGCGCACCCGGGATGTGGCGTTGACGATACAGGAATGGGAAGGCCACGCTCAAGACTCTTTGGTCTGATCCGGACTTCATAAGCGTTGCCAAGGTGGCGGGCTGCATAAGTTCACCGGGAGACCAGGGGTCGGCTGGCGCGGTCTGACCTGCCAGCGCGAGGAGCGGCGTTGCGGCCGGGACGACGGATGCCGCGGTAAAGAGAAAAGTTCTCCGTTTCATTCTTCTGTTAGTTTCGCCTCTACGGAGCGTGAGTATCGCCGATGAGGCCGGCGGCGGAGCGGAAAAACGGAACGTAAGTGGTTGAGCGCAGCGGAAATATAAACTTCGCGCAAGTGGTGATTCGGGGTTTCGGACATGCAAATTACGAAACGGAATCTGGGTTCGTTTCGTAATTTGCTAGGCTGAAACGCATCGAGGACACCCTATGCAAACCAGTGACGAGACTTTCCTGGTACCGTCGGAGCGCGTAAGTGGAGCGCTCCTCGCTATCAGAATCGCCAGTGCTTTGGCGTTCCTGTTTCACGGGAGTGCTATTTTGTTCGGAGCTTTTGGAGGACCGGGGCCGGTGAGGTTCGCGGCCTTCATGCATGCTCCCGCGGCGGTGGGATATTTGGTGGGGCTGGCCCAGTTTTGCGGAGGCTTGGCTATGTTGACCGGCGTATTTACTCGCATCGGTTCGCTTTCCCTGATCCTGGTGATGCTGGGGGCGATTTTTCTGGTGCATCTGCCCCATGGATACGATATCGGGCACGGCGGGTTTGAATACGCGCTCACGCAATTGCTGATCGCACTGGCCGTGCTGCTGGCGGGCCCTGGAAAGTATTCGCTGGCTCCGAAGCTTTCTCCAGGACTTCGAAGACTTTAACGGCGACGACCCCACCAGAGCGGTCCGCTAAACACGCTTTTAATCACCCGCTCGAATTGCGCAGCAAGAAACGGAGTGTGACGGCTGCCGTACTTGGCGCATGCTGGACCTGAAGACGCGAAGACAAGGAGTCCGTTATGCTTTTGACGAGTGATATTGCGGCCGTGTCGTCGGGACCGGTGCAAGTGAAGGCCATGCCTGAGTATCAAACCGACGAGGCGTGTTGGGAAGCCGTGGTCCGGCGCGATCCCGATGCCGATGGAAGGTTTTATTACGCAGTCCGGACAACCGGCGTGTATTGTCGTCCTTCCTGTCCGTCGAAGGGGCCGCGGCGGGAGAACGTGGCGTTTTACCGAACCGGGGAGGAGGCGCAGAGATCTGGCTTCCGGCCGTGTAAACGGTGCCGGCCGAATGAAAGCGTACACAAGAGCAAGCTTTCAGTGGCGATCGAAAATGCCTGCCGGGCTCTGGACACGGCGGAAGTGATGCCGAATCTCTCGGAGCTTGCGGCGATGGCGGGACTGAGTCCGTTCCATTTTCACCGGATGTTCCGGTCGGAGATGGGAATGACGCCCAAGGCGTACTTTGCGGAGCGGCGCGCCAGCCGGATGCGAGAGCAGTTGCAGGAATCGGGGACAGTGACGGAGGCTGTTTACGCGGCAGGATTCTCTTCGAGCAGCCGATTTTATGAGAGGTCGGCGGAGATCCTGGGGATGTCGCCGAAGGTTTATCAGTCCGGCGGTGCAGGCGCAAGCATCCGCTTTGCAGTGGGCGAGTGTTCGCTCGGATCGTTGCTGGTGGCGGCTACCGAGAAAGGCGTTTGCGCGATCTTCCTGGGCGATGACCCTCAACAGCTGATTTGTGACCTGCAGGATCGTTTCCTCCAAGCTACGTTAGTGGGCGCGGACGAGGAGTTCGAGCAGTGGGTGGCGAAGGTCGTGGCCCTGGTGGAGGTGCCCGGTGCAGGACTCGATCTGCCGCTGGACGTTCGTGGCACTGCGTTTCAGCAGCGTGTGTGGCAGGCACTGCGGAACATCCCGCTGGGGAGCACGACGACCTATGCAAAGCTGGCAGTGGCAATGGGTGCTCCAAAGGCGGTGCGGGCGGTGGCTCGGGCTTGTGCTACGAATCCGCTGGCGATTGCGATCCCTTGTCATCGGGTGGTGCGGACGGACGGGGGACTGTCCGGCTACCGCTGGGGCATTGAACGCAAACGCCAGTTGTTGGAGCGCGAGGCGGCGGGTTGATGGCGACGGGTACGGCGCAACGCATCCATGGGCTGGACTGGAGCGGGGTGGAGACGGAACTCGATGCACATGGGTGCGCCGTTATTCCCGGTGTGCTGACCGAAGAAGAGTGCCGGGCGCTGGCCGAGAGCTACGGCGACGAGAAACTATTTCGCTCGCGGGTGGTGATGGCGCGGCATGGCTTCGGCAGGGGCGAGTATAAGTACTTCGGCTATCCGCTTCCACCTTTAATCGCCGGGTTGCGCGGCGCTCTTTATGAGCGTTTAGCGGGCATCGCGAATCGGTGGAATGAGGTATTGGGAGTTGATGTCCGGTATCCGGCCGAGCACGAGGCGTTTCTTGCGCGGTGCCATGAGGCGGGGCAGGAGCGCCCCACTCCGCTGCTGCTTCAGTATGGAGAGGGTGACTACAACTGCCTTCACCAGGACATCTATGGCGAGAATGTTTTTCCTCTGCAGATAGCCTTCCTTCTGTCGCAGCCGGGACGGGATTTTACGGGTGGGGAGTTCGCGTTGACTGAGCAGCGGCCTCGTATGCAGTCAAGGGTGGAGGTGGTTCCGTTGCAGCAGGGCGATGGGGTCATTTTCCCGGTGCATTACCGACCCGTGCGGGGGACGAAAGGATGGTACCGGGTGAACATGCGGCATGGCGTAAGCCGGTTGCGCTCCGGGCGGCGGTACACGCTGGGTGTGATTCTGCATGACGGAAAGTAGAGGATCTTTGACCCGGTCCCACGGAAGATATCGGGCCGGGGAGACAGGCAAGGGGCGGCCGGGCTTTGATTAGTTCAGCTTCGCTGATTTCTGAGGAGCCAGTCCCCACAGCAATATGCTCACGATTCTTCGTGCTTCCGCCCGGTCGTTCTGCTGCTCTTCCGGGAAAAGAATTACACATTGAAAGATGTAGCCGACGGTTGCGCTGATGACGCTCCGGATCACCGCCTCGTCGGGAATTTTGCCTAACTCGCCCCGCTTTCTAGCCGCCCTGAGTATCTTCAGCAAGGGCGGCAGGATTTGCTGACGCCAGCAGGCTATGAAGGGTTCACGAAATTCACTTCGGAGCGTCAACTCCTGAAGAATAAGCTTGAACGTCGTGGGGTGGTTTCGAACACACGAAATTCGATCGAGGATGATGTTTTCCAGGAGCTGCGGAAAGTCTGCTTGAGGGGTATCCAACACTCTTTGCAAGTTGTCGAAAGTCACAGGCCGCAGCATCTCGATCAACGCCGGATAAATCACTTGCGCAAAAAGCCGCCGCTTGCTACCGAAATGCTTGAACAGAGTTTTCTCGGTCACGCCGGCCCGAGCAGCGATTTCTGCCGTGGTCGTGCCGTCGAATCCGCGTTCGGCAAACAGGGTGAGCGCGGCCTGAGTGATCCGGACCTGAGTATCTGTAGTCGCTGGCGCTTTGCTAGCTTGTTCCAGCAACTCGGCATAAGTGGCGTCCATATCGCTAACTGTTCGTTGCTCCTTAGGTACGGATTGCCGAGGGCTCGTGCTCCGCTCAGAGTTCGTCTGACTACTTCTATATCTGACCATGCGCCCTTTCTGCGGCAGCGATTTCAGTATCATCGGGGCCCGATGGCAGAGCCGTGAACCAGAGCCCGGCAATCGTTCCGAAGCACTTGCACTGCCGCAACCCTCGCTGTATAGTAAGTACTTTATATATTACCTTTTTGGTAGGAGCGCGGAGGAAATTATGCGACTGCTTATCGCGGGTGCGGGCGGGGACGTCGGACGAGCACTGATTCCGAAACTGTCCGCCGCCAGGCATCAGGTGTTTGGTATGACGCGGTCGCCAGAGAAGGCCAAAGTAATCGGCTCGCTCGGTGCGGAGGCGATTGTGGCTGATGCGCTGAATTTTGAAGCCGTACTGCGTGCCGTCAGAGCGGCGAAGCCCGAGGTCATCGTTCATCAACTGACAGCTCTGCCGCGGAAGATGGACCCGAGGCGCTTCGACCGGGAGCTGAGTGCAACGAACCTTCTGCGAACGGCGGGGACCGATAATTTAATTCGTGCCGCAAGGGTGGAGGGGGTGCGCCGCGTGGTGGCGCAAAGCTTCGCTGGCTCTTCCTACAGCTTGCAAGGACCGAAGATAAACGCGGAAGAGGACCCGCTTGAGTCGAATCCTGCCAAGCCTTTTCGCAGCGTACTGGATGCCATCAAGCACCTGGAGAGTGCGGTCCTGAACTCTCCGAATATGGAAGGGATCGCACTCCGGTATGGCTTTTTCTACGGACCACTGCAATCGACTGGCGGGCTGGGCGCAATCGTTCCGGATGTTCGGGCCCGGCGCATGCCCGTCGTAGGTTCAGGCTCCGGCATTTGGTCTTTCGTCCATATTGAAGACGTCGCCAACGCAACCCAGGCTGCGATCGAGCGCGGCAGGCCCGGCGTCTACAACATTGTGGATGATGAGCCGGCACCCGTATCCGTATGGCTTCCGGAGTTGGCGCGCATCCTGCATGCCAAGCCGCCGTTTCGTGTGCCGCAGTGGATCGCACGCATGGCGGTGGGCGAAGCCGGAATAATACTGATGACCCAGGTCAGAGGAGTTTCGAATCAAAAGGCCAAACGAGAGCTGAAGTGGCAGCTAACGTGGCCGAGTTGGCGCCAGGGTTTCGCCAGTGCGTTTTTGACGGATCAGGGCTAAGTTGCGGTTCCGATGAAGATCTTGCCGTCGAGGAGTTCTGCAGCTCTGGCGGCCTCGCTGTGGTCCGGGAACAACGACCCGTGGCGACGGCGTGCACGTTGCCGATCGGCATGATCCTTTTTCCCGGTCTGGATCAGACCGTTCCAAAGCGGGAATATCACGAACGCGCCGCCATCGGTTTTCGGCAGCGCCTTATTGCAGGCTCGCCGCATTCGCGCACGAAGAGTGGCAACCGCTTGCGGATACGCTGATCGATTTGGTCTTCTAGGACAGAAGACCGCCCCGGCGGAGTGGAGGCTTCACGCCATAGAGAGTTGAGGAGTCCTGGTACAGGACATCGGCTATGCAACAGGAAGCTCTGGTCAAATCATTGCTGGAACAGGCCAGATGGTGCGAGAAACTGGGGTCCAGTTTTTACGGAAACCTGTTGCTTCGGATAGCCGACAACGTTCAATCGTCCGGCATCTGTTGGCGCTTGCTGGAACAGCGCAGAGCCGACCCGCGGCGCTCGCTGCTTCCGTTGCGATTTCTGGCTGCGATTCACCGCCTGGTGCTGGCAAATCAACTTCCAGAACTGGCCGCATTCTATCCGAGCATGGGCGGAGTGCCCCAGGCCGATGCCGCCTGGCAAACGCTTGAACGCGAGTTGAGGCGGTGCGGAGATTTGGTCCTGGACAGCTTGCCTGAATCTGTTCAGACCAACGAAGTCGCCCGGTCTTGCGCTCTGCTTCCGGGTTTTCTTGCCGCCGCAAAGTGGGCGAATATGCCTTTGCGATTACTTGAACTCGGCTGCAGCGCAGGTCTGAATCTTCGTTGGGACTGTTACCGCTACGATACGCCTTCCGGTGCATGGGGTCCTTCTTCATCGCCGGTGCACTTCGTGAACCCGTTTGGTGAATCCGGTCCGGACCTGAGCGGAGTGGTCACGGTTAGCGAACGGTCCGGATGTGACTTACACCCGATTGATCCAACTACAGCCGACGGGCGACGGACGCTTTTGTCCTTCGTCTGGCCAGACCAGATGGACCGGTTCCGCTTGCTCTTAAGGGCGAGTGACATTGCAGGCGCCACACCGGCAAAGATAGAGCGCGCCAATGCGATCGACTGGCTTCCCGCTCAGTTGGACCGGATGCCGTCAGGTGTTGCGACCGTGGTGTTCCACTCGATATTCATGCTGTATGTTTCTCACCCGGATCAGCATTCGCTTGTGAATATCATTCTTGATGCGGGGAATCGAGCGCGGCCCGATGCCCCTTTCGCCTGGCTCAGTATGGAGCAGACGGGGCAAGCGGTGGAGATCCAACTGTCTCTCTGGCCTGGCGGATTGCGGAAACGAATCGCTGTTTCGGACTATCACGGCACACGTACGGTGATCCTGTAGCTGATCTCTTCGAGATGTAAGTCGATGATGCGGCCGCCCGTTTTCGTTCAAATATACGCATTGACTGACCAGTCAGTCAGGAATATAATCAGCTTTGGCCCAGAAAGTAGCAGCACGGAAAACTACAAACCGGCGGTCCGAGAGCGCCGCATTACGGCGAACCGCCATCATTAATGCCGCGCTGGACGAGTTTGTCGAAAAAGGATTTGCCGCGGCGCGGATGGAAGACATAGCGCGGCGGGCCGGTGTAGCCAAAGGAACGATTTATCTGAACTTCAGTGATAAAGAAGCGCTATTCGAGGCGATTGTGAAGCAGGAGATCCGGCCGAAGGTAGACACCGCGGCGTCGGTAGCGGCGTCTGGCGGTTCTTTGCGCGAATTCTTCGAACTCACGCTGTTGCCGGTGTTGGATGACGTGGTTGGTACACGGCGGGGAGCGGTGCTGAGATTGCTGATCGGGGAGGCGGGGCGGTTTCCGAAGCTGGCCGAGGTTTACTACCGCGTGGTGGTTCAGCCGGGCCTCGACGCAATTCGGAAGCTCGTGCAGAGCGCGACCGAGAGGGGTGAGCTGGGTGACGACATGTTGGTTGAATTTCCGCAGCTATTGATCGCCCCCATGCTTTTAGCGGTGATTTGGACAGGGCTGTTCGAACGTTTTCATCATCTGGATGTGAATCGAATGGCGCAGGCATACTTCGGCCACATGGTGGCGAGTGGCGGGCAAACTAAGGAAACGCGTTCGGCCAGGGACACCAGATAACTCGGGAGGCAAACATGAGTGACACGACCGTAGCGCTAAGGCAGGGAAAGGAGGCACCGGAGGCGGAGGCGCCGCGGAAGGCAGAACCCCCGCCCGCTCGAACGCGGGGCAAAGTGGTGGTGCGGTTGGTTGTTGCGCTTGTACTGGTGGGGGCGGCGATCATGGTGTGGCGCATTTTCTTCCACATACCGCCGGTGCCCGACAGTATCGTGGCACTCAGCGGGCGCATCGAGGGCGACGATTCGGCGATAGCGCCCAAGACGCCGGGCCGCATCGTGGAGATCACGGTACGCGAAGGCGATCATGTGAAGGCCGGGCAGATCGTTGCCAGCCTGGACGATGAGCAGGTGCGTGCGCGGGAGCAACAGGCGCGCGCGGCGCTGCTGGCGGCACAGGCGAGGTCGGCTTCTGCGCGGGATGAAGTCGCCGTTCTCGAAGAACAACTCAAGCAGTTTAACTTGCAAACGGGACAAGCACGCGCGGATGCCGAGGGACGTGTGCAGCAGGCTGCTGCAGATCTTGCGGCGGCCGAGGCGGATCTGAAGCGACAGGAAGCTTCCTACAGCCTGGCGGCGTTCGATCGCGATGCTTATACGAAGCTGGCGCAAACCGGAGCCGTGTCGGAGCGGCAAGGCAAACAAGCGGCCGCCGTGGCAGAACAGCAGGCAGCGGCGGTCGCAGCCAGCCAGCGTAGAGTGGAGGCAGCGCGAGGCGCTCTGGAAGCGGCACGTGCGAATCTGACGACAGCCGGCGTACGTGAATCTCAGGCGAGTGCGGTGAAGCGGCAAATCCTGCAGCAACGGGCGGAGATAGCAAGCGCGGCCGCGGACACGGAACAGGCGAAGTTCCTGCTTCGCGAAGCGGAGGCCAATCGAGCGGACCTGATCATCCGCGCGCCGTTCGATGGCACGGTGGTGACGCGTTCGGCCGAACCCGGCGAAGTGGTGACAGGCGGTACTGCAGTGGCTACCGTGTTGGACCTCAGCAAAGTGTACCTGCGCGGCTACGTGCCGGAGGGGCAGATCGGGAAAGTCAAATTAGGACAGCACGCGCATGTATTCCTGGACTCGCATCCCAATGAGCCGATTGATGCGTATGTGTCGCGCATTGATCCGCAAGCGACGTTCACGCCCGAGAACACGTACTTTCGCGATGACCGCGTGAAGCAGGTTATCGGGGTAAAGCTGCAATTGAAAGGCGGCATCGGATATGCCAAGCCCGGTATGCCAGCCGATGGCGAGATCCTGGTTGCGGGCGATACCTGGCCGGATCACAAGAGGACGCAATGACCGCCGCATCTGTCGTTCCCGACCGGCAGAAACGGTCTTCGCCTGCCAGCACCGCGCCGGCCATCCAGCTTTCAAAGCTATGGAAGCGATACGGACCGGTGCAGGCTGTGCGCGGCGTGGACCTGGAGGTCAAGGAGCGGGAGATCTTTGGGCTGATCGGGCCGGACGGCGCGGGCAAAACTTCTTCCTTTCAAATTCTGGCGGGAGTGATGGAGGCGAGCTCGGGGGAAGCTCGCGTGTTTGGAAAACCGGCTCGGGAGGCGCGCTCGGAGACGGGTTATCTGACGCAATCCTTCAGCCTGTATCCGGATTTGAGCGTGATGGAGAACATCCGCTACATCGGCGAGTTGCGCTGCGTTCCGAAAGACGAGATCAAGAAGCGCGGCCTGCGGTACCTGCAGATGTTTGATATGGACCGCTTTCAGGACCGTCTGGCGGGGCGGTTGAGTGGCGGCATGAAACAGAAGCTGGCCCTGGCGTGCGCACTGGTACCGGAGCCCCGCGTGTTGCTGCTGGATGAGCCGACGACAGGCGTCGATCCGGTTTCGCGGCGTGAGTTTTGGGACACGCTGGTGCATCTCGCGGCGGAAGGACTGACGATTCTGATCGCTACGCCTTACCTGGACGAGGCGGAGCGCTGCCATCGCGTGGCGTTTATCCATGAAGGCGAGATCCAGCAGGTGGGCACGCCGGCGGAACTACGCAGCAGCCTACACGCGAAGCGGCTGGAATTGCGGACCGCGGACTTAGGACAGGCGGAGCGCTTATTGAACAAGGAGGTGGGAGAGGGCCGCCTCTTGATGGACGTACAGCGCTTCGGAGACCGGCTGGATTTGTTGGCAGCCGAGCCGGAAAAAGCGAAGAGAGCCGCTACGGAAGTTCTCGATTCGGCGGGGCTGGCGGTTGAGGATATTCGCATCGATGAGCCGACACTGGAAAACACGTTTGTCGGCCGCTTGCGAAGTCTGGGGCACAGCATTAGCACGAAGCCATTCCCCGCTAAGCACCCTCACGCCGACCTGAGAGGCGGGACTGCTATCGGCGCCGGCAAGCTTACCAAGCAATTCGGCTCATTCGTGGCAGTGAAGGACGTTTCCCTCCAGGTCAAATACGGGGAGATCTACGGTTTGCTTGGAGCTAACGGGGCCGGCAAGACGACGATGATCAAGATGCTCTGCGGATTGCTGGAACCGACGAGCGGGCTTATGGAACTGGCGGGGCGGCGAGGAAGTTTGCGGACGCCCGCGGTCCGGGAGCGGATCGGGTATATGTCTCAAAAGTTCTCGTTGTATGACGATCTTTCAATACGCGAGAATCTGGAGTTCTTCGCTGGAGTGTACGGCATTCCGGAAGAAGAACGCGCGGAGAAGAAAAATTGGGTGCTGGAGTTTTCGGGTCTGGAGGGTAAACAGGAACAGATCACGGGAACGTTACCGGGCGGATGGAAACAGCGTGTTGCATTCGGCGCGGCGATTTCGCACGAGCCGAGCATCCTGTTCTTAGACGAGCCGACATCGGGCGTGGATCCGCTGGCGCGGCGCGCGTTCTGGCGGATGATCAACAATCTTGCGGACCAAGGCACGGCCATCCTGGTCACAACGCACTATCTAGAAGAAGCGGAACAGTGCAACCGGCTTGGCTTTATGGTAGCGGGCGAACTGGTTGCGCAGGGAACACCTACCGGGATCAAAGCTGGCCAGCGCGGTCATCTGATCGAGTTTGTCGTAGATCAGCCGCAGCGGGCGGCAGACTTACTGAAGCAAAACACGGAGCGCTGGCGAGTGTCGCTGTTCGGCGACCGATTGCATGTGATCTCCGACGAGGATGCGGCAGCGGCGGAGAAGCAGACCAGAGCGCATTTGGAGGCAGCGGGCATTCAAGTCCTGAGTGCCAGAGAACAACGCTATTCCCTGGAGGACGTGTTCATCCGTGTAGTGGAAGAGGCGCGGGTGCAAGGGAAAGTAGCCGCCGAGGAATGAGGGCCGGATTATGAGGCGAGTGCTGGCACAAACGCGAAAAGAGCTGACGCAAATCCTGCGCGACCGGCTCGCCTTGGCGTTAACTCTGGTTCTTCCTTGTATTCTGCTGTTCCTGATGGGAACCTCGATCGCGCTGAAGGTGGGAGGTCTGCCGATCATTGTGCAGGACTTCGACGATTCGGCCGCGTCGCGTGACTTCGTTGAGAGGTTCAGGAACGCCCTCTCGTTTCATGTTGTGTCCTGGCCGGTGGACCAGCGCGCGGAGCGGGCGTTTTTGCGCAACCGTGCACGAGCGGCTCTGATCATACCCGAGCACTTCGGGCGTGACCTGTCGCGTGGTGTAAATACGCCGGTGCAGATGCTGATCGATGCGTCGGACTCGAACACGGCAACCCTGATTTCGGCAGATGCGAGCCAGATTGTGCGCGCCTATAACGAACTGCATGCCGGAGTAACACGAGGAGTGCCGGTACAAGCGGAGATCAGACTCTGGTATAACCCTGGGCTCTCGAGCAAGAAGTATTCGGGGCCCGGAGTGTTTGTGCTGGCGGTTTCCATGTTCGCACCGTTGCTGGCGTCGCTGGCAATGGCGAAGGAGGGTGAGAACAATACAATCCTGCAGGTTTACGTTTCGAGCATCTCCGCACATGAATTTCTCCTCGGGAAAATATTAGCCTTCACGATCGTCGGCCTGTGCGAGTGCGTGCCGCTGATGGTAATGCTGTTCACTTACTTCGGACTCGGATTCGCGGGCGACCCCACGCCCTTTCTTGCGGCGACCGTTCTTTACTGCTTCTGCGTAGCCGCATTCGGAACTCTGATCGGCGGTGCAATCCCGAGTCAGGCAGCGGCGATGCAGGCGGTTGCTCTAGGCGGATTCCTGCTGGTGTTTCTCCTTTCCGGGTTGATATTCCCGATCGAGAACATCCCGCCGCAATTGCGATGGATCTCGGATTTCATTTGGGGTAAGTACTACATCTACGTCGTACGGGATGCTCTGCTGCAAGGGGGCGGCTGGCCATCGGCCTGGTCGAGCGTGATCGTCATCGGAGTAATCGGGTTGATTTTCTACCTGCTCGCGTGGCGCAACATGAGGCGCATGCAGGTGAAGGCGTAGACGATGTCGAAACTGCTTCAATCGCTACTGCCGGATGGTCTGTTCAGCGGACGAATGGCGGCACTGATGCAAAAGGAGTTCCGCCAGATCCGGCGTGACCGGAGACTGGCGCTTTCAATGATCATTCCGCCCACGCTGCAGATTTTGCTTTTCGGTTTCGTTTTGAGTTCGACGGTGACGAACTTGAAGCTGGGCGTGGTGGACCAAAACCGCACGCCCGAAAGCCGCGAGCTGGTGGCCGCTCTTACCGAAAGCAGAGCGTTCCGATTGTCGGCGACATATTTGTCGCTCCAGGATTTGACGGGAGCGCTTAGCCGCGGCGAAGTGAAAGGCGGCGTTGTCATTCCCTACGACTTCGCGCGAAAACTCCAGCGCGGGACAACAGCGGACGTTCAGTTTTTATTGAATGCAATGGATGCGAACACGGCTACGATTGCGCAAGCCTATGCCGAAGCCGTGGTCGCCGCGTACAACACGAGGTTGCCAGGCTCGGGACTGCATGCGAACGTCCGCCAGATGAGCGCTCCTGTTATCAGCCGCCGTGGCCGGGTGAGCGTGACGCCGGCCTTTCTGTACAACCCGGGGCTTGTCAGTTCATGGTTCACCGTTACCGGAATCTTCGGATTGCTGTGCATTCTAAATGGTTCGCTTGTGTCCGCGGCGGCTATGGTGAAGGAGCGAGAGCGGGGAACGATCGAGCAGCTTCTGATGTCGCCTGCGAAGACTTCGGAAATTATAGTTGCGAAGATCGTACCGCTGTTTCTCCTGCTGTGCCTGATGGCCCTGATGGCGACGGCACTGATGCGCCTGGTCTTTCATGTACCCTTTCACGGCAGCTTCCTGCTGGTCTTTACCGGAGCAGCGCTTTGCGTCTTGTCGGGCATCGGGATTGGGACGGTGATTGCGACATTCACCACTTCCGCAGAGCAGGCCCAATTAACGAGTTTTTTCGTGAACCCGCCACTGGCAACGTTATCGGGAGCGCTCACGCCGGTGGAGGCCATGCCGCACTGGCTGCAACCAGTCACCCGATTCAATCCGATTTATCACTTCGGCGTGATCTCTCGCGCCGTTCTTCTGAAGGGCACAGGACTGGAAACATTATGGCCGAACTTTCTCGCACTCCTTTTGTTCACTGTGGTGCTGGTTTCGCTGAGTGTCTGGCGTTTTCGCAAACAGTTCGGGTAGGAGTCGACGGACGATGAAAAGAAATTTCGCATTCAAGTGGAGTGCCGGCCCGCTGGCCGCTCTCCTGCTTTTTGCCGGTGAGGCGCATGCGCAGTTGCCGGGCCAAAGCGTTCCGACACAAACGCCTACGGCAACTCCGCTGCCTCTTTCAGGCCGAAGCACACAGAACGGGTCCGTTACGGCTATCCAAACTCCGACGCCGGGAACGACGACCAGCGTGAACACGCTCAACACATCGGTGCAGGCACAGGGGGCGTATAGCGGGAGCGTCAGTGGCGCCTCTCATCCTTTTTCGGGCACGTTGTCGTTCAAAGAGGCGATTGAGCGGGGGCTGGCATTCAACCTGGGGCAAGTGGGGCTGGAACAGGGAGTGCGGCAGACGCGAGGGCAAATGAAAGTTGTGCGCTCCGCCTTGCTTCCCAATTTGAATAGTTCGCTTACAGAAACGGTTCAGCAGACAAACTTAAGGGCGTTAGGCGTTCGCATCAACTCGCCGTTTCCCGGATTCAGCATCCCCTCAGTGGTCGGTCCGTTCAACTATTTCGACTTGCGCGCGCGATTGACGCAGACGGTGGCAAATATCACCCAGATCGATAACTACCGCGCGGCGAAAGAGTTGGTGCACGCGGGCGAACAATCCGCCCAGGACGCTGGAGATCTGGTGGTGCTGGCAGTGGGCGGAGCGTATATGCAGGTGATGGCAGCGGAGGCGAGGGTGCGAACGGAGCGGTCGCAAGTGGAAACGGCGAAAGCATTGTTCGATCAGGCCTCGCAGCAGCGTGCAGCGGGAGTACTGGCCCTGACGGACCTGAATCGGAGCGAGGTGCAGTTGTTGACCGAGCGCCAGCGATTAGTGTCTCTTGAAAATGATCTTTCCAAACAGAAGATCAACCTGGCAAGGTTGACTGGACTGCCTCCGACGGATGCGTTCCAGATCCGTGATGACGTGCCGTTTGTTGCCGCGCCTGACCTGGACGAGCAGGCCGCTTTGAAAGAAGCCTATGAGCACAGGGCTGACCTGAAAGCAGCGGAGGCGCAAGTCCGGGCGGCTCGACTGACGCATGCAGCGGCGCGCGCCGAACGACTGCCATCGTTGTCTTTGAGCGCGGATTATGGAGCAATCGGAACAAATCCGAATCAGGCACATGGGACGTTTGCCGTCGTTGGAACGTTGAGCATGCCCATCTGGCAGGGGGGACGGGCCGGGGGCGATATGGAGCAAGCATCCGCAGCACTGGCCCAGCGGCGGGCGGAGTTGGAAGATACGCGCTCCCGAGTGGAAAGTGAAGTTCGAAATGCATTTCTCGACTTGCGTTCGGCGGCTCAGCAGGTGGAGGTAGCGCGGCGGAATATCGAGGTTTCAAAGCAGAACTTGGAATTGACGCGACAACGCTTCAGTGCCGGCGTGAGTGACAACGTTGAGGTTGTGCAGGCGCAGCAGTCGGTATCTTCGGCTGAGCTGGACTACATCGATAGCGTGTTTGCGCACAATATCGCGAAATTGAGTTTGGCCCGCGCAGTCGGCGGGACGGCGGAGAATCTACCTCGCTTTCTGGGCCTACACTGAGAGCCACTCGAATCGGATCCATTAAAGGGCACTGCTGATAGAGTCTGGAGAGCGACTAGCGGGGCGCGGCCCCTAGATCAGGGGCACCGATGGGATTGATTGTGTCGTATTGTGATGATCGAAAGTGCCTGGACCGAGATTCCCGTTCCACTCTTAAAACGAGGCCTTCATGAACGGCCGCCTGCTCCGGCGAGCTTTGCTTATCGCCGGAACCCTGCTGACGATGCTCTGTATCGGCACAGTCGGCTTTTCTCTTCTCGAAGGGTATGGAGTTTTCGATGCGTTTTACATGACGCTCATAACGATTACGACGGTGGGATATCAGGAGGTCCGGCCACTTAGTCACACGGGCAGGATCTTCAATTCGTTCCTCATCTTCTTCGGCGTCAGTGCGATGTTCTTCGCTGTCGGCGCGCTGACGCAGACCGTTATCGAGCTGGAATTGCAAGACCGCTATGGCAAGAGAAGGAGAAAGCGTATGATCTCGCGATTACACGATCATTTCATCGTTTGTGGCTTCGGGAGGGTCGGCCGTAACGCCTCCTGTGAATTGCAGCGCGCCAATGTTCCCTTTCTGGTACTCGATCGCAGCGAACAGAGGGTCAAACGCGCCTCGGAAGCCGGGATGTTCGCGATTCTCGCGGACGCCACCAATGATGACGACCTCCGTCAGGCCGGCGTTTTGCAGGCGCGCGGCCTGATCGCAGCCCTTCCTTCCGACGCCGAAAATCTCTTCATTATTCTCTCGGCCAAGACACTCAACCCGAGCCTTATTGTCGTTACCCGCGCCTCTGAAGAACAGGCGGAAGAGAAACTCCGGCGGGCCGGAGCCGATACGGTTTTCGCTCCCTACACGATGGCGGGACGCCGCCTGGCGCACTCGTTGCTGCGGCCGCATGTGGTTGAATTTCTCGAATTCGCCACCACCGCGGTCGGTCCCAAGATCATGATGGAACAGCTGCGCGTAGGGTTGGGAATGAAGTTCGTGCCCAGGACGCTGAGCACGATTCTGTCCCATAAGGACCTGAACGTTATTGTGCTCGCTATCCGCCACTCGGACGGGCAGATGATCTTTAATCCTCCCGCGGATTCCCAAATATCAGCGGGTGACTTCCTCATTGTGCTCGGCGAGAAGCCAAGTTTGAAGAAGCTGGAGCAGGAACTGACCAACGACTGAACGGGAGATGGGTTGACCTGTGAGGATCAGATTCGCGAAATGTGGCGCGCACGGTACTGCCTTGCCGGGGTGGAGTTGCTCCGAATATACTGGGCTGGCTGACTGGAGAGGTGCCGTTTGTACAAACCCGTGTGCGGTCGTGTCGCTGGCTTTGCCCCGTCCGTTTTCCTGTTCATTGGTTGTGTAGTGTTATCGCCTGCGGCTGCCGCGCAGGGAGTAATTTTCAATTCGACAGGAGGCGGCCAGCTTGCTCCTCCGGCCAGCAATACTCCGCCTGAGAAGCGATGCGTGCTGGGCGGGCAGGTGACGAATTCGCTAACCGGCGAGGCGTTGAAAAAGGTCACCATACGGCTAATTGCGCGAAATTCTGCCGCTGAGGCAACCGGGGCCTTTCGTGGTCCGAGCTCCACCGGACAAGGATACGCCACAGCCTCTGCCGCTGACGGCTTATTTCAGATAGAGGGGATCGAGCCCGGCCAATATACGCTTTCGGCCCAGAAAGGCCGTTTCTTGGGATTCAACTATGGGGCGAAGGGGCCGATGCAGATGGGAACGATACTCACGCTCAGTCCCGGACAGCAGCTAACGGGGCTAGCGCTGACACTTTCCCCGCAACCCGTAGCTTCCGGCAAGGTGGTGGATGCCGATGGAGATCCTGTAGAGGGCGGCATGGTTCAGGCGCTGACCCAAAGCTGGTGGCGCGGCAAGCAGCGATACCTTCCGCTCGGCGGCGCCCAAATCAACGACTTGGGCGAGTATCGGATGATGAATCTGTCCCCTGGTAAGTACTACTTTTGTGTGCAGCCGTTTCCGGCGAGCCGCATGGGCAATCCGGAACTGCCGCCGCCGCCGGGAAAGCCTGATATCCGGCCTGTTCGCACGTGCTTTCCGTCAGCGAACTCTCTTGCGAGTGCTACTCCCATCGAGTTGAAAGTGGGGCAGGATGCACCTGGCACGAACATTCAAATGCAGGAGGCACAAACGTATCATGTGCGGGGCAAAGTGGCGGGCGCATTGCCTTCTGGTTTGAAGGCGGGAGGCGCAGTAAACTTGTCGCCCCGCGAGGACTCGGCAATGTTTTTCTTTGACGGCCAGGGTAACTTGAAACCGGACGGCAGCTTCGATATTCCGGGCGTTGCTCCAGGCGCATACGTTCTCACTCTATTGAGAATGTCGGGTGAGGTTCGGGCTCTGGGCAGAGTCAACGTGGATGTGGCATCGGGTGATGTCAACGGGGTGGACCTGCCGATTGCTACCGCAGGGTCTTTGCGCGGACGGGTGAGCCTTGAGGGAAGCGCCGTGGGTAATTCACCGGTTGATATCACCACCGCACATCTGACCCTGGTGCCGGCGGAGCCGATGGGCATGATGGGAGTACCCCGGACGAATCCTGGAACCGATGGCGCGTTTGCTCTGGACAATGTGCTGCCCGGCAAATACACTATTGACACGAACGCGCCGCAGGGAACGTATCTGGCTTCGGCAACATACGGCTCCAGAGACATTCTCGGCAAGGAGCTTGATTTAAGCGGCGGGGTGGGGGGCGAGCTGGACTTGGTTTTCCGCTACGGCGCGGCGGAGGTGGGCGGAAGCATCAAGCCGCCCCAGGAGAACGGCTCGGCTCCGCAGTCTGCGCCGTCCGGTCAAATTCTTCTCGTTTCGGACACTCTGAACGCGGATGGGTCGGGCATTCATCTGGCCAGCACGGACACAAGCGGCAGCTTCAGTCTAAAGCAAGTTCCGCCGGGGCACTACCGGGCGTACGCACTCGAGCAGATAGAAGCGGGAGAGATGCTGAATCCGGACTTTTTGAAGGCCTTGCAACCAAAGGCGACCGACGTGCAGGTGAAGGAGAATGACAACCTGCAGATTCAACTTCCTCTGATTTCGTCGGGGGATTTACGGCAGATTGTGGCACAGGCAGGGCTGCCGGCCGAGTAAGCTGATTCAATGTTTGCGGCGGCTTCGGTTGGGCCAGAAGATGAATGTGTAGAGCGCCCCGAGAAGCAGGAGAACAACTCCGCCCCAGAGCGTTGCATGGTACTCCGCGAGGACGGTTGTGGGTGGGTGCGAAAGCTGATAGATTCCGGCCGCGATGAGCAGAAAGCCGTAGACAAGTAAGAGTGCTCCGATGTAGAACCAGACGGAGAACTCTGTTTGAGGCCGGTGAGGTTTCATCGGAAGAGCCACTGGAGATAAAGGAAGACAAACAGCACTGCGCATCCCCAGAAGGCCGGACGGTAAACCAGAGGATATTGTTTTTGCTGGGGCAAGTTAGTACAGCCGTAGACCAGACCCCGCAGTTCTGATTCGGGTTGCGGTTTCGTCAGGAGGCTCAGGCCGACGGTGACGAGGACACAGACAAGCCACGACCAGAGCATGCGATACAAGTTCTCGGCCATGGGCTCTGCGTCCGGTGAGAGCGCGATGATGGAGAGCGCGGATGGAACCTGCCGGACCCAGAGCCACATTCCAAGAGACGAGGCGATGCCGGCGAGCAGGCCCCAGAAGCCGGCAGCGGGTGTGGCCCGCTTCCATAGCATCCCCAAGATAATGGTTCCGAAGAGCGGCGTCACCAGGATGCTGAAGAGCGCCTGCACGTAATCCATGATGCTGTTGAAGCGCATGGCAAGATAGGCAGCGCCCATGCTGACAAGTACGCCGCCGACGGTGCTCCAGCGCCCGATGGCGAGATAGTGCGCGTCGGTTTCGTTCGAGCGCAGCAGCGGACGGTAGAGGTCGTAGGTCCAAACGGTGGAGAAGGCACTGATGTTGCCGGCCATGCCGGACATGAATCCGGCGATGAGCGCCGTAATGCCGAGACCGAGCAGGCCCGGGGGCGCATACCGGACCAGTAGCAAAGGAAGGACTTCGTTATAGGTGTGTTGCCCCGCGAGGGCGGTGGATTCAGGCAGAAGTCCACGGCCTGCGTTTTCTCCAGCGAGGACAGCGACCCCGATGAGGCCGGGCAGGATGACGATGAAAGGGACAAGCAGTTTGAAAAAGGCTCCGATGATCGGGGCCATTTGGGCCGAACGCAGGTCTTTGGCTGCGATAACTCTTTGGACGACCAGGAAGTCGGTGGTCCAGTAGCCGAAGGCTCCGACAAAGCCGAGGCCGAAGACGATGCCGGTCCAATGAATGCCCATCGGATTAGCACTGAAGTGGGCCGTGTTGGTCCAAAGATGGAGAAAACCGTTGGGGAGAGAGGCGTCGTGAAGGATGCGGTTACGCAGGCCGTCGTAACCTCCGCATTCAGCGAGACCGAGGATAGGAACCACCAGAGCCCCAAGCCAGATGAGAACGAACTGAAGCACCTCATTGAAGATGGCCGAGGTGAGGCCGCCCAGCGTGACATAGACCGCGATGGTGGCCGAGGAGATCCCGATGGAGAAGGTGAGATTCCAGCCGAGTATCACCTCCATCACTTTCGCCATGGCAAACATGTTGATGCCGGAGACCAGGATCGTCATTCCGGCGAATGAGAGCGCGCTGAGCGCCCGAGTCGATTCGCCGAAGCGCAGCTTCAGGTAGCCGGGCACGGAGTGCGTTTTCGAGATGTAATAGAACGGCATCATCACCAGTGCCAGAAAGATCATGGCGGGGATGGCGCCGACCCAGTACCAGTGCATGGCGAGCATTCCGTATTGGTAAGTTCCGGCTGCCCAGCCCATAAGTTCGAGCGCGCCCATGTTCGCCGCAACGAAGCTGAGCCCGGCGATCCACGCCGTCATTTCGCGGCCGGCAATAAAGAAGTCCTCGCCGGTTCGGACTTTGCGTTTCAGAAGAATGCCGAGAAGGATGACCGCGCCGAAGTACAGTCCGATGATGGCGATGTCGACGGCCGAAAGCGAGGCGAGGGTGTGGAGTGGTTTGGCGGGCGTCACCCCGCCTCGCTGTAGATGACGGGATTCAGAGGCGAGTCGAGAACGCCGCCCACTTCCACGCCCGGGCACCAGCGCTGCCGGTCGTTCTGCTGATCCTTGTTCCTGGGCTCGGTGAGATGGATGTCCTGATCCACGTAGATGATCGTGAAGACCTCGCGCGGCCGATTGGTGGAGTTGGCTCCGGCGCGGTGAAAAGTCCATCCTGAGTGAAAGCTCACCTCGCCCAGTTCGAATGCCGTTTCGTGCACGGGATAGGCTTTCAGGCTGCGCTGAATCTTCTGTTCGCTTTCATCGCCGATTTCCAGATCGCGGCCGGTCTCGATGCGATAACTGCCGGGCGCGAAGGCCAGCGGTCCCATTTCGAGCGGAGTGTCCTGCAGCGGAATCCAGGCCGTGACGGTGTGATTCGAGTCGACTGGCCAATAGTATTGATCGGCGTGCCACGGCGTGATGCCACCGCCCGCTTCCTTATATAACGCCTGATCGTGGTACATGCGAACGCCTCGGCAGCCCATCAGTTGAGCGGCGATGCGGCCCAATCGCTGGCTCATCGCGAATGTCTTTACATCCTCGCTTTTCGTCCAAAGGTTCATGATCTGTAGAAATGCCTTCTCGTAAACCGTGCGCTGCTCCATGGGGAGATGAAGAGTGTTGAGCTCCGTCACTTTCGCAGAGATGATTTGCCGGTAATGGTCCACCGTTTCGGGCGAAAGTACGTTTTTCAACTTGACGTAGCCGTTCTCGCGGTAAAAGGCGATGTGTTCCGGGGTAAGTGGATAAGGAGAATCGATGTCGAAGTGGGCCATGAGGTGAATGTGGCGAAGTTCTCAGACATTCTACTCCTCTAGTTTTAGTTCTGTTAAAACTGCCCGATTGAGGGAACAAGCTCGATAAAGTTAGGTAATTTCCAGGGAATTCAAATTAGAAACCGTCCGATTGCTATCTAGTCCACAGGATGTGACCGCGGCACGGGATGTGAAGCGGGTAGATCTTAATCACTAAAAAGGAAGACTATGGCAGAAACAGCAACGGATGTTATTAAGCGTTATCTTGTGGACGCGATCGCGGCAGAGAAGAGCTTTGAGACACAGCTCAATACATTCTCGAAGGAAGGCGATAACGAGCAGGCAAAATCCCTGTTCGCGCAGCATGCTCAGGAGACGAAAAGCCAGTACGAGCGGTTGACAAGCAGACTGGAGGCCCTGGGAGGCAGTACCTCCACGGCCAAGAATATCCTGGCGCATCTGTTCAGCAATGCGCCGAAGGCCGCGTCGATAGGGCACGAGAAGGAGGAGCGGACGACTCAGGACTTGATGATCGCGTATTCGGTAGAGAATAGCGAAATAGCAATGTACGAAAGTCTCGCGACGGCGGCCCAGGCAGCGGGCGACAGCGTCACTGAAGGGCTGGCGCGTCAGATTCAAAGCGAAGAAAAGACGACGGCGGAGAAGGTGTGGAACCTGATTGCGCCGGTAGCACGCGATTCCTTCTATCGCGTGACGGGCGGGTCGGCTAGTTCGGCTCGCGCGTAGGATTGGAAGCCGCTGTTGTAAGGCGTGCGGGTGCCAAAGCGTAGTGCTTCGGCACCCTTTTTAGTAGCTGCCAGACTGGCGGAGCATACCGCCATCCACAAAATAGGTAGAGCCGGTAACGTAGCTGGCCTCGTCGGAGGCGAGGAAAACGGCAACCGCCGCTACATCCGCGGGCTGGCCCCACCGGTTGAGAGGAATCTCGCCCATCAATGCCTTCTCCATTTCTGGCTGAGCTTCGATGTCGGCGTCAATCGGGGTGTAGATGGCTCCGGGGCCGATGTTGTTGACGGTAATGTTGTCTTTGGCAAGTTCGACCGCGATGGTTCTGGCGAGCATACGCAGACCGCCCTTTGAAGCGCAGTAGGGCGCGTTCGTAGGCATGGGCAGATCCTCGTGAACGGACGAAATGTTGATGATTCGTCCACCGTGGCCCTGCTTGATCATCTGCCTGGCTCCAGCCTGCGCCACCAGGAAAGGACCAATCAGATTCACTTCGATGATCTGGCGGACCTTTTCGATGGGGTAATCAATGAAGTGGTACTTGCTTTCTATTCCAGCGTTGTTGACGACAATGTCGAGTTTGCCGTAGGCCTGTACGGCGCTTGCGATCAGATGCTGAACCTGTTCGGAGTTGGACACGTCGGCCTCCACGGCCGTTGCCTTTCCTCCCACACCTTTCACCTTCTCCAGGGTTTCCTTCGGAGCATCGGGCTTGCCGACATAATCGACAACGACAGCCGCTCCCTCCTGTGCAAAACGAAGGGCGATCCCCTGGCCGATACCGGTGGCCGCTCCAGTAATAATGGCGACCTTATCTTTTAAGCGCATGTTCAGTTCCCTACAGCATGGACGAGCGCGGCAAGAAGTTGTTTGTGTTGGGTTTGCGAGCAGACGGGGAGAAAAGGCGAAGGCTGATGGCGGGGTTGCGTGATATTTTGGAAGTACCGCTTCCATTTCGGAGTGGATGCCCTCCCTTTCGTCGCCCGTGAATGAATCCCTGCTGATCCCATCCTCTATTCCTTCGCTGATTGACCATACGCTTTTAAGGCCGGATGCGGCCGAAGGCGAGATAGCCCGTCTCTGCCAGGAGGCGCGGGATTTTGGGTTTGTGTCAGTTTGCGTGAATCCCTGTTGGGTGCCTTTGGCTGCAAAGGCGCTGCGGGACGGTTACTCGCGGGTGTGTACCGTGGTCGGTTTTCCGTTGGGAGCCAGCCAGGAGAAGGTAAAGCTGGCGGAGGCGCGCCAGGCGCTGGAAGAGGGCGCAGCCGAACTGGACATGGTTTTGAACATTGGTGCGTTACGGTCCGGTTTCACCGCGCGTGTCCGCGATGAGATTGCCGTGCTGGCAGAGACCGCGCACGGCGAAGGTGCCATCCTGAAGGTGATCTTGGAGACATGCCTTTTGACGCGCGATGAGAAACTGGCGGCCTGCGAGGCTGCGGCAGAGGCACAGGCCGATTTTGTGAAAACTTCAACGGGCTTTTCCACGGCGGGGGCGACCATCGACGACATTCAGCTAATGCGCGAGGCAGTCGGCAGCTCAATGGGCGTAAAGGCTTCGGGCGGCGTGCGCACCTGGGCGGCTTTGCAGGGAATGGTACGGGCCGGGGCGAACCGCATTGGGACCAGTTCAGGCGTCAGCATCCTTCGTGAAATAAGCCAAACAAGTTTGGCGCCTTCAAGAGAAGATACATATTAGATGCCGGTGTCACGGGAAGGCCAGACGCGTTTTCGGGAACGCGTTGAGCTGCTGGATTTTCTGCTGGAGGTCAGTACTCTCACGAGTGAGACGCTGGACCTCGATCTGCTGCTATCGAACATCGCGGCCATTATCAATGAGGTGATTCCGTATGAGCTGTTCGCCATTCTGCTTTATAACGAGCGGACGCGTACGCTTCGGATGCGGTACTCGATTGGACACCGGGATGAAGTAGCGAAGAATCTCATCATCGGGTATGACGAAGGGATCACGGGCCATGCAGCGGCTACGCGGCAGCCTTTTCTAGTCCCGGATGTACGGGCGGAGCCGCTGTATCTGAACGCGCTCGATGCAGTGCGGGCGGAACTGGCGGTGCCAATGCTGATCCGGGGCAAGCTGGTGGGCATCATCGATCTGCAATCGACACGACTGAACGCGTTTTCTGAACAGGATCAGTCGCTGCTGGGATTGATTGCGAGCCGTATTGCGGTTTCGATCGACAATGCCCGGCTATATCGCCGGGTGGAACGCCAGAACCGGACCCTGCGTGTATTAGCGCATCTTTCCCAGGAGTTCAGCTCCATTCTGAATCTGGATGAGCTACTGACAAAGATCGCCTTGACCATTCGCGCCTTGATTAACTTCGATGCGTTCAGTATTTTTCTGGTGGATGAAGACCGGAAATTGCTGCACTGCCGGTTTTCACAGCGGTACGACCAGCCTGGCACAATTGACAACATCGAGTTTGGCAAAGGACTGACTGGGGCTGCGGCGGAAGCTCGCAAGGTGATACGGGTGGGCGATGTGACGCAGGATCCGCGCTACATAGCATCGCACCCCGATATCCGCTCCGAGGTGGCGGCACCGCTGATTCTACAAGACCGCGTGATCGGCGTATTGGACCTGGAAAGTACGCGCTACGGGTTCTTCACCGATGAACACATTCGCGCGCTCACGCTATTGACGCCGCAGATCGCAACCTCTGTGGAAAATGCGCGGCTTTACGAGGTGCTGGCGCAACGTGAACAGCGCATGGAGCAGGACCTGAAGGCCGCGTACAAGCTGCAATCGGTTCTGCTGCCGCGCGCCATTTCCGATATTGCGGGGCTGCATGTGGGCGTGCGGACGCGTCCGGCGCGGGAGATCAGCGGTGACCTTTATGACTTTTTTGAGCAGAAAGGCGAGTACAGCCTGATCGCTTTCGGGGACGTGAGCGGCAAAGGCGCGGCGGCGGCGCTGTATGGAGCCTTGATTTCCGGACTGTTGCGAATCCTGGCGCCAGGGCGACGCAGCCCCGCGCAACTGATGAGGATGCTGAACGAGGCATTGCTGGAACGAAAAATCGACGCGCAATATGCAACGCTGTCGCTGTTGTCCTGGGACGCGCCGAACCACACGTTCACGATTGCGAACGCCGGGGGCATTCCGCCGATGATCTGCCGTAACGGTGAGATTCTAAGTACGCGCATCGAGGGTGTTCCGATCGGTTTGCTCGATGATCAGGACTACGATCAGACAAAAATCGTCGTGCAGCCTGACGACCTGTTGCTGCTGTACTCGGACGGAGTGGAAGACCAATTGTCGGCCGACGAGGAAGAGTACGGCCGGGAACGCCTACGCAATTTGATGCGGGCCACATACCGGCTGGCTCCCCAGCAGATTACGCAGACCATCTTCGGCGCGCTGGATGATTTTCGCGGCGCAACGCCGTTGACCGACGACCAGACCGTGATTGCGCTGAAGGTGCTTTAGCCTGAAAGATACATGTTGATAGACGGGGAGTTTTTTTATCGCGGGAATGCCTTGGTCTGCGAGGACACCGATTTGTCCGGCATCGCCAGGATATACGGAACGCCAACGTACGTCTATTCAAAGCAGGCGGTCGTCAGCCGTTTTCGCGCTTATCGAAGTGCTCTGGATGGATTGCCACACCGGGTTTGCTATGCAGTGAAGGCGAACTCGAATCTGGCCCTGTTGAGCGTTTTGGCGAGGGAGGGCGCGGGCTTTGACATTGTATCGGGCGGCGAACTGTACCGTGTTCTGAATGTGGATGCCCCCGCGAACACGGTCGTTTTCTCCGGGGTAGGGAAGACCGAAACCGAGATTCGCTTTGCACTGCAGTCGGGAATACATAGCTTTAACTGCGAGTCGGAGGAGGAAGTCGGACAGATTTCCCGAATTGCCGTGCAGGAGAAGCTCACTGCTTCTATTGCCGTTCGAGTAAACCCGGATGTAAATGCCGTGACTCACCCGTACATCTCCACGGGACTTCGGGAGCATAAGTTCGGAGTAGATATGGCGCAGGCCCCCGAGATCTACAGCCGGGCTGCCGGGTTGCCCGGGATTGTTGCCGAGGGAGTGAGCTGCCACATTGGATCGCAGATTCTGGAAGCCGATCCATTGCTGGAAGCCGCTGAAAAGATGCTGAGCCTGGTGAAGGAGCTGCGTTCGCGTGGGTTGCCGATCCGGTATTTGGATCTGGGCGGCGGGTTGGGGGTTCCCTACCGGGCCAGCGACACCGCTATGCCGATACACGCGTTTATCGAACGACTGCGAACAAAATTGGACGGGCTGGGCTTGACGCTGATGCTGGAGCCGGGCCGCTCGATTGTCGCGGAGGCGGGAGTGCTGCTGACGCGCGTACTGCTGGTAAAAAAGAATGGCGCGAAGATCTTTGTCATTGTGGATGCGGGGATGAACGACCTGATTCGGCCGGCTTTGTACCAGGCGCATCACGAGATTCTTCCGGTCGAGCGCGATGTGCTCGGCGGCGGTGGCCGGATGACTGCCGACGTTGTGGGACCCGTATGCGAGACCGGCGATTTCTTCGCGCGCAACCGTGAGATGCCGGAGGTGAAAGTGGGTGACCTTCTGGCTGTTTGCACGTCCGGGGCCTACGGTTTTGTGTTGGCCTCCAATTACAATTCGCGACCCAGGGCTTGTGAACTACTGGTTTCCGGAGATCGCGTGCATGTGGCGCGGGAACGTGAAACCTATGCGGATCTGGTTCGCGGAGAGCATGCGGTTGCACTGACGATGGGAAGGCCGGCGGATTAGAAGCAGCGGCCGGGGCAAATCACCGTTCCGAAATCCTACCCGTCGTTCCCGGAAAGTTGAGAATTACCGGAAATCGCCGTTTTATAGGTGTTTACCTGGTCCCAGCCTCATCGCCTGTACGGAGTAACGTAGCAAGGGTCAATGCGCCCTGCAGCAACAACGCCAAGCCAATCAGGAGCACGAAGCCTTCGAAGTGCTGAGCTCGCGAAATCCTGAGAATGGCGGACCCTCCCAGCAACATGATCGCGACGGCGCCGGTCATCACGAGACCTCGAAACAGAAAGCGTCCGTGCAATAGAAGGTACAGCAGTGTAGCCAAGCCCTGGATTGCGATGCAGACTGCAATAACGGAACGTTCCCGATAGCCATCGTGCTTCAGGATGTGTTCCATCGTGCCCAGCCAGACGCCTGCTGCGATAGCGAAGAAACACATGAGGACCAAGACTTGTTGTACGGGTCGCCCGTCTACCATTCGCATGGAAGCGAAGCTGAACAGTTGGCGCAGATACCAAAGGTTTGCCCGCAGGACGCCTAGGCGTGGTACTTTTTCTTCCCGGTATTCTTCGAGCAAGTCTCCCGAAATCGTTTCGCGATCCCGCGCCTTCAAGAAACGCAAGAGCGCATCTTGCAGCCAACTCGGCGGATTTTCCGGAATCATGTCGGCACCTCCAGCGGCCATCTCGTGCCTTGCCACATTTGCTCCAGGGCCGATTTCGATTCGTTCAGCGCATTAACTCCGGCGGCGGTGAGCCGATAGTAGCGTCGCGCGCGGCCGCCCCGCACTGGCGTGCCCTCGTCGAGGCGCGAAGAAATCAGACCCTTTTGTTCCAGGCGATCGAGTGTGGCGTATATCGCCCCGGCAGCCACTTCGCGATCGAGGCCCACCTGCACGCCGCGAAGAATGCCGCGCCCATATGCGTCGTCTGCCAGTTTGACCACGGTCAGCAAAACAGCGTGCTCGAAAGTGCCCAGCAGTTCGGCCATGTTGCCTACATTGTAGGCAAGGGGTGGCGAGCTGTCAAGTAGGGGACATGTCCAGCTTCGGAGCTCGAATTGACTGGCTTGAGGGCACGATGCGTTTCGCGCTTATGCCATCAACGTCGCCGGGCCGGTTTGGCCGTGGTGGCGCTTCATGCGGTTGCGCAGTTCGGCTCGCGCGCGGAGGAGGCGGCTCTTTGCCGCGGCTACGGAGATGCCTAGCAGTTCTGCGACTTCGGGCATTGGCTTTTGTTGAACATCGCGGAGAAGAAACACATGGCGCAGCAGGGGCGGAATGCGTTGGATCTCAGCATGCAGAACGTTCGATACTTCTGTCTGGCCCAAGGTTTGTTCAGGAGAATGCCGCTTGTCCTTCAATTCCATCGTCACCACTTCCTCGCCAACCGGTGTGTCGTCCAGGTAATAGAACTTCGCCCGCCGGGCTTTGCGAAGGCGCATCAGACATTGATTGACAACGATCCTGGTGAACCAGGTGGAGAACTTTGCATCCTGCTGAAACTGTCCGATGTGCTCATAGGCTTTCCAGAAGGAATTCTGCACTTCGTCTTCAGCGTCCTGTTTGTCGCGAAGGATGGAAACAGCCAGCTTCATCGCCGCAGTCTGATGCCGGGTCATGAGCTCGGCAAAGGCTCCGTCCTCTCCTTTTTGGCATAGACCCACGAGCCTATCGTCGGCGATACTACAATACAGCTTCTGGTTTTGCATCCGGCACATTTCAGCTGAATCCATTGGGATTGAAGCCCCTATGAACGACTCTATTCCTGAGCCAAGCACATTGCTAGACAGCAACGAGACTGCCTTCAGTGGCACGGAAATAGTGGGCCAAGATATAAGCTCCAGTAAAGCGAGTTTGAAGACTGCTGAAAGTACGGATGGGACAATCCGCAAAGCTTTGGCCCATTACGACATCGGCCCGAAGCTCCGGCAGCTTCGTCTGCGTAAGAAGATCGCCCTGGTCGACCTGGGAAAGCATACCGGCCTGTCGGCGTCCATGCTCTCGCAGCTCGAGAATGGAAAGCTAATCCCCACGCTTCCCACCCTGGCGCGAATCGCGATGGTGTTCGACGTGGGGCTGGATCATTTCTTCGGGGACAAACGCGCCAAGCGGGTGTTTGCCGTTGTGCGGGCAGCGGAGCGGTTACGCTTTCCTGAACGGCCCGACAGTGCCATCCCGGGCTACTTCTTTGAAGTGCTTACCTTTGGCGCTTCCGATAAGAGCCTTTGCGCTTACGTGGCGGAGTTTCCGCGCCGTACCGAAAAGGAGGTGCGCGAGCATGCGCATGAAGGCTCCGAGTTCGTTCACGTTCTTGAAGGCATTCTCGCGATAAACTATCAATCAGAAGAACACGTCCTGCAGACGGGCGACAGCGTCTACTTCGATGCCTCTGAGGCTCATTCCTACTACGGCCAGTCGGATCCGCCGGCGAGGGCCATTGTCATTACCGTTCCTCCCCGGATTTAGGTCCCGAACCGGCCGCCTCCTCCTCGTGATGGGGATGATCGCGGAGCTGGGGATGCTTTGCGGCCCGGGCTCGCTTCAGGCACGGGAGCGCTGGACCGAATTGAACATCGGGCCATTTGTCATCGACTCGGAAGGAGACGCCGGCGCCGCGAGGAACGACCTGACCCAATTGGAACAACTTCGCTGGGTACTAGGCGGCCTGCTGGAATCGAAAGACCTCCACAGCGTCTGGCCGTTGCGCATCCTTCTCACGAAGCGGGAGGGGACAAACTCCAGTTTCCAAAGTACGTTCGTTTCGCAGAATCCGGCCGACACCAGCCGGTTTGTTTTTGAGAATGGCCAGTACCTGCTGGTATGCGCACCAGATGAGGCGCTGCCCCTCGGAGAGGTGGCGGGAATTCTGCTGGATGCGAATACGCCCCGGTTGCCCGCCGAAGTGGAACGGGGTATGCGGGAACTGTTCAGTACCTTTCAAGCCCGCGGCACGCATGTCACATGGGGAGGGGCTCCGGTGCATCCCGATTTAGCCTGGGCCCGGATGCAGCTTTTTGCGACCAAATTCGAGTACAGCCTTAGCTTTCACATTTTTCTTACCTCAATCCGGAATGGAAGCACCCTCCGTACGGCGGAGCAGAATGCGTTCGGCAAAAGCGCCCAGACATTAGAGTCGGAGGCTGCGGCGAACCTCTCGGCCGGGCGTTGGGAACCGGGCTCGGTTTCAGGACGTCCGCTGGACCCCAAGCGCGATTTTGGAGAACACTCCGTTATAGACTCAGTTGTCGAGGTTTATCTGGCGGATGTGCAGCTTGCCAGTGATCCTAAGGGAGCCGAGAGGGCATACAGGGCGGCGGTGGAGGCGGGTGTTCCGGCTGCCACGCTGGGCTATGCGGGTCTGGCTGAGGTGGCGAAGCGGGAGCATCGGCCCTATAAGCCATTTTTGGACGATGCGATACAGGTAGGCAGCCGCAGCGCACCCGTCTACGTCGAAGCTGCAGAAGGCCTTTCCGGCGACCAGGCGATGGAGCTGCTAAAGAAGGCGGCGTCGCTGAATCCACTCTGGGCGGAGCCCATCTACAGGCAGGCGCAGCTTGTCTCGCCACCGGCGGACCGCGAGGCCCTTCTCCGCAAGTGTACAGAGCTCAACCCACGCCGGACGGAGTGCTGGGTGGAACTAGCACAGCTTCAGGCCGTCGATGGGCACGGTCCGGCCGCCCAAGGAACATGGTTTCGGGCGGAGCAATCGGCGCCCACCGAGATGGAGCGCGATCGCGTTCACCGGCTGAGGCTGCGCTCCGAGGAGGAGCGGTTAAATGCGGAAGAGGCAGCGCGCCGTCGCGAGCAGGAGACTGCCCAAGCGGAGGATGACCGGGCCTTCCATGCCGAAGCTGCCCGGATCCATGCGGCCGAGCGCCGGGCCAACCGGCAACTGCCGGCGGAATCCGGCACAGCCACTGACGCCAATACCGTCGTCCCCTGGAGCGAACTGACGGCCAAGAAGCTGCAGGGCTCCATCACGAACGTGCATTGTGAGGGCACTTCGGCCACGCTTTCCATACGCGGGCGGGCAGGGGATACGACAAAGCTGCTGCTTCCAGACCGATCGCGGCTGGGACTCTCCTGTGGGGTTCAGAGCAGGCCAATGCGCGTCAGCGTAGCGTACTCTGAACACGCGGACGCTCAATCAGGAACGGCTGGCGAAGTCGTCAGCCTCAGCCGCCAGTGAATCTTGTCATTCGTCCCGCGACTTTACCCGAAGCTCCGGTGTTGGCCGCAATTGAGCGCGAAAGTTTTGGCCGGCCGCACTGGTCGGTGGAGGATTTCCGCCGGTACGACAGTCTGGTGGCCGACACTGGCGGGCAGATCGTCGGGTTTCTGGTATCCCGCCAGACGTGGGCATCCTTAAACGGATTACCCGCGGAACGCGAAATCTTGAATGTGGCGGTTTTGCCGTCCCACCGGCGCATGGGCGTGGCCAGCGCATTGTTGAACCGGGAACTGAGCCGCTACGCCACATTCTTCCTGGAGGTACGAGAATCGAACACGGCCGCCCAGGAGTTGTACCGGCATTTCGGGTTCACGGAAATCGACCGTCGTCCAAACTACTATCAGTACCCCTCAGAAACGGCTATTGTCATGCGAATGAAACGGCGTTAACCTTTGAGTGCGGACGATGTTTGCCCGTACTCAACTATCGAAGGAGACCATTCATGGAAATTTCCGCACACGACGAAGAGTTGAAAGCGCATCTGCTGGCCACCGACAGCCATTTTCGGGAACTTGCCGAGCAGCATGCGCAGTTGAAGCGTCAAGTAGAAGAAATGGAGTCCCGACACCTTCTTAGCGAGGGCGACGAACTGGAAGAGCAGCGGCTGAAGAAGCTCAAACTTCATGTGAAGGACCAGATGCTAGAGATTCTGGAGAGCTACCGGCACGCCGCCGTCCACTAGTCGGGTTTCGTTCCGTCGGGGGAATCGTTCGTATTCCCCTCTTCCCTATCTCCGCGAAGTTTCGTCCTGCAAGCGGGCGGGTGTATCGGTCTGCGTCTAATTCCCCTAACACAACTGCATTGGATCTGGTTTGGGCGGCGTGGAATCGTGCTGGAAGACCTTCGTCCGGCATTCCTGTTGGCTCACAAGCCTATCACCTTCACAATTCTCATCAGTCCCCGCCAGCCCCACCCGGGCCGATTCGCCTTCGCCCTTCGCCTTGCGCCTGACGGTCATGTTGGCGGGTGCGCAGTTCCGACAAAAAGGGCACCGGCGGTTGATCCATCGGCGCCCTTCATTGGGAGCAGCTAGTCTCAGCTTTATTTGCGCTGCTCCTTATGTGTGTGTGAGTGTGACGATGGAAATTCCCATCGTTGTCGTTGTATCTACGGCTGTTCTCGTCAGTGGAGAAACGTCCGCCAGAGTTCGATTCGCCCTTCCCTGAACTGCGGGATCCATGTGTTCCTGAGGACCGCTATGGCCCCCATGCAATGCGGTGAATCCTTCGTGCAAGGGCGCTCTTTGCCTGCGCTGCGTTCAGCCGGGGCTAGGGCTCGTCAAGTCTTTATGGATGCTTTCCAGTGTCTTTCTCTAGTTCGTGTTCCGGATTGCTTGCCATTCACCTCCCGTTCAGCCCTTCAACAGCTTCCAGTGGAGTGCTAGAAGCTAGGCCTCTGAACCATTGACAAGTTATGAGGAACTTCATTACCTCGCAAGGTTTCGGAAATGGAGGAGATTCTGGCTGCCCTACCGCAGAGAATACACGGGATTAGCCAAGATCTCTCCATAGTTTCTTCGATGTTCTGTCGTTGGGCTGACGTTCAGTCCCAGTCAGCCCAACCGAACGGAGAAAGTGCGCGTATATCCAGGTCCTACAGAGTCGGTGAAGCCGGGCTGTCACTGCCACCGGTGTCCGAATCCGACGGACGCCGTTTCAGCTTGGGCCGGTCTTCGTCATCGCTCTTCGGCTTCTTCGAAGGATCGGTCTCGTCTTCGATGGGAGCAGTCGAGTTGGGGTTCCGGCGCAGGGTCGGCTTATTCGGATCGACATCTGCTTTATCCGGTCTACGCTGGTTCTCCAGCATGGCCAGTCGCGTCTTCACATCGTTGAACTCGGAGGTCGTCACGACATACTCCGGCCGCGCTTTCAGTATGGAGGAGATTTCGTTCTGTGACTTCTTTACGCGGTCCTCGGTAGGCGGGTGGGTGGAAAAGACCTTCGATACCATGCCGGGACGCCGCTTCTCGATGGTTTCGATCTTCTCGAAAAAATCGACAAAAGCGGTCGGGTCGTAGCCCGCCTTGTACATATATTGAATGCCCAGGTAATCGGCCTCGGCTTCCTGTCCTCGGCTAAATTTCAAGAACGTAAGAGGCACGAGGAGGCCCGAAGCCTCGTAAATTCCGTAGGCAGCCGCGCCACCCATGAAAATTAAGGGAATGGTGGCAAGCTGTGCAATCTCGCCGCGGGTCGCCTGGCGAGTGCCGTGGCGGGCCGCAACGTGCGCGATTTCATGGGCCAACACTCCGGCCAACTCATCTTCCCCATCGGCGTGTAAAATCAGGCCGGTGTTCACGAACATAAAGCCGCCGGGCAGCGCGAACGCGTTGATGGTGGGGTCCTCGATCACCTTGATGGTAAACGGCACTTTGGCATCCGAGTTCCGCACCAGATTCTGGCCGACACGGTTGACATACTCGGAGACCACAGGATCGTTTACGACCTTCGACTGACGCTCGACCTGCTGCGCCAGTTGTTTGCCCAGCGCGATTTCTTTCTCGAGCGAATAGAAGTTGACCTTGCCGCTGACGTTCCGGTCGCCGATGTCGTCCGGATTCTTTTTCTTGTCATCTTTGGAGAATGCCGAAAAGGGGACTGACAGAAGGATTGCCAGAGCCAGACTTACTGAGGATTTGAAAGGGGCCGGTCGCTGCATAGAACTCCTTTATAACGACAGACAAATTGGGGCGTGATTGCCGGAAGCTTCAACTTGGGTCTGTTCCTAGTATAGGGCTAAATGCTGCCCGCCGTGCGGGTACAGGCAAGAAGGCCATTAAAGGATTAACGTATGCTCGGAAGAATGGGTTACGACAAAACGAGTGGGGAAAACAACGGAATTGCGGAAGAGGAACTTTACCGCGAATACCGGGCCGAATTTCCGGTCACGGAGGAACTGATTTACCTCAATCATGCGGCCGTGGCACCGCTTTGCCGCCGTGCTTCGGAAGCGATGAAAGGCCTTGCCGACGACGCGTGCCGGTACGGCTCCTTTCACTACGGAACTTGGATGGAGTCGTACGCGGGGCTTCGCGACGCTACTGCGCGCCTGATCAATGCATCGCCGCGCGAAATCGCAATCGTGAAGAACACGTCGGAGGGCATCGCCACGGTGGCGCTCGGGCTTGACTGGAAGCCAGGAGACCGCGTGGTTGCTTTCCGCGAGGAGTTTCCAGCGAACTATTACCCATGGTTGCGCCTTGCCAATCGCGGGGTTGAAATTACGTGGTTATCGATCTATGACCCTGTCGAAACGATCGCTGCAGCTATTCCCGGCGCGCGTCTGCTGGCGATCAGCTTTGTGAACTACCTGAGCGGATATCGCGTCGACCTGGAAGCGATCGGCTCGCTCTGCCGCCAGCACGGCTGTTTCTTTTTTGTGGATGCCATACAGGGGATGGGCGTGCTGCCGCTCGATGTGGAAACCTGCCATATTGACGCGCTGGCAGCAGACGGACATAAGTGGATGCTGGGACCGGAAGGTAACGGAATTCTGTATGTGCGCGAGAAGTGGCTGGATGCGATTGAGCCCGTGGAGTTCGGCTGGACCAACCCCGCAGGCTACGAAGACTACAGTTCCCGAGACATGACGCTGCGCGCGGACGCCGGGCGCTATGAGTGCGGCACTTTAAACACGATCGGCTGCTACGGCCTGCGCGCCGCGCTCGATTTTATCGGGGAAGTCGGCGTGGATCGGATTGCGTCGGCCGTGCTCGCGTTGACGGACCGGATCGAATGGGGCGTTCGGGCGAAGGGCTACGAAGTCATGGTGGAGCGCACCGCTGACACTCGCTCCGGAATCGTGAGTTTCCGCCATCCTACCCTGGACTACCGCTCCGTCGTGGCCGAACTGAAACGCAATCGGGTCACCTGTGCGCCGCGCCAGGGCTGGATCCGTATGTCTCCGCACTTCTATATTGCTCCGGAGGAGATTGACCGGGTGCTGGAGCTGCTGCCCGGGGTTTGATTGCACGGGCGGTCATGCAATCGTTATCTGAATGTGATATCTCTTTAAGCCGAACTCATTACCATTTCAATGTTGCCGTCCCATATGCAAAGATTCGACCGATGCGCGCTTTCCCTGGTGTGTCTCCTGGCGGGCACAATGACCCTTCACGGCCAGTCCAGTACGCCACCCGACCAAATTGAACTTCCCACCAGTAAACGATTGATTCTTCCCTCTCCCGGTGAGCCGCAAAAAATCAACAGCCTGCCGATGGTGATGGCGAAGTCGCCGGACGGGCGCTACATCGCGGTGGTGAACGCCGGCTACGGGACGCAGGAGTCGCGCTATCTACAGTCGATTGCTGTGGTCGATACGCAGACCGGCAAGACCGCGGATTTTCCCGACAGCCGGACGGCGGTTCGCTTCGCTCATCAGACTCTATATGCCGGGCTGGCGTTCAGCCGCGATGGGAAGCACCTTTACGCCAGTTTCGATTCGTTGAGTGCGCCCACGGGCGACGGCAGGGATTCGACGGGTAATGCTATTGCGGTCTATAGCTTCAATGATGGAGTTGTCGCGCCGGAGCGGCTAATTTCACTACCGTTACAGAAACTTGCTCCCGGTAAGTCGCAGGCGCAGTGGAAACAGGCGATTCCGCTGGGCATGGCGATTCCTGGGCCCGCTGGCCTGGTTGTAGTGGCCGGTCCTTCCGGAGAGGATCGCATTCTGGTGGCCGATAATCTTTCCGACGATGTGCTGCTGATGGATGCAGCCAGTGGAAAGATTATCTGCCGTTACGACCTTTCCGATAGCGCCACGGTTCCGGCCTCTTATCCCATTGCGGTCACGGCAACGAAGGACGGAAAGCGCGGATTCACCGCACTGTGGAATGGATCGGCTATTGCGGAACTGGATCTGCGCAGTGGCAAGGTCCTGGGAACACTCCCGTTATTGAAACCGAAATCGAAGGTGGCGTCTTCCTCTCATCCGACTGCCTTTGCGATGAGCGGCGATGAAAAGACGCTGTACGTCGCGCTGGCGAACCGCGACATGGTGGCGGCGGTGGAGGTTCGCTCGAAGGGCATGCGTCTGAAAGGACTCTTCGATACGCGCCTCACCGGCCAGGATTACTTCGGAGCGGTGCCGAACGGGCTGGCTCTCTCGTCGGACGGAAGCCGGCTTTACGTAGCAAACGCCAGTTCCGATTCCATTGCGGTCTTCCACACCGGAGACCTCACGTCGCGCACGGGCGCGAAAGGCCCGGTGAAAGCTGCTGGCTTTGTTCCGACAGCCTGGTACCCCACCTGCGTGGCTACAGAAGGAAATTACCTCTACGTAGCTACGGCGAAAGGCCAGGGAACAGGCCCGAATAATTTCCCGCAAAAAGAGGCGACCGGCACTGATCCTCGCTTCTATCGCGAGAACGCCTACATAGCGACGCTACTCTATGGGTCGATCGCCAGGATCGATACGGCTGGCCTGGACGATCAGCTTCCAAAATTGACCGAGACCGCGCGGGAAAGCAATCTGCTGCGCGCCGAACAAAAGAAGATCGCATTTTCCTCGGGGCACAACCCGATCAAGCACGTCATCTACATCATCAAGGAAAATCGTACGTACGATCAGGTGTTTGGCGACCTGCAGGGGGCCAATGGCGACCCCTCCCTGACGATGTATGGGGAATCGATCACGCCGAATCAGCACAAACTGGCTAAGCAGTTCGGGGTACTCGACAACTTCTTCGATTCCGGTGAGGTTTCCGGCGACGGCCACGTGTGGTCGAACGCCGCCATTACGAGCGATTACACCGAGAAGACATGGCAGCAAAGCTATCGAGGATCTGAGCGTAATTATGACTATGAAGGTGTGGTGGCCGAAGGGTATCCATTGCTCGAAGGGATCCCCGATGTGAACGAGCCCGAGAGCGGTTATCTCTGGAGCAACCTCGCCAAACATCACAAGACTTACTATCACTTCGGTGAGTACGTCTCGACGAAGTTCTGCGGCGAAGCGGCTGGCCATAAGCCTGCGGCCGCATCGCCGATGGAGGGCACACCCGAGCCAGGGCCCGCACCCTGTCCACACAATTCGATTCAAAAGGGCGAGACGATCCCGGCCAATTACGGCGGTGGTGTCAGCCAGTATCCATGGGCGATTCCGCTGATTGTTAAGGATATTGCAACGAAGCCTGAACTGGAAGGCCACTTCGATCCGCAGTACCCCGATTTCAACCTCAGTTTCCCCGACCAACTGCGCTTCGAAGAGTTCCAGGTTCACTTCAAACAATGGTTAAAGGACCGTGAAAGTGGGCGCGATACCATGCCGCAGTTCATCAATCTGCGTTTCCCGAACGATCACACGGCGGGAACGCGTCCGGGCAGTCCTACACCCAAGGCGTCCGTTGCGGATAACGATTTGGCCGTGGGGCGAGCCGTGGATCTCATCTCACACAGTCCGTATTGGGAGGACACCGCGTTTTTCATCCTGGAAGATGATGCGCAGGCGGGGGCGGACCACGTGGATGCTCACCGCAGCACCGCGCTGGTGGTGAGCAAATATGCTCCGCGTGCGCAGGGCGCAACACCGTTTGTCGATCACACTTTTTATACAACCGTAAGCATGGTGCGCACGATGGAGAGCCTGCTGGATCTTCCACCGATGAACCAGAACGACGCCCGCGCGCCCCTCATCGCAAGCGAATTTTCAGGCGATGGGAGCCAGCCGGCTTTCGATGCGGATTACGCGAATCGTGATAACAAATTGATCTTTACGGCGAATACGCCGAAGAGCCCGGGTGCGAAGGAGTCGAGCAAAATGGATTTCCGCCATGCCGATCAGGCCGACACGCAAAAGCTGAACGCTATCCTTTGGCGTGATGCAATGGGGAATCGTCCTTTGCCTGCCTCTATCAAACATGCGAAGCCGCAGCGTAAAGATGCGGATGATGATTAGATGAGCCGTCCGCTATGAGTACGGAAACGCGCAAGGCAGCAGTTCAGCGGGTTTGTCCCCTGCTTCCTCCATGCGTTGGCGCAGGCGCTCCCGCAACTTCGCTTCAACGCCGGCCGTTTCCTTCCGTCCGGCCATATTGACCAGTTGGTGCGGGTCGGCGCGATTGTCATAAAGCTGGAAGGACGCGTAAGCGGGCGCATTCGGTTCTGGCGTGAACTTCTGGTCGTGCCGCTGTGCTGCCACCACGTAGGTCCATTCACGATTGCGCAGCGCGCGGGCTACCCAGAACTCTGACATCTGCACAAAGACTTCGTCGCGCCACGGAACATCCGTGCCGGAAAGAAGCGGCAGCGTGCTCTTGCCTTGCATGGTCGCCGGTACCGGGATGTGCGCCGCATCCAGCAGTGTCGGCGTCACGTCCACCATGCTGACCAGTTGACGAACCTGGCGTCCACCTTCAAAGCCTGGCCCGTCGATGATTAGGGGAACATGCAGGGAGGCATCGTGGCCGCTGCGCTTGTATTCGGTGTTCCTGGTCATGAAATGGCAGCCGTGATCACTGACGAACACGACGACCGTGTTTCGGTCGAGGCCGGATTGAACCAATGTGTCCCGAATCTTTCCCACCGATTCATCAACGCGCTTCAATGCCCCGTAGTAGTCAGGCAATTGCTGCTGCCAGTTCCCCGGGAAGTGCTTTAAATCCTCAGGCACAAACGGGTTTCTGTATCGCTCGGCGTATCCTTCCGGAGCAATCATTCGCCCCCGGTCATTCTGCTGGTGCGGTTCAAGATAGGACACGACCAGCAGAAACGGTGACGACTTGTTTACGTTTTGCAGAAAGCGGAGGGCGCGTCCCGTAAGAAAATCGACGCGGTATTGCCCCTGGAAATGAATGGGGTTTCCCTGCGAATCGTACATGTCGCCGTCGTAGGCATGGGAAGTCAACTCCAACTCGTTGGCCACTTCCCAGAAATCTGTAAAGCCTCCTCGCGCCTGCGGAGGAACAGGCCCGGGCGCGCCCTTTGCTAAATGCCACTTGCCGACATAGTTTGTGGAATATCCGGCTTTTTTGCACTCGGTGGCAATGGTTGTCGCATTCGGCTGAAGCGCAACGTCGGGGCCGGTATTCTTCCAAACTCCATGTTTGGCCGGATACTGACCGGTGAACAGGCACGCCCGCGAGGGACTGCACACAGGCTGATTGGTGAACATGTGCCGGTACAAGGTCCCGCGACCGGCCATGGCGTCGATATTCGGCGTCAAGTTCATCGGATTGGCATCGTATGCTCCTACAGCATCGCTCCGCACCTGGTCGGCGATGATGACCAGAATGTTCGGCTTCTGGCCGGTCGCCTCCGGCGGTGCTTGGCCTTTCGCAGCGAAGGCGGGCGCGGCAAGCGCGGCGGCCGCCGTCGACAAGATCCGCCGGCGGGATACGCCAGCATTGCCCTTTCCGTCGTTCATAGGTAACTCGGTATATTCGTGGGCCATGTGCACTCCGTAATTGTTCTACGTTAGAACATGTGCGCTCCAGGATATCTGGCCACTGACAAGCGCACGGTGTTCTCGTTCTTCGGATACTTTATCGAACGATCTCTGATGCTGTGAATCCGTACAAAGGGGCGGCGAGCGGAATGGAAATCTCGGTTGTGGGTCAGGTTGAACCCCGACTAAACACATCACTTGACTGTTACGCACGATCTATATACCTGCCCCGCTTTCGGCCTTGCTGATTTGTTTCCGGAATGCCCGTGATACAGGCGCAATCCGGAAACGATCAAGTGGAGTGTTCAGTAACTTTTTTGGCTTCACCTCATTGGTCAGCTGAGACACTGAAGAGGATGGCCCCTACCCTGGGGCAACTCCGGGATGCCAGGGCGTTTACGCAATTACCCACACAGTGGGTTCAGATAGCGAGGAACTGGCAAGGCACGCGCTTCCAGTGGACAAATGGGCGAGGCAACGCGACGAGTGGACACATGATCACTCGCATTCTGTTCTGCTTTCATCTGTGGCCACCGAGAGCGCTATCCCGATTGGTATTCGCGGTTTAAGCGAAGATGGGTGCTGTGGCCATGCTTTTTTGGCCGTTGCCCTGGAAGGATCTCCAGCGTGGGTCTGTCGTTCTTGCTTTAAGGCTTTGAGGAAAGTCGGCAATTGGACTATCTTGAAGCGTTCTGCCCCTTGGATCGGTCGTGTGTAAATGGGTGCCCAATCAGCGTTGTTTCTGAGTTGTTCCTGTGTCGTCGGCCACCTGGAAACAACTCGAGACCCGGATTCCTCCTCAGCAGCCGCCCTGTATCTGGCTATCCGACGAAGTCACAACTCATATTGATCTACTACAAACGTCAACTGCGCTAGCCAACTGGAACTGACTGCGGTATCATCAGAAGGTTACGTTGTCTCCGGCAGGGCCTGCTGGACATCCCACGGTCATTTTAATCTTCCTTCGGCTGGTTCTCGCGGAGGAGAACCGTGACCCAACAAAGGTTTAGTTAAGTCATGTACGCAGTAATTGAAACAGGCGGAAAACAGTATCGCGTGGCGCCTGGCCAGTCGATTGAAGTGGATACGATTGCCGGCGATGTCGGCTCCGCTGTTGAATTTGACCGCATTCTCGCCATCTCGAACGATGCCAATGAGCTAGTTGTAGGCGATGCCTTGAAGTCCGCTCGGGTGCGGGCCAAGATTGCGGCTCATGGACGCGGCGACAAGGTGCTGGTCTTCAAATTTAAGCGCAAGAAGCAGTATAAGCGCACCATCGGACACCGCCAGAACTACACGCGGGTGCAGGTGGAAGAAATTGTGGCCTAACTTGCCACTCCAGTAAGGTAAAGGTATTAGCGAATGGCACATAAAAAAGGTCTAGGCAGCTCTAAGAACGGCCGAGATTCCAATTCACAGCGGCTGGGTATTAAAGTTTTCTCTGGTGAGTTTGTAACTGGCGGCTCTATCATCGTGCGCCAACGCGGAACCCGCTACAAGCCGGGCAAGAACGTGGGCCTGGGCAAGGACGACACCTTGTTCGCCACGGTCCCTGGCACGGTGGAGTTCCGTGATCGCGGACGGATGGGCAAGTTCGTCAACATCCTCGTTGAACAGCAGTAATTTTGTTCATTGACGAAGTCCTCATCACCGTAAAGGCGGGCGACGGCGGCAACGGCTGCCTCGCGTTCCGACGTGAAAAGTATGTTCCTCGCGGCGGCCCCAGCGGCGGCGACGGAGGCCATGGCGGCGATGTTGTCATGGTTTCCAGCGAACACTACAACACTCTTCTTCATTTCCGTTTCAATCCAGAACACACCGCCGAACGCGGACGCCATGGCGAGGGCAGTAATCGCACCGGCCGCGACGGGCGCGCTGTCGAACTGCCGGTTCCGGTGGGAACGATTGTCTACAACGCGGAAACGGGCGAAAAGCTTTTCGACTTCACGGTCAAGGATCAGCGATTTGTAGTTGCCAAAGGAGGCCGCGGCGGGCGGGGAAATGCCCGTTTTGCCACGTCCACTCATCAGGCCCCGACCGAACACGAAGAAGGCAAGCCGGGCGATCTGTTAAAGCTTCGCCTGGAGCTGAAACTCCTTGCGGATGTAGCTCTGGTCGGATTTCCCAATGCCGGCAAGTCCACCCTGATCTCCCGCCTTTCAGCCGCCAAACCAAAAATTGCCGATTATCCCTTTACCACGCTGGAACCGAATTTGGGTGTAGTGCAGGCCGGGGATCGCACGTTTGTCATTGCCGATATTCCGGGACTTATTGAAGGCGCCCATGAAGGCCACGGTCTCGGAATTCAATTTCTCCGCCACGTGGAGCGCACACGCCTGCTGGCGCATCTGGTGGATGTTTCCGAGTTCAGCGGCCGAGATCCCGCGCACGACTTCGACGTCATCATGGAAGAGCTTCGGCAATTCAGCGAACAACTCGTACAAAAGCCAATGATCGTCGTGGCCACGAAGATTGATGCCTGCCAAGACCCCTCGCGCATCGAGGCCGTGCGCCGGAAGGCCGCCGAACATCGCTTTCCCTTCTACGCCATCTCCAGCGTGACTGGCGCCGGCATAGATGAATTACGTTTCGCTATGAGCGATGAACTGTTTCGCCCGGCGGAAGACGCTACGATAGCAGTCGGAAGCTAGACTCTGCCGGTGCAGGGCCCGGTCTTCAAAACCGGAGTGCGGCATTTGTGTCACGGGTGGGTTCGACTCCCATTAGCTTCCGCCAAATTTACCAGTGAAACAAAAGGGGTTATTCTGATGCTTCTACCGGGCGTCTAGCCTGGGTAGAACAATTAGGGCAAACCGTCCCGCAATATGGCCCTCAAGCTTTTCCGCCGGCATAGTAAAAACCGCATACAGCGCTACGCAAAAGAAGATCGCACCTATGAGGTGGACAGTCCAAAAAGGACCGGAAGGGCCCAATGTAGCTGCCCGATCTCCGTGGACGGCAGACTTGCCTATGAGTACCTGAAGGCCAAAGCTGTAGGTGCGACTGACTGGATCGCCGCTGGTTGTATTCGATGCGCCAGCACGCAATCTTACGCCGCGCGTCCCAGAGATTCCAGGACCAACTCGCGTTCAAGTATTCATCGCGTAGCTGCCCGTGAAAACTTTTCACGTGCCCGTTCTGTGTCGGTTTTCCGGGCTGAATGTGAATTGTAAAACTCTGAACTTGACCTTGCGGACAGGCCAGGAAGGCTGAAGGTGTCGGACAGCGGGAAACTCCCTTCGCCTTCCTTGAACTTGCTACTGCATGGGCCGAAACCCGTCAAGGCTGGTACAAGCGCGCCGATTGGCACGGCCTTGATGGCTTCCGATCCAATGCCGAAGACCCCTAACAAGAAGGCGAAGGGAGTGGCACGATCGGAGTCTTGCGGTGAGACTTATCTGACACCAGAATTCGTCGGTCAAGTCGCGACTATCTCATGTGTGAATCGTGCCAATGCTGCGCTCCGTGCACCAGGCCAGATAGCACCGACTGTAGACTTCAGGCCCATTGTCCGAGCGAAGAAACTGTGGTGCGCCGCGCTGCTCAACGATTCGCTGCAACACTCGCGTTACGCGCCGGCTTGGCATGCTGGTATCGGTTTCTAACACCAGGCATTCGCGTGTGATGACATCGATGATGCTCAATACTCGAAAGCGTTGCCCGCTCGCGGCGACGTCGCTGGCAAAATCAATCGCTCACTCCTGGTTGGGTGCCGAAAGCGGCTCCCTTTGGCTGTAGCTGCGCGTGAGCCGTTTGCGTCGAATGCGCCGCACACCCAGGCCCGCCGCACGATACACGCGCTGAACTCGTTCATGGTTCACAGGCTGGCCCGCATGCCGCAGCAGAATGTGTAGCCGCCGCTATCCGAAGCGCGGCTTCTCGCGCGCCAACTCGATCAATTGCTCGCGCAACGCGCTATCGTCTCTTCGATTTCGGTATCGATAACTCGATCGCGGAATGCTCATGAGCTCGCAAGCGTGCCGCTCACTGAACTCGAACTCCTGCTTCAGCCGCTGTACTTCCGCTCGTCTGGCTACGAGCTCAGTGAGCTTTTTCGAATCACCGATTGCAGCGCATCTTTATCCAGCATCAGATCGGCGGCCAAACGCTTGAGTCGCGCATTCTCCTCGCGCAACTGTTTCACCCCTTGCGCCTCACTCACCTCCATGCCGCCGTACTTGGCCGTCCAGGCATAATCGTGTACTGCGGATACACGGTACTCCCGGCTAACGTCTGCCGCACTCCGCCCCGCTTCCACTTGCTTCAACACTTCAATGATCTGCCCTGCGCCATGTTTGCTCTTCCCCATCTGCTTCCCCTTTCTCCGTCTCAAATCGTACTTCGATTCCGGCGGAAAACTGGGGTCACGTCACCTCGTTGTGAACCCCAGTCTGCACCGAAGCAATCAGCTTCTCAACGAGTGCGTATGAAGGGATGGCGAGAGCGTGGCGAAGCTTCACCAGGTCTGTTTTGTTCGACAATGGAGCGGAGACGGCATTTATGCCCGACAACCCTGAACACAGCGCCTTAGCCAAGGAACTCGCGAGACATTGGCCCAACCGTTCTCATGAATCGAACTGGGCCAAAGATTTGCTTTGCAAGCTCGGGTTGCACCGTTGGCATCCGCTCGACGTTCCCGGTCCGTACGGGACTGTCAAAAGCACCTTCTGTCGTTGGTGCCCAAGGTGAAAGTCCTGCGCTAGTTTTCAATAATTCCCCTTGGCAGCGGCCGGGTCTCATGGAAGATGCTTGCGCCTTGAGAAGAGCGTCCACGTCCTTATGTGGCTTCGAAAATCTGCCGCCAGTGACTTCCACCGTTTCGATGTTGTACGACTGAAAACGACTATCGACTGTGGTGATGCGCGGCATATCTTCAGGTGCGATGGCGGGGCGGGGCGCCTGCAACACGCCACTCCGAGCATTACTAGGGCTGCACTTACGCCAAGCCCAATGTATCTGGCTTTGCTCGTGCCGCATCTCTTTCCTGCAGGTCTGTTTCGCCGCCCAGAAATTATACTCGACTGTACGGACGTCGGTGGCGCGGAACACTGTAATTCACAACACGAAAGGCCTTGTACCGATGAGCGACGCAATAGCGAAAACTTCCACGAGTGTACTGGCGAATCTCGGCGACTTGCTTCCCGATTTGGAATCTGTTTACAAAGATATCCATGCTCATCCCGAACTGTCGATGCAAGAAACACGGACAGCTGGCATCGCGGCGGACCGTCTTCGTGGTGCCGGCTATGAAGTGACCGCCGGAGTGGGAAAAATCGGCGTTGTCGGTCTGCTGCGCAACGGCGAGGGACCGATAGTCATGCTGCGCGCCGATATGGACGCACTTCCGGTTCAGGAAGCCACAGGTCTGCCCTACGCCAGCAAGGTGACGGCCACTGACAGCACTGGGAAGACCGTGCCCGTCATGCACGCCTGCGGTCACGACATGCATGTGACTTGGCTGATAGGCGCGGCCACGCTGTTTGCGAAGTCTCGTAATGCATGGAAAGGGACACTGATGCCCGTCTTTCAACCAGCAGAAGAGACTGCGGCGGGCGCACAGGCAATGATCGACGATGGGCTCTTTCAGCGCTTTCCCAAGCCCGACGTCGTGCTCGGCCAACATGTGATGAGCTTGCCTGCCGGTGTTATTGTCGGCCGTCCCGGAGCGACAACGTCGGCCGCCGACAGTCTGCAGATTCGATTATTCGGACGCGGCGCGCACGGCTCAATGCCGGAGGCCAGCATCGATCCGGTCGTGATGGCCGCGGCAACGGTGCTGCGGCTGCAAACTATCGTTTCCAGGGAAGTGGCGGCGAATGAATCAGCGGTAGTCACCATCGGTGTGCTGCAGGCGGGCACCAAGGAGAATGTCATCCCGGATGAGGCGATCATCAAGTTGAACGTGCGCACTTTTGACGAGGGTGTTCGGAAACGCATTCTCGCCGCGATAGAG
>DATIMM010000039.1:0-5746 GCA_035475295.1 Bryobacteraceae bacterium
CCCCCGAAAACGTCACGCTGGCTAGGTTCGTCCCATTCGCCGTCCACAAAGTTCCTACGTGTGTTCCCGTGTTGTTCGGCCCTTTGTAGAAGCGCACGGCCGTCACCGACCCCGGCACGTCTGCGGTAAACTTCACCCCCAGCGTAACCGAGGACGTATCATTCGTCACCTGCCCCGTCCCAGGCACGGCCGAACCCGGCCAAATCGAGGTTTGGCCCATAACGGGCAACCCGAAACATGCGGAAAGAAGCAGGAGACAACCCACCCCTCCACCCGCGTTTTTCCCTGTTTTTAACGTGCGCCTTAGGGTTCTTCCTACATGCGTGTGTAGACCTGTCACTCTTTTACCCCGACCAGAAACATAAAGTTCATTGTGATAGTTATATAAAAGGATTAAATTCTCTTATTAAGTTCAGAGCGCCTGTTCACAGGCGCGCAGCCTTCCCCCTAATCAGAGGTGGACGTGCTGCTGTTTTATATTTAACTATTCGCCTCGCAAATGGTAGCACATCCTTTTATGGATATATAAGGGACGTCGGTTGTTAACGGAGGTACGATCATGGCCCGGTGAAGCTACAAACGTGACGTCCCGGCGAATCCGTCAGCTAAACATCGCCTCGGTTGCGTTCTTGGAGCTTCACCCATTGCCTAAGCACAGCACGAGCGGCTCAGTGAGCTGTGTATATCGGATCTATGACCAGCTAAGGGGTGGAGGGCCGTAAACTGGCCAGATGCCTGCCAATCCCAGAATGTCTGTGACATCACCTTTGAGGAATCCCTGGATGTGGGTACTGCTGGGCTGGATGGGAGTAATTTTCTTCTCATCCACATCGTTCGCGGCTGACGAAGGTGAGCGAGCCTTTACTAACCTGTGTCAAATGATTATGCCGCATTGGCACAAAGGCGCTGGATCCTATGGAGCTGCCCATTTCGTGGCCCATAAAATCATCCATGTCTTCCTGTTCTCGGTTCTTGGAATACTGCTCTGGAAAGTCCTTCCAGAAGTCCGGTGGAAGATCGCCCTCATGCTTCTGCTCGGCGCTCTCGTTGGCTCCTGTAGCGAGCTTCTCCAGTCATTCTTCCCCGAACGCGACCCAGCCATTTCCGACGTTCTGATCAACACCGGCGGGACCGCCCTTGGAATCACGATCAGTATCGTATTCACTCGATTCCGGGCGCGCTCGCACAGCAGACGCGACGCCGAATTCAGCCGGGCATAAAGGGCTGCACGCATTCCTCGGTATCGGCTAGGCTTCTGGCAGAGCGCAGCTAATCTTCTGGTGGCTTTGATTCTGGAGGAACTCGGGCAATCGATCTCGCAATGCTGAATTTAACTACCTCCTAACCATCGCGTCACGCGCTTAGGACAGCTGACGATGCTCGGGGCACTCTTGATTTCGACACTATGGCGATGTGATTCGCTTCACCGCACGCTTTCCGCTGTTGCAAAGGCTTCAATTCGCAGTAAAGGTGGCGACGTCTGCGAGGTGAGAGAAACCTGTTCTCCTTAACCAACAGAGAAATCCCAACATTTGGGATTCGGAGCCGTAGTTTCGTTTGGCGCACGAAGGCAACTTTAAATATCGGCAAATTCGAAGTGGCAACATAAATGCCTGTACGCTTTCGTGCTGCAGAATGATTAATATTGCTGGGCTGAGCCGTATTCTAAGCCTTAGATTTCGCTGCGGTCTGGCTTAGAACGAAGAACATGGACTGGATGAGAGCCCGGTGTCCGTCAATCTTCCGTCAATCTATGGTTGAGCAGGAGTCCCCGACCTCCATACTTTCGATGCGCCGGGGTAATGGCCGCTTGTTTGCAAAGATGCCGACCGTGTTGTTGGCGGTGAAGTATGCTTGGAAGCTAGTGACATTTAGAGTTTCGGTTAGCACGTCCTGGCCGAAGCCGCAAAACCAAATCAGCAGGTCCTGAACGTGCTTCTAGCGTGCTGATTCCATCGCCTCCGATCGAATCTAAGTGAGGTTCGCGAATACGTGGCACAAAGTTGAAACCGTCAGTAGAGGATCAGGCATATTCACATGGCGACCGAACGTCGAAACCAGCCGCGCACCAACTTGCGGGTCCCTCTGTACTTGCTGCCCAAAGGCGCCACGGTTCCAATTCAAACGGAGACACAGGACCTCAGTCTGGAAGGTTTCTACTGCTATACGGAGCGGTTCTTCGCTCCTGGCGAATATTGTCAGTTTCTAATGCTTCTCCCTCCTGCCACAAAGAGCTCATTTGCGCTCGGAGGGATATGTTTGCAGGGCTCTGTCCAAATTGTCAGGCTAACCGTAACTGGTGACCTGAAATATGGCCTGGGCTGCCACCTGATGAGCTATCGTGTGCTATCCAATCCCGAGCTCCTCACTCCAGAGGGCATAATTTCCGCTCTCTTGGAAAACGAGCACCAGGAACCTCGCTCTGCAGGCGTTCTGCCTTGAGTCCGCGTTTTGCGCAGCGATAGTGGGATATTCCTGGCCAGTGGTGTCGAGGAGCATGCGAGCAGAGCGGTCCTCACACGTTCCACGCCAGGACGAAGGCTTCGCCGCTAATTCCTGTGCAAAGTACAGACAGCGGCACGGTAGCCGCCAGACTAACCGGATTCACCTCAGCCCGTCCCCACGCACTCGATTAGAAGACCGGCTGCATCCTGCCTTACAGGGAGCGGTCACTCTTTATCCCCGACTGTATCGATCCGGTAAACGCGCGCAGCCGTTCCGCCCAGAATCGCACTCTGCTCAGAATCGGTTAGCATTGCGATCTGCCTTTTAACTAGCGCTAGCCAGCTCCCGTAGCTGGCAGCCACCAGGCAGACCGGCCAATCCGATCCAAAAAGCAGCCGCGAAGGGCCGAACGCCTCCAACACCGTATCGAAGTACGGCGCCAAGTCCTCTTCTTTCCAGGTCGTGTAGCCGGCTTCGGTCACCATTCCCGAAATTTTGCAATATACATTGGGAAACTTGGCCAACTCGCGCACATTCTCCCGCCACGGCGAAACTATTCGGTCGCGGATACGCGGTTTCGCGACATGGTCCAACACGAACACCTGCTGTGGATGTTGCTTTACGAACTCAAGTACATACGGCAGATGACGTTCGAAGATCAGAATGTCGTAAGCAAGATTAAACTCCTGCAATAAGTCGATACCACGGTTGAAATCGCTCCGGAGCATGTACCGGTCATCCGGCTCGCCTTGCAGGACGTGCCGAATCGATTTCAATTTCTCATTCCCGGCCAGGGACTGGAGAACCTGTGGCAGCTTGATATCCGTCAGGGGAACCCACCCCACTACTCCGCGGATGAAGGAATGGTTCGCGGCGAGCGCAAGCAGCCAGCGCGTTTCTTCCAGGTTCTGCCGAGCTTGAACTGAAATAACGCCGTCGATGCCGGCTCGCTGAATCTCCGGTCGAAGATCTTCGGGAAGAAAATCACGACGCAGTAGCGCCATGGAATCGTCGATCCACGAATACTCCTCGGGATTATAGCGCCAGAAGTGGTGGTGTGAATCGATCTGGGCGACCATGGCTCAAGCCGATTGCAGAATCAGGTTGGCGTACTGTGTCGTGTCCCCTGTGCGAATCAGTCCGATCGCCTGTGGAACTCGCAGCTTGAAGCTCACATGGGGCTCGAACGAGACTGGAACTTCCCGTAGCGCCTCCTGAAACTCTTGTTGTACTTCCGCTGAATTATGGGCGCGGAATTCCTCTGCCATGAATACCTGACCAACTGTGAAATTCGGGCGAAGGGAGCGCACCACGTCAAGCACACGCGGAATATCGTCTACTAGCGAAATGTCGACGGTCTCAATCTCCGGCCAGAATGGGAAGCCGCGGTCGGCGATCACTAGTGTATTGGTATGGCGGACGCGGCTGATCAGGGAATTAATAGCTGGGTTGAGTATACCTGTCTTCAACATGCGGATCAGTCCAAGGAACAAGCATATTACTAGCACCTTTAACCTTAGGTTTTTCGCCTATTCGCCTGCCTTCCCATCTACCCATCAAGCGATCCAGTAAGGCCTTTTCAGCAGGCAAATTGCCGATCCCCATTTCGGGTGTGATGCAATAGAAATCAATTGCATTCAGAGGCCCTTTGTTGGTCGTCAGAAATTTCCCTCGGGAAGGCCCGTCCCATCGGGGCTCTGAGCAAAGCACTCCTGCTAATAAGGTCGGATAACCTGGAAGCTTTGATGAATCGATTAACCATTTGGGTTTCGCTCGCGGTCGTAATGGGACCGGGGGCCATTTACGCCCAGAGCCAAACGCGGCCGGCGCAACTGCCGGATGCTCCTGGCCGTGAAACCGTCACGAAAATTTGCGCCGCATGCCATCCGGCAGAGGTCGTTTTGGGAAAAGGCATGTCTCGCGAGCAGTGGGGCACCCTCGTCTCCAATATGATCAGCCGTGGAGCGAAGGGTACCGACGAGGAATTCGCCCAAATTGTCGATTATCTTGCCAAAAACCTTCCACCCGGTCCGACCGGCACTGCTGCTGGTTCCCCAGGCCGAAAACGAGGGGGCGGGGGATTGCTGGCTCAGGCCGGCGCCAGTGACAAACAGGTCGTGGACCCCGAAGCGGCCCAGCGCGGCCGGACCACGTACATCGCCCAATGCATTACTTGTCACGGTCCCAAAGCCCGGGGCACCGACCAGGGCGCCGACCTGGTCCGTTCCGTCACTGTCCTCAGAGACCGCTACGGAAACCTGATCGGTCCATTCCTGCAAAAGGGCCATCCAATGCAGAGCGGCACGCCAAGTAGTGCTTTAACGCAGGCGCAGATTGTAGATTTGTCCCATTTCCTGCACGAGCAAGTCGAGAACACTTTGCGTACCGGGCCCTACAACAAGGTGCTGAACGTTTTGACCGGCGATCCAAAGGCGGGGCAGGCCTACTTCAACGGAGCCGGCAAGTGCAATACCTGTCACTCTCCAACTGGCGATCTGGCCGGTATCGCGAGTAAATATGATCCACCCGTTCTGCAGTTAAAAACCGTGTTCCCTCAAACCGTCGCCTTTGGCCGCCGGACGGCCGCCGGGACAAAGAAGCCGGTTACCGTGACGGTCACCACGCCGTCGGGAGAGACCGTCTCCGGTGAATTGGTCACAATGGACGACTTCAACGTATCTTTGCGCGATTCTTCAGGTCAGTACCACACGTTCCCACGCACGCCGGGAACAAAGGTTCAAAAGCATGATCCATATGCGGCCCATGTTGCCCTCCTGGATCAATATACGGACAAAAATATCCACGATGTGGTTGCTTATCTGGAGACCCTGAAATGAAAATGATTGCGCCGATTCTCACCGCTGCACTTGCCCTCACAGTTAGTTTGCCGTCCCTCGCGGGCGATGGCCCCGGCCTCAATCCAGCGAAACTGTCGCAGCCGCCAACTGATTCGTGGCCGACCTATAACGGAGACTACTCTGGCCGGCGGTTCAGCCCGCTGAAAAAGATTAATGACGCGAACGTGAAGTCGTTGAGCTTGGCCTGGGTTCATGGAATCGATGCCGGTAGCGATCGCTTCGGCGGCGTGATCAAAGCGACCCCGTTGGTCGTAAACGGAGTGATGTACTTCACCATTCCCGACAAGGTCTGGGCCGTGGACGCGCGTACGGGCCACGAGATTTGGAACTACACGTGGACCTCGAAGGGCGGCATTCATCTCGGAAATCGTGGCGTAGGTATCTACGGCAACTGGCTTTACTTCGAAACGCCGGATTGCAACCTTGTCTCGCTCAATCTCAGT
>DATIMM010000040.1:0-6399 GCA_035475295.1 Bryobacteraceae bacterium
GGTAACCGAGCCCGGCTTCGCACCATCGATAAGGGTTGGTTTTTCGGGATGGCGCTGTCGCCCGATCAGCGCTCGCTTACCTACTCGGTGATCGACCAGGCTGGCAGCGACCTGATGATGGCCCAGTATTCCCAGTGACTGACCATAATCGGCAGCAATCCTGGGGTGGCGTCTACTTTCTGGACGTGGCCTTCCATTTCCACGCTCCAACTCCAACCAGGCCCAGGCCGATGATTCCAAGCGTTGAGGGTTCCGGGACGGCATTCGAAGCGGCGTCATGAAACACGAGGAACGTCGGCCCACCGAGTCCTCCACTGCCCGCCGGTACGAAGGCATCCATGAATGCACCCGTGGTCCCGTTATAGCGCAGAATACTTCCCGTCCCGAAACTGCCGACATACAGATTGGAATCCGGACCGAAAACCAGATCGCGGGGAAGACTAAGCCCGCCACTTCCGGCCGATACAAACGCGTTCAGGAAGGTGCCCGTGGCGCCGTCATACCGCAACACTTCGCCAGTGCCGAAGCTTGTCACATAAAGGTCGCCGTCAGGGCCGAACGCAACGCCGCGCGCGCTCGTCAACCCACCGCTACCGGAACTTACAAACGTGTCGATAAAATTGCCCGTCGTCGCATTAAACCGAAGCACACTATTGAGATCGCCATTCGCCACATACAGATTTTGGTCAGGGCCAAAGACGACGCCTTCAGGATTCGAGAGCGCTCCACCCGTTAATGGACCGATCACGGCCCCTGTTGTGCCGTTAATCTTGGTCACCCCTCCTGGGGATGCGGAATTTGCCACATACAGGTTCTGGTCCGGACCGAACTTCATCCCTGCGGCATCGTCGACAGAACTCGCAAAGGTATTCATGAAAGCTCCGGTGCTGCCGTTGTAGCGCAGCACAGCCTCCGCATCGGAATTGCTGACATACAAATTCCCATCCGGTCCGAAAGCACCTCCGAGCGGAAACGTCAGGCCACCACTGCCCGTGGGTACAAAGGTACCCAAGGAAGCTCCAGTGCTGCCGTTGTAACGCAACACATCTTCGTTTCCCGGTCCGAAGAAGTTACCTACGTACAGGTCCGTTGCCGTGCAGGTCCCAGGCAAAACCCAGGCGCACACGCACAGAAAACACACACTCAGGCTACTCAGGTGTCGCATTGCTTGGGTTGATGCCTGAGCTAGGCGATCTTTCATTACGTTAGAGAGTTTCGTCATGAGTCCCTGTTCCTTTCCAAACACTTCTGGGCACTCCGTTTCCTCGTTGGCCCAGCTAGTGTGTTCTTAGTATTGGCCTGGCTCAAACCGCTGTCAAGGCTGATGGTCGTCATTCCAAAATGAGGGAACGAACCCAACCCCGCACATGCTGCTGGCTTCGTTCCCTCATTTCCTCCTAACCCATTGCAAGTACATAGCTTCTTCTGGGAGTTCGTTTCGTAAAATGGCAGGTTTATGGCCCGACGCCGCTTCTTTGTCCCCGAAATCCACCGCGGTACCGCCGAACTCACCGGAGCCGACGCCGACCACCTCGTCCGTGTTCTCCGCGCCGAAGTGGGCCAGGTCTACGAGATCTCCGACAACGAGAACCTCTACCTGGCTGAAATTGAGGTCGCCCGCAAATCGGTGGTTACCTTCCGGATCCAGGAGAAACTCGCCCCGGCCGTGCCGTCGGTTTCCCTCACCCTCGCCGCCGCGCTCTTCAAATTCGACCACTTTGAATGGCTGGTCGAAAAAGCCACCGAGCTGGGCGTCGCCGCCATCCAGCCGCTTGAGGCCACGCGCACTGAGCGAGGACTGGCCCAAGCTTCCGGAAAGCGCCGCAACCGCTGGGAACGGATCGCCCTGGAAGCCAGCCAGCAGTCCCGACGCGCCCATCTGCCCGTCATTCACCCGACCGTTCGTCTCGCAAAAGCTCTCGAAGTACAGGCTGACATCCGCCTTCTGCTCGACGAAGCGGCCTCCGCCCCGCCCATCCTCGGACAACTGCCCGACAGGCGATCGGCGAGCGATCGTGTAAGTCTTCTGTTGGGACCCGAAGGCGGTTGGACCGAAGAAGAACGCACGGCAGCAACGAGTGCCGGATGGCTACCCTGTTCGCTAGGACCGGCGATTCTGCGCGCCGAAACCGCCGGCGTCGCTGGTCTGGCGGTTCTGCAGGCGGCTTGGTCCGCTAAGCCCGCTGTGGAATGATCGCCGCGCTCACAGGCCGGCTGCCTACCGGGATGATGGTAAACAGGGGTCCAATCATAGTAGACAGAACCATGCTGGGCGTCAGCTTGTGGCCTTGGATCGCTGGAATGTGGATGACCGCCACGTCCCCGGACGTCTCATTTAATACGAGAGCGTACTCACTGTCCGGCGTAATCGCGACAAACCCCGGCTTCTGACCGACCTCAACCACACCGATCGTCGTGCGCGTCTGGACGTTCAAAACCGATACGTTTGAGGCGTCCCGGCTAGCCACAAACAAATACGCCGGGCTATCGGAGCATGCCATGACGCCGGGCCTCCGCCCCGCCAGCACCGTCTGATCTACTTCCAGCGTCTGATACGGGAACACGATCGCAACCCCATCCATCTCCGCTCCCGTAATAAACAACTGGCCCTGATCCGTGCTAAAGCACAAATTCTCCGGAACCATCGCCAGCGGGAGATCGGCGATGACCCGCAAACTTGGAACATCAAGCGCCGTTAACGAGCGGTCGTGATAATTAGCGACTAGGAGCATCCGTCCATCCGAACGGAAGCGTACAGCCCCGATCTCGCCCGGCATCTGCATGCGCGTGTGCTGGCCGCTCGCGATGTGGAACAGTTCCACGGTCCCGGTCTTCCCTGTCGAAATAGCGCCATAGCCGTTCGTGGAAACGGCCAGGCTCACCGGCGGTCCAGCCGCCGTGTGACGCCGGGTGATGGCCAGCGACGAAGCATCGGCTTCCACCAGTTCACCCGCTCCCGACGCCGCAATCGCCAGAACACGCCGGCCATCGGGTGTTAGTTGAATCTGGGACAGGGTGTCGGCCAGGCGCTGCGAGGCGTTTACTTTTAAGTCGCCATCCAATAAATGAACGCTTCCCGTGTCTGGCGTCAAGACATAGCTCCGATTGGCGTCCGGCGAGGCAACGACTGCAGTGGGGGAAGCCCGCAGGTCGATGGTCTTCCATAGCTGGAAGGACATCAGGTCGATCGCCGCCAGGCTGTTCTCGCCCGCGGTTGCAATCAGCGCATACCCCGGGTATCCGCGAGCTTTCTTGCGCGCGCATGAGCCGGCTAGTACAAAACCGCTTAACCCCAACCACTGGCGACGCGTAAGTGGAACAGTCATAAGAGGGCGATCCGCCGACAAATCATATACTTTTTACCATCTTAGTTAAGAGGAATTTCTACATACCTTCACTCACTAAATAGACAAGTGCCTATGCTACGCTCTGAGAAGCCTTGCTAGTACCTAAGTTACTTTCATGAACTTTCGGTCTGTTTTTAGCCTCATCTCGTCCGACCTCGCCATTGACTTGGGCACGGCCAATACTCTTGTTTTTGCTAAAGGCAAGGGCATCGTCGTAAACGAACCGTCTATTGTCGCTATCAACAAGAATACGGGGGAAGTTGAGGCTGTCGGTCGCGAGGCCAAAGATATGTTGGGACGCACCCCCGGCAATATCGTCGCTATCCGCCCGATGAAGGATGGCGTGATCGCGGATTTCAAGGTCACCGAGCGCATGCTGAACTACTTCATTCTGAAGGCGCACGGCCGCAAGATGCTGGTTCATCCGCGCATCGTCATCGGCGTACCGAGCGAGATTACTCAGGTGGAAAAGCGCGCCGTTGTCGACTCCGCATACCGCGCCAAAGCTAGTGAGGTTCATCTGGTCGAGCAGGCGATGGTGGCCGCTATCGGCGCCGGTCTCCCTATTACAGAGCCTTCCGGGAACATGGTCGTGGATATCGGCGGCGGCACAACCGACGTGGCCGTGATTTCGTTGTCCGGCATAGTTTACTCCCGCTCCGTGCGTGTCGCTGGCAACGAGATGGACGACGCCATCATGTCGTATCTCAAGCGTAAGTACAACCTATTAATCGGTGAGCGCACCGCCGAGCAGATCAAGATCACCATTGGTTCCGCCTATCCGCTGGAGCGTCCGCTGACCATGGAAATCAAAGGGCGCAATCTGATTGAGGGCGTTCCCAAAACCATTACGATCGACGACAGCGAAATCCGCGAGGCGCTCTCCGAATGCGTAGCCACCATTACGAATGCTATCCGCGTCGCTCTGGAACGTACCCCGCCCGAACTAAGCGCCGACATTAGCGACCGCGGTATCGTGCTGACCGGCGGCGGAGCCATGATTAAAAACCTTGACACCCGAATCCGCGAAGAAACGGGCCTTCCTGTTTCTATCGCCGAAGATCCGTTAGCCTCCGTCGTGCTCGGGACCGGAAAAATGCTGACCGACTTCAAACTTCTTCGCCGTATTGCCATCGAATAACGAGTGCCGGCACCGTTCCGAATCTTGGCAGCGCTGCCCGGACGCTCTACAGTAGGAAGTAAGCATGGAAGCATTGCTGAGCCGGTACAGGAATCTGACCGTCCTGTTGGTGGTTGTTGTTGCACAACTGATTTATCTGGCCTACCAAGTAAAAACCAACGGCGATGAACGCCTGATTCGCGTTTGGGCCGTGACCGCCGTGACGCCGATGGCAGGAATCGTGGAAGTGACCCGCCGCAATACAATCGGGTTCCTGGAGGACTACTTCATTCTTCTCGACGTTCGCGAACAGAACCGAAGACTCCATGCTGACAATGACCGCCTCCGGATGGAGAACATCTATTACCGCAACCAGCTCTCTACTGCGGTGAATGCGCGCGCCCTCACCGCGTTCCAGCAGGAGACGCCTTCCCGGACCATCGCCGCCCGGGTTATTGGTAACAGCACGGTAGCGACGGCAAAGGCAGTTTTCATCGACCGGGGATTCACCAGTGGTATTAAAAAGGGGATGCCGGTTGTGACGGCCGAAGGCGTCGTCGGGAAAGTCTCGGCTGCCTACCCACTGGTCTCGCAAGTTCTTCTGGTCACCGATCCGACTTTCAAGGTCGGTGTGGAGTCTCAAAAAGGGCACATCCATGGCGTACTGAACTGCGGCACTGGCCAATGCGCGATCGAACAGATCCAAAACGAGGACAAAGTAAGCACCGGCGAATGGTTCTACACCTCGGGCGAAGATCGCATTTTTCCGCGTGGTTTCCCCGTGGGCACCGTCGTATCGGCACAACCGGGCCAGGGTATGAAGGACGTGCGATTGAATCTCAGCGGCGCGCCTGGAGGAGTTGAGGAAGTCCTAGTGGTTCAGGAAGGAGTGCATCAACAAATTCCGACTGCGCCTCCCTCCGTGGATGAATCGAGCACGGCGATGCTGCCGCCCCCTCCTCCGGAAAGCAAGGGAGCGGAGATCCAGTCGCCGAAGGGCCAGACACAAGCCGACCAGATCATGCAGAAGTATGGAATTCTCGGCCAGGAGCAGAAGCACGTGTACGGCGGATACGGTTCCAATCTTCCGAATTTCAACGCCAAACCTGAGGGCCAGCCATTGCCGGGTGGAGAGAACAAGGCGCAGTCCCCCAGCAGTCCGGCAGCGGCCCAGGCGCCCGCCAAGGCTGCCGCACCACCCGACCGTCCGGCGGTTCTGGGCGCCCGCCCGAGTGCCCCCGTTCCCCATGCTGTTGTCCCCAGCGCGCCGGCCCGGCCATCGCCGACCCTGCCGCTAGGTGCTCCCCGACGCAGGCCCGCGCAGACTCAGCAATGAACGAGACCAGCGATCTTTTACTGAAGCGGCCAATACGTCAGAGTTGGTTCAGCCGCTTTCAGGTTATCGCTCTGGCGGCCCTCACCCTGGTAGCCATAGTTGGCAAGTTCTATCTCCCCCGGCTGATTCCCCATACCGAGTGGCTGGAGTTGCCCCTACTACTCACCATCTACTTCGGTTTGATGAAGCATAGCCAGATCTCCTCGCTGTTCTTCGGCGCTTTCGTCGGCTTGGCAGAGGACTCACTCTCGCCCGCGAATCTGCCCATCGGCATGTACGGAATCACAAAAACACTCGTCGGCTACTTCGCGGCCTCGGTTAGCTTGCGCTTCAACGTGGAAAGCGTTGTCATCCGCCTCATCCTCAGCTTTTTCTTCTACTTCTTCCACGCATTCTTCTACTGGATTATGCGTCGCGCTTTGCTGGGCCAAATGGTGCCTTTCGATCCCCAGGAAACGTTTGTCCACGGCGCGCTCAACTCCGCCGTTGCTATCCCTTTGTTTCTTATTCTGGATCGCATGAAGCTCTCCAGCACTCACTGAAGCGGCGTCTGATACGATTCCAGTTTGCTCAAAGCAAAACTCTTCCTACTTCTG
>DATIMM010000041.1:0-9335 GCA_035475295.1 Bryobacteraceae bacterium
CCTCCGCGCGGCTCGTGTGGAAATATCGTGGCCGTCAGGCGAAACCGAGGTGCTTTCGAACCTCGATTCAGACCATTGCTACTGCGTCAAACAAGGTGCGGGGGTAGTTTCCTGTGCCGCCATCCGTCCCAAAATTTGAAACAGGTCGTGTAAACGTTTACCCGTCTTGTTCTTAACAGACGTTCCTCGAGGTTTCAATCAGGACACCTCGTTCCGGCTTGACATAGCCCCGTCGTTTCAATAAGATTGCAACCGCTTTCACTATTTGTGAAGGGGTTGGGGGTAACCATGAACTTACGAAGTCATCCGCTGAGGAATGTCCTCGCAACAGGTATCTGGATTGGTTTGAGTGCCGGGATCCTTTGGGGTCAGGCCACGAACTCGGCTGACGTAACCGGCAGCGTCACAGACCCCACCGGAGCGGTGGTGCCCGACGTGGCCGTCACGGTGCAGGATCTCGACAAGAACACCGAGCGCACAATTGCCACCAATGGATCCGGCCTTTACGACACCGGCCCATTAGTGCCCGCCGACCGCTACATGCTCCTCTTCAAGAAAGAGGGCTTCACCACGGTCCAGCGAGGACCCATGACCCTAAGCGCCGGGGTTATCGGCTTGAACGTGCAACTGGCGGTCGGGCAGGCGTCTCAAACGGTGGTGATTCAGGACGCGGCCGCGCCGCTGCTCGAGACCAGTACCGCGGAAATTACTCAGACCGTGCCACAGGAAACCCTGGACGCCCTGCCGCAGACCGGCGGCACCCCGGATTGGCAGTCCTTCCTTGCTGTCCTGCCAGGCACGCGCGGCAACGGGACCAACAACAATAATCCGGGCATGGGAGGCGTGTCGGTCAACGGCAGCATGCCGTTCTCGAATGCGCTCATGGACGGCGCTTCCACCAGTTCGCCCATGAGCAATAATGTCATCAACACGCCGATCTTCGACACCGTCGCCGAAGTGCGGATGAGCGATTCGCTCTTCTCGGCCCAATACGGCACAGGCGGCATTCTCTACAACCAGATCAGCAAGGGCGGCACCAATCAGTTCCACGGCATGGGATATGACTACTTCAAGAACACCGCACTGAATGCGGCCCCCTTTGGCTTTAACGGTCTTGCCGGGATTAAGAGCCCGATTCACTTCAATGATTTTGGCGGCAACATCGGCGGCCCGGTCATCAAAAATAAGGTTTTCTTCTTCTTCGCGCTGGAGAACATCGTCAACCATGGCTCTCCGCCCGTGTCCTTCATCGCGGTGCCGACGCTTGCCATGCGTCAGGGCGATTTCACCGGTCTTGCGCCCATTTACAATCCGGCTTCGCAGACCGTGGATCCCACCACCAACGTCGTGACGCGGCAGCCATTTGCCGGTAATCAGATTCCATCGTCAATGTTCGACACAGTGGCGAAGAATATTCAGTCCTACTATCCGGCGCCGAATCGGCCCGGGACTGTGGCGAACGGCGTCACGACCAACAACTACGCTTACCAGTTGCCGTCCATCTCGCCGAAGCGGAAGTACTTTGGCCGCTTCGACGCCGACGTAACCAGCAACAACCGCATCACAGGTTCGGCATCCTGGAACGACGGGCCGACGATCGGTGTCAGCCCCGTGTGTCCGCTCAACTGCACCAACTCCGATATCTTCAACACAACCAATCAACTCTCCGATTACTGGACCATAAGCCCGCGGACGATCAACGAAGCCCGCATCGGGTTTATGGGCGAGTACGATCTGATCACGCCTGACACTCTCGCCAAAGGTTATCCGGGCAAGTTGGGCCTCGCAATCGGGAAGGCAGACGTTTTCCCGGCCATCTCGATCACCAACATCTATGGCCTCGGACCGGGTTCGCCGAGCTTCGCCAATTACAAAGAGAACAACATCGATATTTCCGATCAGGTCACGCTGATCCGCGGGCGCCACATCCTTCACTTCGGCGGCGAGGTGCTGATCTTCCGCGCCGATTCCACCGCATGGGGCAGTATCAACAGCGCGAACCTTGGCTTTACAGGTGTGTATACGGCCGGCAGCAACGTGGGAACGCTGGCCTCGACATCGGGCGTCGCGTATGCCGATTTTCTGTTGGGATATGCCAAATCATGGTCGGCCTCCGTCTCGCCCGAATATGGCGGCAGACTGAAAAATCCGGGAGTATTCGTTCAGGATGACTTCAAGGTAAATCCGAAACTCACGCTCAACCTCGGCCTACGCTGGGAAGGCAACACCGGTTGGTCGGAGGTGCACGGAAATGAGCGGTCGTTCGATCCGAACATCATCAACCCCGCCACCAACGCTCCCGGCGCCATGTGGTACGGCATCACGGCGGCCAATGGCAGGACCACCCTGCAGAAACCTGCATGGAACAATTGGCTGCCGAGATTCGGCTTTGCTTACCTGCTCGGAACGAAGACGACACTTCGCGGCGGCTTCGGCTTGTACACTTACCCCTGGAACGTAGACACCTACGCCAGTGCGGGCCTGGGAAACGCCTTCACTGCCAGCGGCAACGAGACCGATTCCACCAACAACGTGCAACCTGTGGTCATTCTTTCTTCTGACGGAAGCACCAACTATCAGGGATCGAAGGGCACGGCGATAAACGCGCTCTATCGACGCGCGCCGACGACGCCGGACGCCTATAACGGGCAAGCGGTGGGCTTTAACCAATACACATCCCCCGTCCCGCTCCTGAAGTCATGGAATTTTACCGTGCAACGCCAAATAACCAACAACATCATTGCCGATATCGGGTATATCGGAAGCCACGGATCGCACCTGGCGTTCACGACCGACGTCAATCAGGTCCCGGAGAATAAGCTGGCGCCGAACGATGCGGCCTCCCGGCCCTATCCTGAATTCCAGAGCCTTACGGGATATACGACCGAGGGTATTTCGAGTTACCACGCATTCCAGGCGGAGGTCACACGGCGGTTCAGCGGGGGTCTGTTATTCAATTTCAACTACACCTGGTCTCATATGCTGGATAACCAGGATTCGTCCGGATGGGGGTCGCTGCAAGGGGCCACGCCGTACCAACGCGCCTATTCTCCTCTGGCGAATTACGGTCCTTCGAACTTTGACGTTCGCCACATGTTCAAGGGACACGCCGCTTACGATCTGCCTCTCGGCCGCGGCCGGCGGTGGCTCAACAACAGCAGGATCCTCGATGAAGCCATCGGTGGATGGCAGCTTTTCGGGGACTTCATCACTCAAACGGGCAGCCCCTTCACTCCAACCATGGCCACCAACAACAGCTACGCTCTGTCTTCGAATTCTTCCTGGTACCCGAACGTTGTGGGAAATCCGACGGCGGTAGCGGGCGGGCAAAACATTAATTCATGGTTCAACGTGAATGCGTTCGCTGCTCCCACGCCCGGAACGTTCGGGAATCTGGGAAGGAATGCGCTGTATGGGCCAGGTCTGACCGCCGTGAATATGTCGCTCCATAAAATATTCAGCTTCAATGAGCGCATTAAGCTGGACTTCAGCGCCAACGCAACCAATCTCCTGAACCATCCGTCGTTCGCCTTGCCCGATAAGTTGATCGGGCCCGGTCACTTCGCACAGATCACGGGAACCAGTGTGGGCTCGCGGCAGATGGAGTTGATCGCCAAAGTCCGCTTCTGAAAACGCCGCCGCGAGCTGATTTGCGCCATTACCTCGGAAGGATTGACACATGCAGAATTCTGGGCATGTGGGGTCAAGGCTTCTGCCCCGGCGTCCCCTTCAGGGGCCGCCGGCATTGCCGCCGGCATTGCCGCCGGCTTTTCAGCCGCGTGCCCCGGTGAACGAGGATTTGGCCGCGCTTACATCAGGGCCGGCCGCACACGAAAGCATAAATGGCATTGCGCGCGAGTGCATTCGCTATAGGTGGAAATAGTTACCTGAGACAGGAGATTCGTCTAGCTTAGCGAGGGGTTCGGTTATTCGTCGGGTCTGTCAATTCTGAGGTCCGCTCCAAACGAGCATTCCGCCCGCGGACCCTTCGGTGGCAGATCCGCCGGGCCATTAGGTGACGAATCCGGCGTTAATTTGCCCGGAACTCCCGATCATAGATCTGGCGTGGCTAATAAAAAATCAGCTAAATGTATACCAAAGAAGACTTCCGCGGTCGGGGAGCGACACTCTAAGCTCATCTTAAGAATGAATAAACAGCGGATTATGACAGCCCTGACCTCGCCGAGCAACTTCCGAACTTTAAGACATTTCATCGTGGCCGGTACCATCCTCTTCGGCTCCACTGCGGGAGCGCGAGTTGCATCAGCCGCCGCCGTTTACACAGAAATTCTAAGCCCGGATTCCCTCACCCTCCCGCCGGGCGACCTTCTGACAGGGCTTGTGCCCTCAGTTTCGGGGGGTACTTACGGGACGGCCGCTAACGATTCAAGCGCGCCGATCGGCGTTCTCACGGACGGAGCGATCGGACCTGTCGGGTGCTGCACGTCAAGCGATACGTTCTTCGTGGGCGATGGTGGCGTAAACATAACCATCCACCTGCCAACGCCATCGACCATAGACCGGATCAACACATATACGAATTGGAATTACGATCGGATAGCCCAGCTTTACACCATACTCACGTCCACGGACGGCGTCGACTTCACACCGTTGATTACTGTCGATGACACTTACGATGCCATTGCCAACGTGGTGCTGGGACAGGTGACCGGATTTTCGTTGGACGGGGTCGAAGCGATACGTTGGTCCTTCAATACAACCCAACCCGGTGTTGGCTCTGATTTCACGGCATACAGCGAGTTGGCAGCTTTCGACACCAATCCCGCTCCCGAACCCGCCTCGTTGCTCCTGCTCGGTACCGGCCTCCTCGCCATCGCTGGCCGCTGGCGGAAACGCAAGGCCTGAAGTTATTCCGCCACTGGCGAGCGTACAGGTCTTCATTTATCGACGCATCGGCCGGTACGCTCGCGAAATCCCGGAACGACTGTTCAGGCCCCGGCGGCATTAACGCCGAATGCATCGATGCGACCAGTATGAAGGATTCAAGGCGAATGGGAGTAAACGCTCACCCGAAGATTCAGTCCTGACAGTTCGAAACGCCAGCCGCGTAATTCTTCGTAAGATCGGCTCGCTCGCCCGCCGAATTGCGATACGCTGCCCATCATGCGTCTCAAACTTACCCTTGCTCTTCTTGCCATCGTCACGTCCGCCTTTGCCGCGGATATGAACGGTAGCTGGGCATTATCCGTAGATACGCCGAATGGCAAGTTCGAATCGACCGCCGACCTGAAGCAGGATGGCGAGAAAATCTCCGGAACAGTGCACAATCAGTTCGGCGATAGTCCGGTCACAGGCGCCATAAAGGACAACGACGTCACCCTGATTCAAAAGGCGGACTTCAATGGTCAGTCCGTGACGATCACCTATACCGGTAAGGTCGACGACAAGAAAATCACCGGCAAGTTCAAGTTCGGCGATCAGGGCGAAGGCGACTTCACCGCCGAGAAGAAATAGCGGCTCAAAAAATGTGATAGCCTTTGAAACGACACGGCGCAATGTCTATTGCGTATCGCGCAATGTCGGGAAAAGGCTCTCCAGATGAAACCACGCTCACTTCGATCGTTCCCTGCCACCGCCGCGCTTGTTCTTGTCTGTCTCGGAATCGCTTCTGCCCAAGAGCCCAATGTTGGCTGGAAGGATTACCTCGGCGGACCTGAAGGCGCACATTACTCGCCGCTGAAACAGATCAACCTTTCAAATGTGAACAAGCTGGAAATCGCCTGGACCTACCCTGTCGGCGACAGCACTTCCGTCTTCTGCCCGCTGGTGGTGGATAACATCGCGTACGTCGCAGCGAAGGGCGGATCACTCGTTGCCCTAGAAGCCACCACGGGCAAGGAACTTTGGGCTCATTCGTTCGGCGCAAGCGCCGGCGGCCGCGGCGGAATCAGCGGCCAGCGAGGCGCCAATTACTGGGAAAGCAAAGACCGCGCCGACCGCCGCATTTTCGTGACCTCGTCCGGTTACTTATATGCGATCGACGCGCTCACGGGCAAGACCGTGGATTCCTTCGCCGACCACGGCAAGCTCGATCTGAAGATCGGGATCGACCGCGCGCCGATACCGCTGGCCTCCCGAACTGCCGGCCGGATCTTCGAAAACCTGATCATTCTCGGAAGCTTCCCCGGTGAAGGCTATCTCGCGCCTCCCGGAGATCTGCGCGCGTTTGATGTGCGCACGGGCAAACTGGCCTGGGTCTTCCACACCATTCCGCATCCAGGCGAGCTTGGGTACGACACCTGGCCAAAGGACGCCTACAAGTACATGGGCGGCGTCGATGCCTGGGGCGAGATTACCGTTGACGAGAAGCGCGGCATTGCGTACTTCCCGATCTCGTCCGCCAAATATGAGCTCTACGGCGGCGACCGTCCCGGCAATAATCTCTTCGCCGATTGTCTGCTCGCTCTCGATGCCCGCACGGGCAAACACCTGTGGCACTTCCAGACCGTGCATCACGACATCTGGGATTACGACCCCACCGCCGCACCGCAGCTCGCGACCGTGAAGCATGACGGAAAAACAGTCGATGTCGTCGCGCTGGCGTCGAAGAACGGCTTCCTCTACGTGTTCGACCGCGTGACCGGCAAACCGCTGTGGCCCATAGAAGAGCGGCCCGTGCCGAAATCGGAAGTACCGGGCGAGTGGACTTCACCAACACAGCCCTTCCCCACCCTGCCGCCCCCATTCGCCCGCCAAAGGATGACGGACAAGGACCTCTATTTCGGCTTCATGACTCCCGAGGAGCAGGCGCACTGGAAGGAACGTTTCGCCAAGGCGCAGAACAAGGGCCTCTTCACACCCACAGGCTTGACCGATACCATCTCGATCCCGGGTGTGAACGGCGGTCCGTTCTTTTGGGATACCGGAGCGGATGCCGCGAAGGGAATTGTTTTTGTCGAATCGAAGGATTTTCCCTCCATCCTGAAAATGGTCAAACAGGGAGAATCGACCTCCTCGAATTCAGGCGGTACCATTCCGAGCCGCATTCAGCCGGGTGCGGGGCGCGGACGCGGCGGCTTTGGCGCGGCGGGTGGTCCTCCGATGGCGCTCCGCTACGGGCGCACGATTTACGAGGGTTCCTGCCAGCCTTGCCATGGTCCGGATCTGAAGGGTGATCGTGGACCAGCCATCGACGATGCGGTGAAGCGGCTGGGCGCGGACGCGGTGCGAAGCATCGTGAAGAGTGGCAAGGGCGGCATGCCCGGCTTTCCCACCATGAATGCCGAGGCGATCACGGACGTCATTGAGTTCCTCGATAAATCGGATCAGGCGCCGCCCGGCACGGGCGCTCCGGGCAACTCCGTCATGGAGCGGCTGGAGCCGGATTATCCCGAAGGCGTGAAGCCGCCGCCTTCGCGTTATAAGACCGGCTATGGACAGGAAGGCTACATCATTACGCCACCCTGGAGCACGATAACGGCCTATGACCTGAACACGGGCAAGATCATGTGGCAGACGCCTTATGGCGATACGCCCGAGGCCGGTCCGAGTGACAAGCTGCGTGGCAACGTAACGCCGCGTAGTGGTTTCGTCGTGACGGCCGGCGGATTGGTGCTCTTCGCGGATAACCAGTCGAAGATGTACGCGCTCGATGAGAAGACGGGTAAGGTCGTGTACTCGCGCGATGTGCCCAATAGCGCGGTCGGTGTTCCGGCCGTCTATGAGGTGAAGGGACGGGAGTACATTCTCTTTCCCCTGCTCGGCGGACCGGGCTTCCCTGCCGGTGCGCGGATGCCTCCGGGTGGCGTGATGCCGCCCGCCGGAGAAAAGAGCTTCGTAGCATTCGCACTTCCGCAATGATCTAGTCTCCTGTCTCGGCTAAGATCGACATATGCAGAATTGCGCGCATGTGGGGTCAAGGCTTCTGCTGTTCAATGCCACGACATACTTGACATTTTCGGACAGGACATCCCTGACACTTTTTGAGCGGAAAATCGGCTTAGAAAGGCGGTTTGAGGATGGCATGGAGGGAGTCGAGTGTGGTGGAGGAAAGACTGCAGTTCGTAGTGAGGGCTCACAAGGGAGCCTCGAAGCTGAAGGATCTTTGCCGGGAATTCGGCATCAGTCGGCAGACCGGTCATTTGTGGTTGAAACGCTATCGGAACGAGGGCTCGGCTGGGATGAAGGATCGGAGCCGAAGACCTTTGCACAGTCCGAAAAAGACAGCGCCGGATCTGGAGTCAGCGGTAGTGAGCCTGAGGCAGAGCAGGCCGGATTGGGGCGCGGCAAAGCTGGCTCGCATGCTGGCCGGGCAGAACCCACCGGCGCCATTGCCCGCCCGGACCGTGCATCGGATTCTTGAGCGGAACGGGCTGATCGCGGAGGGGGACCGAAGGCGCCAGGCCACACAGCGGTTCCAGCGTGCAAATCCCAATGAACTTTGGCAGATGGATTTCAAAGGGCTGCCAGGAACTAACAGGGCTCCGGGCCCACTTTCAGTGATCGATGACTGCAGCCGATATATCGTTGTGCTGCGGAATCTGGGAAGCACGGCGTTATGCGGAGTCAAAGAGAGCCTGACCGAAGCGTTTCAGCAAAACGGAATGCCGGAAGGGATGCTGATGGACCATGGAATGCCCTGGTGGAGTTCCAGCAGCGCATGGGGATTGACGGAACTGAGCGTGTGGCTGATGCGGCTGGGGATTCGGCTGAGCTACAGCGGAATCCGGCATCCGCAGACACAGGGGAAAGTGGAGCGCATGCATGGAGCACTGCAGAAGGCCACCAACAAACGCCAGGGCGATCTGAAAGATCAGGCCTGGCTGGATGAATTTCGCCATGAATACAACGCCGTCAGGCCGCACGAGGCATTGAATATGGCGACTCCGGCGAGTGTCTGGAGCCCAAGCCAACGGCGCTTTCCCGATAAGATCGCGGAATGGCAATATGGCCCGGACACGATCAGCCGCACGTTGGAGAATCGCGGACGAATGAACTGGAGGGGGCGCACGTGGGACATCAGCTATGCTTTACGTGATCTCACGGTGGGCATCGAAGTGATGGGAAACCGCGCCCTGGTTTATTTCTGCCGTACGCCCATCCGCGAACTGAATCTGGATACCGGAGAGACCTCCCCACTGATCGCCGTCCACACCCGCACCCTGCAAACCTGAGCTGAAAAAACCAGGGGGCGTCTGAACTGCGCCCCCGCAAGCCTTCCATTTCCTCTTCCCGCTTATCGTAAGGCCTCGCGGTCACCCGTCAAGACTTCCCTCCGGCGTGCTTCGCACGGTCTTGACGGGGCCCGACCGCAAGGCCAAAAGACCGCTGGGTATCAGGAAATGGAAGGCCTAGTCTCTCCGCCTATTTCCCCC
>DATIMM010000042.1:0-13174 GCA_035475295.1 Bryobacteraceae bacterium
CTCCAGGCGCACGCGCCACGCTGGCATAACTCAGAGGAAGGCCCAAGCCGTTTTAGTCCTATCCGGTGAGCGAGAGTGGAAGACGGCAATCAATGGAGAGCATGGTGCGTATCAAATCGTGCCTGGTCCGGATCACTGACGGGAAGCGTGAACCAGAACGTAGCGCCCTCTCCGGGCTTTGATTCGGCTCCGATGTGCCCTCCGTAGCGCTCGACGATACGCTTGCAGGCCGCCAAGCCAATTCCTGAGCCCGGATATTCTCGCATGCTGTGTAGCCTTTTGAATGGAGCAAAGATGGTTTTCGCCTCCTCCGGAGCAAAACCGATCCCATTATCCGCTACACGAACAACCCATTCATTTCTCTGTCGCTCTGCTGACACATGAATGCGCGGCGGCTCGCCTGGTTTGCGAAACTTGAGGGCGTTGCCTAGCAGGTTTTCAAACAGCCGCACCATCTGGTTGCGGTCCAGCTCGACGTTCGGAAGGGGCTCATGTGTGATTTCCGCACCTGTTGTTTCGATAGTCGCGCGCAGCAGACTCTTGGCAGCTTCCAAATCGTCATCCAGGTGAACGGACGTAGCACCGCTCTCCTCCTGCGAGACCTGCGAGTAGGCCAGTAGATCGGCAATGAGCTTGCTCATACGTTTCGCGGCCTCCACCATGAAGCTCAGAACTTTATCCGCCTCCGCGTCCAGTTTTCCTCGGTAGCGCAGACTCAGCAGTTCCGCAAACCCGGAGATTGTTCGCAGGGGTTCTTGTAAATCATGACTGGCAACAAACGCAAACTGCTGTAGATCAGCATTGGACCGCGTAAGAGCATCCTCCAGATGCTTGCGTGGCGTGTCATCTAAAAATACTTTGGAGTAGCCAATTAGATCGCCTTTTTCGTCACGCAGTGCTTTCAGCACCCCTGTCATATACACGCGGGACCCGCCCTTCTGCCGGTGCCACCGTATATCTACACAGCGTCCTTGCTCGGCTGCGGTTCGGAGTTCTTGTTCGACAACTCCAGCCTCACGATCCTCCTCAGTGAAAATGATGGAAACATGCTGGCCGACCCATTCCTGTTCTGTATATCCGAACACGTTTTCGACTCCGCGGTTCCAGGTGCTGATCCGGGCATCAGGAGTGGCCAGAAACATCGCAACGTCCTCTAGATTTCGCACCTGCAGGCGATAGAGCCGAGCGAGATCCTCGTCGTGGGAATCGGCGTGTAAGGTGAATTGATGGCTCACAGGTGTATTCCGGGCTAATCTACCGTGAAGCAGCCATTGTATCCCCGTACGGCAAAAATACCAGTCTCGACCGACAGTCGTTCCCAAAACTAGAGACGGACACGCGGAGAGCGGAATACGCGTCCAGCGAGCACCTCGCGAATGGCTACCGATAACTCCGCCGCCGCAGCCGCCTTGAGCACGTATCCCTGGACCCCATGGCTGAGCGCTTCGTCGGCATAGGCCTTCTCGGAGTGCTGACTTGCCAAGATGATATTCAGCTCCGGCGTACGTTCCCGAAGAAAGCGGGCCGCCTGAAGACCGCTCATGCCCGGCATGGAAATATCCATCACCAATACGTCGGGACGCAGTTGCTCTGCCGCAACGATGGCTTCCTTCCCACTTTCGACCTCGCCCACTACTTCGCACTCGGCTTCGGTCAGCAACTTAAACAGGTAACGTGTCGCTTCATTGTCGTCGGCGATCAGGAGACGCGGTCTGCTCATTACGGGATCATCAGCCATAGATGGTGTCGAGGATGCTTGTTTCTGCGTCATCATTGATCAGTTCAGCCTAGTGGCTCGGGCTATCTTCGGTCCGGGCCTGAGCAATCCGTGATTGCCCCCAGTTCACGTTATCCCACAGATGCCACCATTAAGCCCACGACGTCCTTGCCTGAACGGAACACAGTCTGCGCCCTATTCGCTGAGGAATTTCTTGTAGGCTCCGCTGTTGTATGTGCTCCAGGGAGTGAATCCCTGGCTTTCACGATAAAGCTGGTAAGCGAAGTCGATGTTCGCTTTGCAATCGAGCAGGCTGCGCAGGTTCACGCCGGGCCGCTTCAGGTGAACGGTATTGATCTGAAAGTAGCCCCAGTCGAGCGTTCCATCGGTATTGTAGTGATAAATTTCGCATTTCCCCTTGGGATTCTCGGCGCGCTGGATGGCAAGGGCCAGCCGGCAATCGGGGCCGAACTTCGCGCAGGCGTACTGCTGATAGGCGGTGAGGGCACGGCCATGCTGATCGACACGCGCGGCGCTCGCATCCGGGGATTGCATGCGACGGGCGATGACCAGTGGGGACCGCCAATGAATCACAATGGGCGATTCCAGGCTGAAGGCGTACCGGGCGTGGATTTCGATAACGGCGTAAGCGAGCGTGATCCCTACGAGCAATGCCGTGAGGCTGAGCGGAACGCCCAAGGCCTTGAATAGGGAGGAGGCCGGGACTGTAGCCGCTTTCGCCCGTTTTGGTGCGGATGGCGCCCGGTTGCCGGACGGAGGGCGCTTGGGAGGAGAGCGGCGGGAACCGGAAAGGATCACGTTCACTGGAAGCCGCCTCCCACTACCTAACTTTTTACGAGCCAGTTGTATTGTCCGTCCGTCAGGGGCACTACGGAAAGGCGGCCTTGTTTTACCAAAGGCGAAGAAGCAAACAACCGATGCTGTTTGATCTCGGCCAAGTTGCGGATGTGAGACAAAGCTCGATTAATTTTGATGGTGACCTGCGGATTTTTCGGGTCGTGCGCATTGACCGCGACCACGGAAGCCGAGCCCACGGCCTGCCGTTCGGTACCGGTGTGATAGATGACAAGCTTATCTCCCGCTTTCATCTCGCGCAAATGCTTCACGGCAGCGGGACTGGTAACGCCATCCCAAACGGTTTCGCGATCGCGCTCGAGATCGGCGAAGGAGTAGGCGTCGGGCTCGGTCTTCAGCAGATACGGCATGGACGAACTTATTTTACTCTCGGCCCCTGCTTTACAGGAGTGGGATGTTAGCGTCCGCGGGAAGCGCCACCACCGCCGTGCCCAGCGGCCGGAGCGCCGCCGCCCCCGCCGCCCATGTGTCCACCACCTGCATTGCCGGCACCGCCGCCCATGGCACCACCACCGCCACCGCCCATTGGGGCACCACCCGTGTGACCGCCATATGCTCCAGGACCATGCATCGAGCCACGGCCCATTCCGCCCATGTTTCCGCCTCCGGCTTGGGGAGCAGCCATTGTGGCCCGGCCACCCACGCCGTTACGCATGGCCGCTGAACGGGCTGCGGCCAAGGCGGCTGGCGAACGAAAGCCCATGCCTTGAGCAGGGGGATGATTTGGATCTACGGGAACCAAAGCACCCTTATGGCCCTGCCAGTTGTTGGCTCCCGAGCCTCCGTATTGGCCGTGATTACGACCATACAGACCGGGGTAATAACCGCCCCCGATGACCACCGGTGCATAGCCGACGTAGCCGGGCGAGAAGAATCCGTAGCCAAAGGGGCTGAAGGCGTAGCCATCACCCGGCAGCCATGCCCATGAATTCCAAGGGCTGTTGTAGTACCAGCCGGGACCGTAGGAACCCGCAAAGCCGTAGCCAAGTCTGCCGTTGGTGGCACCCGCCAAGGCAGCCGTTCGAGCCGAGGCGTAGCTGGCTCCGGCCTCGTACTCGGAACGGACATTGCTCCAGGCGTACAGATCGTCTTCCTTTTTCCGGTCAAACTTTTCGGGCTTGGCATTGGCCGCCAGGACCAGTTCGCGGCCCTTCTTCACCTGATTCTTTTGTTCCCCCAACGTAACGAGCGCCTTGCCATCGAAGACCGCCACAGCGGGAGGATTTCCGGCCGTGATGCGGTACAGGCCCGTCTTTTCGATCGTGATGACGCTTCCATGATTGATGACGGTAATGCTGCTGTCCTTGACGATTTGAGCGGCGTCGATCATTGCTTCGCCCTTGACGACCTCAAATTGCGTATCGGTCAGGGACGGAGAAACCATGCGGATAGCAGAGTTGTCCCCGACGCGCAAAAAGACTCCCGGGGTAAGCAGGACCTCCGCTTTTCCGATATCGGTGGAGAGTGTCTGGTTCGCGTAGAGCGCGACTCCCTTTAGTTTGCTGGCGCTGAGCTCCTGGCCATCCACATACGCGTGGCCTTCGATGTAGTTCACGACACCCGGCCTGGCGGAAATAGTAGCCTGTGGCATGGCGCATACGGCCGCAGCGAGTAACCCGGTCAGGATTGTCGCCGACCGCTCCCATACGCGTTTCATAAAATTTATTAAGACCTCTGATCTTTAGATGTCACCTTGTTAAGAATCGTTCCCCACGCATCAAAGAAGATGAGGTGCGATTCTGGCATCTTTTGGGTAGTACTTACGTTTGGTTAGGATACAATTGCCCCGGGACGGATATTCAACAGCTTGACTATTTCACCTATCGATTACGTCATTCTTGCGATCTATTTTGCGTTTGTACTGGGGATCGGTTGGCTGGCCAAGCAGCGAATATCGACTAGCGAAGATTTCTTAACCTCAGGACACTCCGTTCCGGTCTGGATTACCAGTTTGGCGTTCATCGCCGCGAACCTTGGCGCGCAGGAGATGATCGGCATGTGCGCATCCGGCGCGAAGTACGGATTGATGACCTGCCAGTTTTATTGGTTGGGCGCTGTGCCGGCGATGGTGTTCGTCGGCCTTTTCATGATGCCGTTTTACTACGGCAGCAAAGCGCGTAGCGTTCCAGAGTACCTGAAGCTGCGGTTCGATGAGAAGACGCGCGGGCTGAATGCCATTACGTTCGCGGTGATGACCATTTTTTCATCCGGCATCAGCATGTATGCGCTGGGGCTGCTGTTTGAACTGGTGCTGGGCTGGAGCTTTACGAACTCGGTGCTGCTTTCGGCCGCAATCGTCCTTATCTATACGCTTTTGGGCGGGCTGACCAGCGCCATCTACAACGAGGTAGTCCAGTTTTTCCTGATCATTCTGGGATTTGCACCCTTGTCCATTCTGGCCGTGGAACGGGCGGGCGGCTGGAAGGGCATGTCGGCGCACCTGCAGCCGGTGATGCTGCACACCTGGAAGTACCTTGGTCATTCGAGCGAAAACCCGATGGGGGTGGAGGCGTTCTCGATGATCTTTGGTCTCGGATTTGTACTCTCGTTCGGATACTGGTGCACGAATTTTTTGGTAATCCAGCGCGCGATGGCGGCAAAGACATTCGAGGGCGCGCGCCAGACGCCGTTAATCGCGGCATTTCCTAAGATTTTCATGCCGTTCGTGGTGATTTTCCCTGGCATTGCAGCAGTAGCACTGATGAGCATGTCCAGCGGCTATTCGCTTCCGTTGAAAGCGAGCGGCGGATACGACTACGACCAGGCTCTCACTACGCTGATGAGCCAGTTTTATCCATCCGGAATGCTCGGCATTGGGCTGACCGCCTTGATGGCGTCGTTTATGTCGGGCATGGCGGGTAATGTTACCGCGTTCAACACGGTATTTACGTACGATCTGTATCAGAGCTATATGCGGCGGAACGCGCCGGATTCGCATTATCTGGCGGTGGGGCGCGTGACGACGGTGTTGGGCGTGCTGTTATCGGTGGGCACAGCTTATCTGGCGACCGCGTTCAACAACATCATGGACTTTCTGCAGCTGGTCTTCGGTTTTGTGAACGGGCCGCTGTTTGCGACGTTCCTGCTGGGCATGTTCTGGAAGCGAACGACCGGACATGGCGCATTCTGGGGATATCTTTCCGGGTTGACCGCCGCAGGCCTGACGCTGGGCTTGACAGTCGCCGAAGGCAAGGGCGGATGGATCGCCCCCGTGCATCAATTCCCTTCCTCGATGGCACAGAATTTCTGGATCGCGCTGATCGCCTGGTCCGCTTGTTTTTTCGTAACGATCCTTATCAGCCTCGCTACCAAGCCGAAGCCGGCAAGTGAGCTGACCAACCTGGTTTACGGGCACACCGAGATGCCACCAGCAGCCAACGTGCCCTGGTTTCAGAGGCCGGTACCCCTGGCGGTTATTGTATTAGCTTTGCTGGTAGTGATGAATGTGATCTTCTGGTAGTGAACGATGGATGACTTACGGGTTCCGACGGGTTTCTTATTTTCGCTTCTGGGCATCATCCTGCTGGTTCATGCAGTGGTGAATCCGGCGGCACGCGCGCCCATGGACGCCAACATCAACGTCAATTTGTGGTGCGGCCTCGTGCTGCTGGTTTTCGGGGGAATTTTACTTTGGCTATCGCGCCGGGCGAAATCGTAGACGCGTTTCGGGAGCATTTTCCCGGGGCGGCCACCCCGGAGCTATATCGCGCACCGGGCCGCGTCAATCTGATTGGAGAGCACACCGACTACAATCTGGGCTACGTTTTCCCGATTGCACTGGAGATGGCCTGCTACGTAGCGATTGCTCCGGCAACACACGGGAAGCTGCGCGTTTACTCGCGGGACCGCCATGAGGAGTTTTCGATCGAGGCGGCTGGTATTCCGGATGCCCAGCCGCTCCGGCAGTGGAGCGATTACGTGGTCGGCGTCGCGCAGAAACTGCATCGTGCCGGTTCCTCGATTCCGAGCGCAGACCTTTATATAGAGACCGAGGTGCCGGGCGGTTCGGGCCTGAGTTCCTCGGCCGCCCTGGAGATTTCGACAGCCTACGCGCTGCTTGGCAACCGGAAGATGGCTCCTCTCGACATTGCCCTTCTCGGTCAGCGTGCGGAGGTGGAATTTGTCGGGATGCCGTGCGGGATTATGGACCAGTACGCGTCCGTATTCGGGCGGAAGAACGCCGCCATACGGATCGACTGCCGTAGCACCACTCACGAGTACGTCACGTTGCCGCAGGACGTGAAGATTGTCGCCGTGAACTCGATGGTGAAGCATGAGCTCGGTACATCGGCGTACCGGGACCGGGTAGCGGAGTGCCGGGAGGCAGTGGCGGCTCTTCGTCGGTTCGACCCTAAGGTAGAAAGCCTGAGAGATGTATCGCTGCCGTTCTTCGAAGAGGTTGAAGACCGGATTCCGTCTCTGCCGCGGAGCCGGGCCCGGCACATCATCACAGACAGCCAGCGCGTATTGGATTTGAGCGAGGCAGCGGCGAAGAACGACCTGCCCGAAATGGGACGGCTGTTTATTGCCTCGCACCGCAGTATGCAGTACGACTACGAGATCAGCTGCGAAGAGATTGACTTCCTCGTGGATACGGCGATCAAAATTCCAGGTGTTTACGGAGCACGTATGACGGGCGGCGGATTCGGCGGGTGCACCGTGAATCTGGTTGCGCCGGCAGCAGTGGACAACTTCCGTGAGCAGCTGGCCGAGGCGTACCGGAAACAATACGAAATTGTTCCCGCGTTCTACGACTGTGAACCGGCCGACGGCGCCGGGCCTGTCTCCTACAAGTAACGGCCACCTGATGTTGCAGCAGACCTGGGACCAGAACTATACGCCTGTTGCGGGAAGCCTTCTCTGGTCCTCCTGTCTTGCGGCGGCTCCCGTCGCCGTGCTTCTGTATGCGATCGGAGTCAGGCGAGTAACGGCCTGGAAAGCATCCCTGGCAGGGTTAGCGGCCGCGCTGCTGGTCGCGATTTCCGTTTACCGCATGCCGCCCTTGCTGGCGGCCGACTCCGCGCTGTATGGCGCCGCGTTCGGTATTTTTCCGATCTTTTGGATCGTGTACTGGGCTATTTTTCTGTACCGGGTCACGGTGGACACGGGGAACTTCGAAATTATCAGGGACTCCATCGGCCATTTGACGACCGACCGCAACTTACAGGCCCTGCTGATCGCGTTTGCTTTTGGGGCCTTTCTGGAAGGAGCCGCGGGGTTCGGGACGCCGGTCGCTATCGCGGCCACGATTCTGGCGGGATTGGGATTTTCGGCGTTCAACGCGGCGGGAATCTGCCTGCTGGCCAATACCGCTCCGGTGGCGTTTGGTTCCATTGGCATTCCGCTGGTCACGCTGGCCGCAACTACCGGTCTGCCTATCAACAGGTTGAGCCAAGATGTGGGCCGCCTGTGCGCACCTTTATCACTTCTAATTCCCGGGTACCTAGTGCTGGTGCTCAGCGGGCGAAAAGGCCTTCGGCACGTCTGGCCGGCGGCGCTGGTGTGCGGCGGCAGCTATGCCGGGGTACAGTTTCTTGTTTCCTACTTTCTTGGTCCTTATCTGACCGATATCCTGAGCTCCTTAACAGCAATCGCGGCGCTGGTTGCTCTCCTGGTCGTATGGAGGCCAGCGGGCGAACCGGCGCTCCCCCGCCGGTACCGAACGAGCCAAATCATACGGGCTTGGTCGCCCTATCTCTTTTTGATCGCCTTTATTTTGGTGTGGAGCTTCCCGAACGTAAAGCGATTTCTGGATGAGGCCTCGCTGACAGTGCCCTGGCCGGGCCTGCATAATGCCATCCGCCAGTTGCCCCCGGTAGTCGCTCATCCAACCCTGTACGCAGCGTCGTACAAGCTGCGAATTTTTGCCGAGTCCGGGACCGCTTGCGCGTTCGCCGGGATCGTGACGGCGTTCTTTTTGGGCCTTCCTGTCCGTCGGATGTGGGAACTCGCGGTCGAGTCCGCCCGGCAACTGCGGTCTCCGTTTATCAGCATTACGGCAGTGCTCGCGCTGGCATTCGTGATGAACTACTCGGGCGCGACGGCGACGTTAGGCCTGGCATTCTCGGCTACCGGTAGGGCCTATCCGTTCTTTGCCGCTGTTTTGGGTTGGCTGGGCGTCTTTTTGACGGGAAGCGATACGTCATCTAATGCACTCTTCGGGAACATGCAACAGATTGCGGCCAGACGGCTGGGCCTGGACGCGGTTCTGATGGCGTCGGTCAATTCCGCAGGCGGTGTGATGGGAAAAATGATCAGCCTGCAAAGCATCGCGGTGGCCGCAGCCGCAGCCGGACTTCCCAATAGCGATGAGCCTAAGCTGTTCCGCTTCACCTTGAAGCACAGTCTGTTTTTGATGAGCCTGATCGGCCTGCTCGCGCTGCTCTATGCGTATGATTCTTAGCCGCCGATTGAATACATCGGGCGTTGAGGAGCCACGAACGAACTTTGGTTGATCTGGTGACCTTCCCATTTTTGCCAGATCACAGCCCGGATGGCATCGGCGAGAGCCTCGTCAGACCCACGCGGCCTCAACAAGTGCTTGATACTGGTTTCCTCACGGGCAAAGAGGCAGTAGCGCAGATACCCGTCGGCAGTGAGCCGGAGGCGGTTGCAGTTCAGACAGAAGGGCCGTGTGACGGAAGCGATAAACCCGACCCGATGCCCATCGAGGAATTTGTATTCGGTAGCGGGCGCGCGAGGGTCAGCGTCCGGTACCGGGATCAGCTCCCCGAATCTTTCAGACAGGCAAGCGATCATCTCATCGGCCGTCAGAACGTTGTCGAGCGACCACAAATGCTGTTTGTCGAGAGGCATAAACTCGATGAAGCGCGCCTCGATGTTGCGGTCGCGGGCGAATTGAACGAGGGGAACGATGTCGGGCTCGCTCAGGTTCTTAACGGCCACGGCATTGAGCTTGATCTTGCGAAATCCGGCATTCACGGCAGCATCGATGCCGGCCAGAACTTTGGGCAGATCGTCGCGGCGCGAGATCTGACGGAAGCGTTCCCGGTCGAGTGTATCCAGATGGATGTTCAAGCGGCGGAGTCCCGCATCGTACAGAGGCTTCGCGTGTTGGGCCAACAGGACGGCATTCGTCGTCAAGGCCAGATCCTGTACGCCTGCGAATTCCACGAGCGAAGCAATGAGATCGGCGATTTTGGGGCGAAGGAGCGGCTCGCCGCCGGTAATACGGATCTTTTGAATGCCCAACGGCAGAGCGACGGAGACGAAGTGCAGAATCTCCTCGAAGCTCAAAAGTGACGAGATCGGAGCAAACTCTCCACCCTGCTCGGGCATGCAGTAGAAGCAGCGAATGTTGCAGCGGTCCGTAACGCTAATGCGCAAGTCCGAATGCACGCGCCCGAAGGTATCGATCAGCGGGCCGGAAAACGGCGGAGACGGTACACGGCGGGGAGCGAGTTGGATGAGTTGACCCACAGGATGGCTACATTCGATAGATGCAAATAATCACGATATTCGAGCGGAAGGCTGGATACCTTATTTCACCGCGAGCATACGTTCCAGGGGAAGCTTTGCCCGCTCCATGATGTCAGCCGGCAGTTCCATACGCGGTTGGAGCGTCTCAAGGGAATCCCGCAGCTTTTCGAGGGTATTCATTCTCATATACGGGCACTCGCTGCAGTTGCAGTTTTCATTGGCCACAAAGTAGAACTTCTTGCCCGGAGAGAGCTTTTCGAGCGAATACCGGACGCCGCTTTCCGTCATGACGATAAACTCTTCGGCGGATTGCTTCGTACACCAGTCAATAATGGCGGAAGTGGAGCCGATGAAATCGGCCATCCGGAGCACGTCGGGAGGACACTCCGGGTGAGCAGCAACCAGGGCCGTAGGATGCTCCGCGCGGGCGGCAGCGAGGCGGCGGCTGGGGAAGGTAGCATGAACGATGCAGGCCCCCTGCCAAATCTTCATGTTTTCACGTCCCGTTTGTTTCTGGACGTAGTTCCCCAAGTTGATGTCGGGCAGGAAGAGAATGGGCTTTTCGCGAGGGATGGAGTTGACGATATTGACTGCATTTCTCGAGGTGCAGAGAATATCGCTTTCAGCTTTCACCTCGACCGAGGTGTTGATGTAGCTGACAATGACGTGATCGGGATGACGCCGTTTGAAGGAGCGGACGCCTTCGACGGGACAGCTGTCGACGAGGCTGCAGCCTGCATTGGCATCGGGCACCACGACGATTCGCTCCGGGTTCAGCACCTTGGCGGTTTCGGCCATAAACCGAACCCCGCAGAAGGCAATGACGTCTCCCTCGAAGCTGCGAGCGACACGGGCCAGTTCCAGACTGTCGCCTACGGAATCGGCGAGTTCCTGGATTTCCGCCTCCTGATAATGATGGGCGAGAATCACGGCACGCCGCTCCGTCTTCAAGGCTAAAATTTCTTCGGCGAGGGTAGGAGCGGCAACCATGGCAGTACTTCTTCCTGTTAGATGTGCAGAATGGGCTTTGGTCGCGAGTCGCACTGGAAAAACGTGCAAAACGGGGTAACAATGGCCTCTGTACTTTCTATCGTATCAGGGATTTTGCGGGTCCGCAGGGTAGGATCTCCGTTGCAACATTTGAGAATAGAAGGAGTCGTAAAAGGAAAAGCGCGGGCCTGACCTCCGAGCCCCGCGCCTCTCGTGGAGCTAGCCGACCGAGAGACGGCTAGCTCATAAACGGGACGCAATCGACCAACAAAAAAGGGAGCCCAGCGGCTCCCTTTTTTCTATAACGAAGCGAAAGCGCTTACCAGTTGAATTTCGCCGAGACCTGAAGTACTCGTGGATGGCTCGAGAAAATCAGTTCCGGATCATTGAAGGCCGGACTCTGCGGATTCGTATAGGTGGAAAGGCCCGTATTAGTGGTTGCCGGCTGAATGTCGTTCAGGTAACCCGGCACAAATTGGGCATGGTTGAACAGGTTGAAGGCCTGCCCGGCAAGCTCCAGGTGAACCCGTTCCGTGATGCTGAAGCGCTTCAGCAATGTGAGATCGACGTTGTCGATGGGGCGTGTTGGCAGCGTATTACGGCCGGCATTTGCCAGTGCGCCACGCTGCGCCTGGATGTACTGCGCATTGGGGTTCGTGGCGACGTAGGCGACGATGGGATTCGATGTGCTCGTGCTGGGAGCCACCACGTTTCCGTTGCGATCCAGGCCATAGACTCCGCTGCCGGTACCGGAGACGCCACTTGCATTCAGGATGGTACGGTCCCCCGCACTGTCATTATTGAGGTTGCTGTCAACACCGCTTTGGACGGTGTAGTACTCAGGGCTTTCGTACGTATAAATTGGGGCCACTTCCCAGTTTCCGAGGATGTTTTTCACCAACCAGTTGTTTTTGCCCTTGAACCAGGGAGTGTCATAGATAACTGACAAAGTAAACCGGTGCCGCCGGTCGAGCAGCGAACTGGAACGCTCGGCCCTTAGATTGCGGAAGTCCTGGGCTCGGCGGGGGCTCAGCTCGGTGGAGTACACCTCTGCTGTGCCGTTATCGATATCGTGACTCCAGGTGTAAGCACCGATGAATTGCAGTCCGTTTGAAAACCGGCGATTCAGCTGCGCTGAGAGTCCGTGATAGGTAGAGCTATCTTCCGGTTGATACGAGGTAATGGTGCTCGTGAATCCTGCCGCCGCGTAGGCGGGATCGATGCTGGATCGGGCCTGGATATCACCCAGGGTAACCGGGAGTGCTGCCAGCGTGGCGGCACTGGGAGCGGTCAGGAAGGTTGGGATATATGAGGATGGCGTGATTCTCGGAATCCGGTTCAACTGTACCTGGGCGGGCAGATGCACGCCTCGGGTGCCCACATAGCGGAGCTCTAGCGTGTAATTTTGCGCAAACACATGCTGAATACCAAAATTCCAGTTGATGCTGTAAGGAAGCTTTTCATTAGGGATATAGGCTGAGGTCAGAGAGCGCGCATCTGTCGCCGAAAGAGGACCTCCCGTAGATGCATTGGGCGGTATACCGCCGTTTGCCAGAAAACCGCCGGCGGGGGTAGAGCCGCCTGTAACGTCGGCAGTCACAGAGAATTGCGGGGGCAATGAAAGCGTGCCCAGATTATCGAAAAGGGTGTCGTAAGCCATTCCGAAGCCAGCCCGGATGACTGTGTTTTGGTTGCCGCCGGGAGTATAAGCGATCCCAACGCGCGGAACGAAGTTTGTCGTGGGAGCCGTCGGAGTCTGGAACGTCAGCAGGCCGGGGACATTGGAGACGGCATTCTCACTCTGAAGTCGCTCCGAATAGGGAACGGTCGTGTATTCATATCGCACGCCAAGATCTAAAGTAAGGTTAGGCCTTACCCGCCAAGTATCCTGTGCATAGGAATAGGAAGCGATCTGATCACCGTAATAGGTCGTGTTTCCTATGCCACGCTGCGCGATGTAATCAGGGGTCTGGTCAAAGAGGTAACCGTTCAGGGTGGTGTATTCATAGTCGCCTCGGGCGCGTTGCACAAACAAGGAAGGGGCAATGTACTTTCGAAATTCGGTCCCGAATTTGAAGGTGTGGTTACCCATGGTCCAGGTAAGGTTATCGACACCTTGATAGAGGTTGTTAATGTTGAATTGCGGGTAGT
>DATIMM010000043.1:0-31454 GCA_035475295.1 Bryobacteraceae bacterium
GCGCAAACTGATGAATTCTGGCAGGTACTTCGCAAACGAAGACTTCCGCTCGAGAGAGCACGCTCGCTTCAGACGTTCAGGGACTTCAGGTAAGGCACGCTCGGCGGCATCAGCGCCGGATCCTCTTCAAGCTCGACGAAGTAGTTCTTCACGCCGCCTGTTTTTGCGGCTGTAAAGACGGCCTTCCAATCCACGATCCCCTTGCCCAACGGAACCTCGCGGAAGCCAGACTTGGTGGAGGGGTCCTTCACCCAGTCCTGGCAGTGCATGGAGAGGAAGCGGCCCGGATACTTGTGGAAGTAGGTCACTGGATCGTAGCCCTTCTGCCAGCTAGAGACCTGAAACTGCAGCTTGGTGGTGGCGGGATTGAGCTCGGCGATCATCATGTCGTAGACCGGTTTGCCGTCGATGTATTCGGAGACGAAGCCTTCATTGTGCAGCAATGCGACGATACCCGCGGCGTGGGCCTTTTCGGCGAAGGCGTTGAAGGGCTCGACGTAACGTTTCACGTCATCGACTGTTTGGGTGCCCTTAGCGTTGAACGGTCCAAGCGCGGCGATGGCCATCTGCGTCATGCCGAACTCCTTCGCATAGGCGATGCTCTGGTCTGTCTTTTGAAAGAGCTCGGTCGGCGCCCAGTGCGCGGAGATGCAGCCCAGTCCCCAGTCGTTCAGCATGCGCCGTAACTCCTGCGGCTTGTAGCGCTGGAGGCTCGAAAAATCGGCGTAGCCGTATGGCGAGCACAACTCAATCTGAGTGAACCCTGCTGCACGCAATCCATTCATGGTGCCGGCGAAGTCCGTACTGATCGACTTGCGCACAGGATAGGTCTGGCAGCCGATCGGCAGGCCAAGCGGATTGGCGGATGCATATTGCGTGCCGGTGAGCAGCCCCTCGCATGAGAAACATTCTGCGATTCATCGTGTGCATGATCCCGCGTAAGCGATGGATAAAACTATAGCACCTGCAGGAAGACTGCCGGTGGCCGCCGATATCTTTAGGTTCGGCGCAGATAGAGAGCATCTTCATCATGGGCAATCGGTACCGAGAACCGGGACGGATGAGGAGTGATCAGCCTCGATCTGCTCCTATCTGAACGATGGCATTCGCTCACGCCGCTGCGTTTTAGGGGAAGTCGGCCCGCAAAGGTCCGGCAGGTGTGTAGGTGCTGATGATGACTCCTGAGGACACAGCGTTTGTGCTGGCCAGTGCGAGTCCGCTTGGCGGAGTTCCGTCCGAAAAGAAACGTTTCCCTTTGCCCAACAGAACTGGATAGACAAATAGCAAGACCTCATCGGCAAGCCCGTGTTGGAGCAGCTTCGATGTCAGCGTCGAACTGCCCCAGAGGATCAGGCCCGGCCCGTCCATCGTCTTGATGTGGCGAACGCCCTCGACGATATCCGGTCCAAGGCTTTCGAAAGGACCCCATTCAAGACTGTCCGGTCTGTGGGTTGCGACATATTTAGTGGCCGCATTCAGGCTGTCCGCAAGCGGACGGCCGGGAGCCTTCGGCCAGAAGCCCGACCAGATATCGTAGGTCCGTCGGCCAAGCAGCAGATCGAAGGGCTCGCTATGCGCCGCTAGGACCGCTTTCCCTGCGGCGGGATCGCGATACGGCAGGGTCCATCCACCGTATGGATAGTCGCCATCTTCATTCAGGCCGCCGGGAGCTTGAATCACGCCGTCCAACGAGATATGTTCGATGGTTTTGAGCTTTCTCATTCTGAGCTTTCTTTCCTGGGCGTTACAAAGAGATCGGCGATCGACTCGTGGATGGGCCCGTAACCAGAATCATCGCCTCAGTTTAGAGCAGCGATTTCGAAACAAGCGGGGCATGCAAAGTGTGATTTCTGATGCTCCAACTTCATAGGTCCTCATAAACGCCATTCCAGATGCCATCGGGCCTTGCCGGTACATGTGCCGTTGCGTAAAGAGCACTACGGGGCGAGGCCTTCTGGGTCTCGTCGGACGGCCGAGGGTAACAGGGTACGATCACAAGAGTTACCGCCGGTAGAACAATAGCCCCGTACCGACAGGATCGAAGAACCTTGATGAAAAAGAATCAGATCGGAATCGTATCCAAGGCCGCAGCGTCATCTCCTATCACCGGGATGATGAAGTCGAACTCTCTCTTCACGCGGCGTGAAATGCTGGAACTGACCGGCGTGGCCGGACTTGCTACTTCCACCGGTATCGCACCAGACGCTGTCGCGCAGACTGCACAAAAGCGGCCCCGCATCGCCTGCCTCGTCAGCTATTGGGGTCTCCCGACCTCCCATGCGGACTGGATAGTAAACAAACTGATCGATGGTTATTGGTGGCAGGGCGCCCACACTCCTTCACGGGTGGAGGTGGTGTCCGTGTACATCCATCAGCTTGATACAAGCCTGCTGGGGCAGAAAGTATGCAAAGCGAAGAACATTCCGATTTTCAAAACAGTTAAGGAAGCAGTCACGCTTGGCGGGAAAAAACTTGCTGTGGATGGTATCGTCATCGTTGCAGAGCACGGGAATTATCCAACCGATCTCAAGGGGCACTGGCTTTTGCCGCGCTGGTGGATCTATCAGCAGGTCATCCAGGTTTTCGAGCAGAGCGAACGCTCGGTGCCTGTGTTTAACGACAAGCACCTCTCTTACAACTGGGACGACGCCAAGTGGATGTTCGACAAATCGCGTGAACTGAACTTCCCCTTGACCGGGGGGTCCTCCATACCGACTTACTTCCGCAAGCCCGAGATCGAACTCGCGATCGATACCCCCATCAAGAACTCCATCGTGGTTGGGAACACTGCAGATGAGGGCGCCATCTTCCATTGCATTGACGTTCTCCAGGCCTTTGTTGATCGCCGAAAGGGTGGTGAGACAGGCGTCAAGGCAGTGCAGTCTATCCGGGGACCCGAAACATGGGCGTGGGTCGAACGCAATGCGTGGGCCGGCAACCTGCTCGAAGCAGTGCGAAAAAGATTCGACCTGAAGCCGGGACATTTTCAGGAAAGCCGGAAGCCAAACATCTGCGTCGTAGAGTACAAGGACGGAAGCAAAGCGGCCGTCATTTCGGGTGAGGGTGTGGGCTGGACTTACGCCGGCGAAATCGAAGGGCAGAAAGAGCCGACGAGTGTGTCAATGCTTGGCTGGCCTGGCCCCATCTCGCAGTACCACGCTGCGAACGCCCACGAGCACTGGATCATCGAAATGATGCTGACGGGAAAAGAACCGTTCAACGCGGAGCGGTTGCTTCTGTCCACCGGTATCGTCAACTACTACATGGAATCGAATTGGGAGAACGGCCGTTACTCTGCGGTCGGCCGCCGCATCGAGACGCCGTTCCTGAACGTAAAGTATCGCTCAACACACGGACCACTATTCGAATCCGGGCAGAGGCCGCCGAATACTCCCTACATCCGGGGTTTTGAGTCGTAGGCGCTGCTTCCTGGAGGCCTGGGCTTTTCGCCTTTTCCCGCTTAGTCCCGGTAACGCCGCAGCGTACAGCCAAGGAACGATTCCCGAGCGGAGGCAAAGCCGGAATGCTGGCTGCCATGGCCAAGCAACGCAAACGCGCTCTCAAATCTGTACTCAAGTTCCCTGACCTCGAGCATTCGAAGTCAGCCGTCCTAAACAGCCTGCCATCGGTTAGCTCGCAACGCGCATACGACCACGCAATCCGTCAGTTTATCGGCTGGTACTGCTCAGAGCCCCGCCTGGCGTCTTTTCGATGATTGTCCTTAGCGCCGCTGCAGATCAAATGATGCAAGGTCTGGATGGCGCACTCGGCAGCGGCGGATCCGGCTTGCTCCGGGTGAGAGAATCATGAATTCACAATGAAGTTGGTGTTAGCTCATTTGCAAGTTGACTCGTCCAGCGCCTGTAAAAAGCTTCGGTGCTATATACTGCCTCTACGCAGAATCGGCTATCACATCAGGAAGGGATGGTACTCCGCATGGTCCTGGAATCGATGCTCAACTTCCGCGCACGCATTGCATTCGCAGCCGCCCTGATGACCGGCTGCGCTCACTCCGCACCCGCACAAACGGCCATCGCGCCGCAGAGCATGACGGTTCTCGGCGACGTCGATCCCCGCTACGTGTCCTATAACGTTGAAGCCGTCGAGGTTACCGGCGGCCGCTTCTGGGCGCCCTACAAGTCCTTCAAGGAGGAACGCCCTTCCGCCCCAAACGGCAATCAGCCCATAAGCTTCGATTCCAACCGTTTTCAATACCGTCCGCCGATTGACCTCTCCAACACCAAACTCCGCCACCTCGCCGCCGCGCTTGGCCCGGCCTACGTGCGCGTCAGCGGCACCTGGCGCAACGCCACTTACTTCCAGGACAATGACGATCCGCCGCTCAAGACGCCCCCCGCAGGCTTCAACGGTGTTCTTACGCGCGCGGAATGGAAGGGCGTCGTCGACTTCGCGCACGCCGTCAACGCCGATATCGTAGCCTCCGTTGCGACCAGCACGGGAACGCGCGATGCGCAGGGCGTCTGGACTCCCGTCCAGGCCAAGCCCTGGTTCGACTACACCAAACACATCGGCGGCCAAATCACCGCCACCGAGTTCATGAACGAGCCGACGCTGCTCGCTCTGGGGGGCGGTGCGCCGAAAGGCTATGACGCCGCCGCTTTCGGGAGAGACGCCAAAATCTTCGGCGAGTTCCTCCGCAAGGAATCACCGGGTACCATCTACCTCGGCCCGGGCAGCGCGGCCGAAGGACTTCCAGCGATCAACGGCGGCATGCATCTTCAGATCGTTCCGACCAGCGACCTTATGAAGGCCGCAGGTCCCATCTTCGATGCTTTCTCGTACCACGTCTACTACATGCCTTCCCACCGATGCCTGGGAGAGAACGGCGCGGACGTGAATAAGATTCTCACGCCTGAGTGGTTCAACCGCAATAAAACGGTCGAGGCCTTCTACGCAAAATTGAGAGACGCCTACCTGCCCGGCAAAGATCTCTGGCTCACCGAAACCGGTGAAGCGTCATGCGGTGGTGACACCTGGGCCGCCGAGTTCGCCGACAGTTTCCGGCTCCTGGACCAGTTGGGCAGCCTCGCCCAGAAGAGCGTCAAGACCGTCATGTTCAACACGCTCGCAAGCAGCGATTACGGCCTTCTCGATGAACGCAGTCTCGATCCGCGCCCGAACTACTGGGCTGCTCTGCTTTGGAAGCGCACCATGGGAACCCGCTCGCTCGACCCGGGCGTTGCGTCTAGACCTAATTTGCGCCTTTACGCGCAGTGCATGAATGGTTCGAGCGGCGGGGTCACATTGCTGGTCCTCAACACGGACAAGACTTCCGAAGCATCACTCAAAGTGCCGGTCGGGGGAGAACGTTATACCTTTTCCTCACCCGATCTTTTCGGCAAAACCGTGCTGTTGAATGGCAAGGAACTGAGGGCGGGAGCCGACGGGACCGTTCCGTCCATACAAGGACAGTCATCGAAAACAGGAACCATCAGGTTCGCGCCGCTAACCATAACCTTCCTGAGGCTGCCTTCGGCAGGCAATCCGCAGTGCGGCCGCTGATCAGTTCGCTCGTTCAGTTAACAGAACCCGCAAACCGGACATGAGTGCTGTCCGTCGAGGTTGACTTCCGCATTGCGGTCGTGATCAGAGAGTACTGTCAGCCACTCGGACATTGGACCCGGTGGCGGACGGAAACCTGTCCAATTTCCGGCTTCCGTCATCTGCTCAGGACTGGCGAGGCTGCACGCATCACGAGCGCACGGCGGAGCGGCACAACAAGGACAACGCGAGCGGCTCTTGGCTACCGGCGCACCTCGGCGGGGTAACTGGGGCCTCGCCTCGTCCCGCGCACGCCTCATTCCCGATGGCGCGTTCAGGCATGAATCCGGCGAGAGCTTGTAGAATCCCCCTACTTCCGGAGGGCGCGAGCATGCTGACCACAAAAAGGCAGCGAGCGCACTTTGGGAGGCAAGGCCCGTCAGGCGCCGCTACCTGCTCCAGAGAACAGCCGGTCTCGCCCTTGCGCGCGGGCTTGCGAGGACCGAAGACCTGTTTCGAGCGACGGAACTCAACCGTCGCAGTGTGCTACCCGAGTTTGGCTCCAGCGAGTGCGGAATCGGACCGTTCCGAACAGCCGATTGGGCGTGAGGTTGCCATATCGCCGGATCGAACTCGCAAACGGATGATCTAAACCGGCGAAAGTGATCTAGGACCGGGCGCGGAATCACCAAATGGCGCCCAACGTGCTTGCTTCACCCCTATGGAGTGACGCCATGCTCACTAGGAAATGTTCGTTTAGTTTAGTTGTGATCGGGCTGACGGCCTCGCTGTCCACGATCCTAGCCACCGCCGCACAGGATCTCGGCGCCAATACCCCAACAGCGCGAATCGACGAATTGAGGCAGGCGTTCAACGCCGCTTACAACGCGGGAAACGCGGCCGCCGTCGCCGGACTGCTTGCCGATGACGCTGTGTGGATGCCGCCTGGAGAGCCGGCTGTGGTGGGCAAAGCTGCCATCGAGCAGCGATACGCGGCTCAGTTCGCCAACACCCATTCGTTATTTACACTGAATGCCGGCGAGATTCGCGCATTAGCCAACGTCGCGTGGCTTCGCGGGACCTACCAGCGCGTAGATACCCCTATTGCAGGCGGCACATCAACCATGGTCACCGGCAAATACCTCATGACATTCAGTCGCGACCGCGGCGACTGGAAAATCATTAACGATTGCTGGAACTCCGACGAGACTCCGCAACAGGTGGATGCGCGGATTGCGCTCCACGGCATCCGCGCGCTGGCTGAATGGAGATTGCGCGACGTTGCGAGCATGCTGAGTCTGATCGTCGCTACCGACGCGGTGAAGAGCGGCGTTTGGGACAATATGAGGGGCCTGCTGCAGGAGCTTGCCGCCACCAGTATTCCGGCCAATGCAATCTGGTTCGTGATGCCTGACGGCTTCTACTATACGGTCGACGCCGGGTACACAGGCCTGAACCTGTCGGATCGTTCCTACTTCCCTGGCTTAATGGCCGGACAGACTGTTCTGGGCACGCTCGTGATCAGCCGCTCGACCAATAAGCGTTCGATCATCATCGCCCAACCGGTGCGCGTCGCGAACCAGGTTATCGGCGGCGTCGGGGTTTCCTATTCGGTGGACCAGCTCTCACTCGAGATCGATCAGACGATGCAATTGCCCGCTTCAGCGGTTTTCTACGCGCTGGATATGAATGGTCAGACGGCTCTCCATCGCGATCCAAACCTGATGTTCGAGTACCCGTCGGATATGGGCTCGGACACGTTGAAGTCTGCCGTCGCCGAAATGCTCTCGCAACCGAGCGGCACGGTCGAGTACACCTTTCAGGGTATGCACAAGACCGTGTTATTTGAGAAATCCTCTGTGCTGGGATGGGTATTCGCGCTTGGATTCAGCGAGCCGCCGACCCCAAACATGCCTTGAGGACGGTTGACCGCATGGTCGACAACTCGCATGCCGCGCCCTTCACGCCAGGGTGGGATCTGCTTAGCTCCGTGGATCGGCTCTGCGCCGGTGTCTCTGGAATCGAACTAGGCCAGATAATTGCCGCGCTGCCGGCCGGAGCGGAGCGGCCCGCCCTGGACGCGGAGGGCTCCAGCGCGCTTTCCCGGTTCCTCACACAGGCGGTCAGCCGTGGAGACGTGCCCGGAGTGGTCGTCCTCGTCACGGCGCCGGATCGCGTGCTCTATCACGAAGCGTTCGGGAAGATGAATCTAGCGCAGCGGGCAGACATGCGGAAGGACGCGATCTTCCGCATCGCTTCGATGACCAAGGCGATTACCTCGGTCGGCGTGATGATACTCGTCGAGGAAGGCCAGGTGGGCCTCGATGACGAGGTGTCGAAGTACCTGCCGCAATTCAAGAACCCGCAGGTGATGAGCCGCCTGGACCTGCCGGCCGGCACATACGAGACCCGTCCGGCTACGCGCCCGATCACGATCCGCCAACTCTTTACGCATACGTCCGGTATCGGCTACTCCTGGTCAGACCCCGGCCTGGCCCTTGTTGAGAAACTGACCGGGAAGACGGGCGAAGGGGATCTGCCGCTTGTGCACGAGCCGGGGGATCAATGGACATACGGAGCCGGTCCCAAGGTGCTCGGCGACGTGGTTACGAAACTGTCGGGCCAAACGATCGAGGCATTCCTGGAGACACGGATCTTCCGTCCGCTGGGAATGTCAGACACGGGTTACGCCGTCCCGACCGCCAAGCACGCCCGGGTCGTGACGCTGCACCAGAGAAAAGATGGCCGACTAACCGAGATTCCCAACACGGAAACCATTGCTGCGGAACCCCGCGGGGACGGACACCTGTTCTCGACGGCCTGCGACTACTGCCGCTTCGTGCAGATGATGCTCAACGGCGGGCAATTGGGAAACACGCGGTTACTGAAGGCGGAAACGGTGCGGGAGATGGGCCGCAACCAAACGGGCAACCTCAAGGTGCAACTGCAGCCGACTGCGGACTCCGACTACTCGAAGCCGTTTCCGCTCGGCGCCGGTGAAGACGTATGGGGACTCGGGTTCCAGTTAGCGTCACCCGCGAGGCCGGATCCAGCGATGCGCCGTCCAGGCAGCATGAGTTGGGCAGGCATCAACAACACTTTTTTCTGGATCGATCCGCAGGAAGAGATCGGTGCCATCGTCCTGATGCAACTGCTGCCGTTCTACGACGAGGTGGCCCTCGGCGTCCTGCACGGCGTGGAGACACGCGTTTACCAGCACCTTCGGACTCTTTAGTCAGCATACTTAGTCAACACAAATTGAGTGATGCAATGGAGCGATCGCGTGGCGTACACAATGTGCCATTTGTGCCGTGATGGGGCCCAGCGAGCGAGATGCTGCCCGGGTGAAGTAGAGCCTCGTACCGAGCGCATGCGGCACGTACATCGCGCTGAACTGGATGATGAATTACACGAGAGTTAGTGGCCAAGCATGATGCTGAAGCTCTATATCCGTCTGTTAAGGAGGTCGTTATGTTTGGTCGGATTTTTCGTGTCGCCCTTAAGCTAGGCGAAAGAGATGAATACGCCCGCGCAATAGAACAGAAGGTCATTCCTATTCTTCACAGATGCGACGGTTTCCGCGATGAGATTGTAATGATCTCTACAGATGGGATAGAAGGGATTGCTATCAGCCTTTGTGAACGGCAGGAAACACACAGAAGCTTACGAGAGTGAAGCGTACACGGAGTCCGCACGGTGCTTGAGCCGTTTGTCGAGGGCATCCCGCAGGTTTATTAATATCGGGTCACGACGTCGGCGTCTCACGTGCCTGCCGACCAGAGGTGACTCGAGAATGCGCCGTCCACTTCCAGCAAAGAGAAGGCTGTCACACGGTCGCACCGATTTCGGCAGCGGGTGAAATCACCCAGCCAACTGGTTGAAACGCCCACCCAGCCGTGAGAAGTCACCCACCCAGGGATCTCACCACGCTGATCCCGCCATGAGTTTTTATCTGGGGATCGAAGCAGTCCGGTTCCGCCGGCACCTGCTATAAGGCGCAGCCGCAATTCGTGTAATCGGCATCGATATACCCGCTGATCAAAGGCATCTGGTATCCAACGAATGCTCGCCCGCTGATCCTATACGAGTCCTTGAACCGTGTGCGCCCGCTGAAACGGAACAGTGGGGCAAAGCCGAGAGCTATCGGCAAGTTATTTGCAACCTATAACAGCGCGATCCTGCTCACGCCGTCCTCCGGAGCGGGCAGACCGTAGGCCGCAACAGAAAGGAGAACTCCAATGAGAGTTCAACGTTTCCTCGCGTTCGGGTTGGCCTGGCTCGGCTTGACGCTTTGCGCGTTTTCTCAATCACCGGGACAGGACCATCGAGCCCTGGCTGCTTTTAGAAAGGCGCTCCGACAGGACGGATTTCACGTGAACACCGGCGCCACGACCGTTTTAAACTTGGTTGCAGCCTGGTGCGCCAGCACACCCGGATTCGACCACGCCCTGTACTCCAACAACCAACCGTATCTCCAGCTGCTGGTTCCCAAATCGACGCAGGAGCCAGGTCAACTGACCAGCAACTTCCAACTGGGACCCGAGGAGGCGATCGTTCTAATCGGACTGACGCCTCCGCCTGAAAGATACTTCGGCTTCTACCCATTTCTCAGAACCAGGGTGAACGCTGAGGGCACGAGGCAGTCGCTTTGGGCAACGCTGGGAGACGCCGTGAATAACGCCACGGTAAAGACGACCGGGCCAATGCCCTTCAACAGCCCCGTGGCGCTAATCTTTACACCGGACCAGGGAACAGACGCCCGGGTTCGTGCGGCGCTGCAACAGGCCGGCTACCCGGCGGGGATCATCAATACGGTCGTTTTCCCTGCGTCGATGTTGAACCTCGGCCACAGCAATGCTGCTGACGAACTTTTCGTTGCGTTGCGCAACGCATTGTGGCAAAACGAAGCTGACGGCAACGCCTATATCCGAAATCCGCCGTTACATCTTTTCCGAGTGACGCCACGCACTGAGACAATCGCGAACCCGTTCCCGGCACCCCGTCTGCGCGTCCGCGGAACGGGACAGACCGAGATGGATCTGATGAACAAGCTGGGCCAACTCCGCGAAGCCATCATCACGGCCAATGGGGGGCTTTATCCCAAGGACCTCCCTACGCAGCCGGCCGTGTACGAGGGGTATGACTACATCCAGCGTGGACTCGATCCGTGGGGAGACAGCCGGGATTCCCTGTTCCTCACTGCGGGCTACGTGCCTGAATTTGGTTCGGCTGAGAAACTCACGTTGGCCGATGACGAGTTCCTGATGGTTTACGGCCTCAACCACGTCGCCACCGGCAAGGCAACATACACGAGCTTCAATGTGTACGCCAGCGATGAAGGGAAGGTGCCGATAGGGGGCGCCGATGACCGCGCCTATTCGGGCACCGCCACGTCTTATCTCCCCGGCGATCCCGATGCTGCGAATTTGATGTACGCGTACAAAATTTCACGGAGCTGTGGACAGGAACCCAACTGTCTAACACTCGCGATCGGCAATTGCCCGCGACTGAGCATCGGCCCCAACACGGCTTTGGGTCTCTTTTTTCGCGCGTATCTCGAGCCTCCGACCAAGGTCGGGCCCGCTATGCCGGAGATTCTCTACGACCGCGTAATCAAGTTTTCGCCACGGCCGCCGGACCGCACGACGAATCTAAACGCGCACAATTGGGACCTCTCATGGAGCCACCTGCTAACCGGGCCCGGCAGGCGGATCGTTCCGGAGCCAATAGGGCCCTCAACCATCCCTCAACAATAAGGAGAATGCAATGACACACTGCCGTTTTTTGGCAACCGCGTGCGTGGCCCTGAGTTTGGTGCCTTGCGCGCTCAGGCCGCAGGCTGCTTTGGCTCAAGGCAACAACGATAAGCTTGCCGACTCATCGAAACTGCTTCAGGTGCTCAACCGCAACGGGTTTGAAGCGCTCCAGGGAAAATTCAGGATTCTCGATCCCGTCTCGATGGCATGTACGGGCGTCATCCCGAGCGCGTGGTACAACAACGTGCAACCCTACATGTCGTTCATTCTGCCGGGAGCCGTCGGGGATTCCCCGGCTTGGGAGAAAACCAGGCGCGCGCTGCCCGTCACCTATCTTCTGCGCCAGGATGAGGCCCTACTCATCGTCGGGAGCACACCCCCTCCCATGGCTTACTTCTCCTTTCAGACGTTCCTGTTCGGAAGATATAACCCCGCCACTTACAACTACGATCAAGCCACCGGCGGCTTCTTCCGGCCATACGAGGTGCCGCTCGCTTACGTCGGCGATACTGTCAATTCATTGACGATCCAGACAACCGGTTCGACCCCATACAATCGCCCGATGGCGCTCATCTCGGCCGGGAATCGCGAAACGCAGGAACGGATCCGCGCGGCGCTGCGCACCGCCGGATATCCGGACGCGGTGATCAATACCGAGACATTGCCATCCTCGCTGATTCGGTTCGGCTATGAGACGGGGGACCAGTTCCTGTTCACGATGCGCTTCGCCATTGCGGTCGGCGGCGACCAGGCGTTTAACGAGTTCGAAAAGATGGTCGAAGCCGGCAATGTCATGCAAGTATTCCGGGTGCGGCCGAAGGTCGAGTTTCCCAGTGATCCGCTGCCCACGCCGGTATTGCGCGCCAGGGGCACGGGCCAGACGGAAATGGATCTGAACCCGACGATGGAGAAACTGCGGCAGGCAATCTTGGCCCGTTTCGGCGCGAACTTGAAGGCTGAGGAACTCGACACGTTCTTGCCGGATTCCATTCCCGAGGGTTATCCGGCGATCCAGCGAGGCATCGCCTATCTGGGACCGGGGCGGGACGGCTCAGCGGGTTACGGCAGAGACGCCAATTACTGGGTCTCACCGTGGTTCGATCTGCCCGATGATAGTTTCGCGATCATCTATGGGGTTGACCACGCCGCCACCGGCAAAGCTACGTACTCCAGCGCTGCCGTGTATCTGGATAAGACTTTGGCCGCCGGGGTCTCCGATGTCAACAGCGCAGACTTTGCGGCAACCCCACATACCGCAAGTGCGTTCCTGCCCGGAGAACCGGGAATTGAGAAGTTTTATGTCTGGAAAGTGGCCCGCAACTGCGATGGGGAACCGGCTTGCCTGGAGGCCAAGCTGTTGCGTCCAGAGCAGATCGCCAACTGTGGAATGAATACCGGCGCGCCGAAGATAGCCCCGGACGCACCAGTCCGCATTGGTTTCCGCCAATATGCAGAGCCGGCCACCAAGGTAGGGCCAGCTGATGCCGAGTTGCTCTATGATCGCGTAATCGTTTTCCGGCCGAAATAGCTGTTCGTTGCCGTTAATCAGAGGCGATAAACGGCTCGGGTTGTTTAGATGTCTACCGTCCCATTAGGGGTAGCGCAGCGTTCGCGCGGACGGTGAAAGTTAAATCTTTTCCAAACAGGCGATGAGGGGCAAGCCTTCCAATCGCCAGTAACACCCCGAAAATCGTGGACCGCGGAGACGGATCAGTGCACGTTACCGGAACAGCCCACTCGATTGAGTGTTACGTTGCGCTGTATGCTGCGAGTCGGCCCGGTTACAAGTGACTCAGTGTACGCGATGTGGGGGTGTCACGACCGGAATGAAACTGAAGTCGATCGAGCAAGTTCTTTACTCGTAGACCCGGTCGTCCAGTTGGTTGTTCCTGCATGGTCGGCTACTCGGACATTGGGAGCGGGACGGATCGGAATCGGCCACCTCCTGTTTGCCCGTCATTGAGGATATGAACGACGCTCCGGGTATGACACCGGTGCTACCTCGCCTCGCTTTTCGTGCCGGTGGTCTGCCGCTTTCTCGATCTCCGAATTCATCTCGCCGCCGATTAGGATCGCTCCATTCGTGACATAAAGCCACAGCAGCAACATGGCGACTCCGCTCAGACGGCCGAAGGAGACATGATAGTTGTCGATGCGCTCGAAATAGAAGCGGGCCGCCAACGTCGCACCGACCCAAAGGGCCGCGGCCAACAGAGCGCCCGGCGTGCTCCACTGCCAGCGCTTGTTTTCTAAACTCGGCGCAAAGCGGTACAGGACCGAAAACCAGAAGAGCAGAACTAAAACCAACACCAGCCATTCGATGGTGCCCAACGGAACCGGGGCGTGCACGCGCGAGCGCAAGCTGGCTGCAGCCGCCACCACGCCCACCGCCAAGGTGGTGATCAGAGCTAAGGCGATAGTGAGCCCCACAATGGTGAGGGCCAGTTGCCGAGGGCGGCGGGATTCCCGCACCTCGTAGGCGGTATTTAGCCCATAGATCATCGCCCAAGTTCCATTGCAGCCTGCCCACAGCACTCCGGCGAGGGTAGTGAGGAATCGCCAGCCGGGCAATTGCACCTGATGGAAATCTCCGGCAACGGAGCGGACCATTTCCGTGGCCTCACGCGGCAAGATCTGGCTCACTGCTTCGGCCAACGACTGCGGCACTTCCGGAGGCAGAACGGGAAGATGGTCTGCTGCCACATGGAGCATCAACAAGGCGGGGAAAATCGCCAGAAAATGGTAGAACGCCATCCGGCCGCCCTGTCCGAATACCGCGTCTTGCCAACTCTCCCGAACGGTCCGGCGAACGAGTTCAGGAAGCGAGAGACCACCGAGGTTCACACCCGTAGTCTATGACTCACCGAATGCGTGTTTCATCGGCACCTTAATTCGCATTTTGCCGCATAATGAATCGGATGTCTTCAAACGACGGCGAAATCACACACGTCAGTGACACGGCGCTTATGGTGGCCGCCTGTCGCGCGTATGAAACCGAGTTGGAAGATGCGTTCGTGCGCGATCCGTTCGCAGCGCGGCTGGCTGGAGAGCGTGGGTTGGCCATCCTTGGCGCGTTGCCGCATTCGAACGTCGTGCGGCTCGGACTCGCCATTCGCACGCTCTTTATCGATGAATTGCTGATGGAAGCGCTCAGGGACCACCCTATTACGACCGTGCTTAGCGTCGGCTGCGGTCTTGACACGCGACCATGGAGGCTCGCTCTCCAGGAAAGCCTACGATGGATTGAGATCGACTTCGCGGATGTGCTGGATTACAAGGATCGGCTGATGTTCGGCGAGACACCGCGCTGCCGCCGTGAGCGCCTCACGGTCGACTTGAATGATCCGGTACAGCGTCGGGCCATGTACGAGGCGAGTGGTTCCGAACCCGCGCTGATGATCACGGAAGGCTTGCTGATGTACCTGCCCGCCGCTACTGTGGAGGCCTTGGCCGCCGAAAGCTCCAACCAGAGCGGTGTCCGGCACTGGATCAGCGATATTACGACTAGCGCCTTCAGTAGAGTGCTTGGAGGAGGAACGGACACGACGCAGCCAATCCGCCACGTACAGGCTTCCGATGCTCTGAAAGGCGAACAGATTCTCGACGTTATCCGACGTCACAGCTGGACGACTTCGTCCAAACGGAGCTACATCGCCGACGTCGGGTTCGTGCACGAACGCGTCCGTCGTATGATGGGCGGCGCCACTCCGCCTTCACTGCCGTATCCGCCGGGGGACCCGACCGGCGTGCACCGCTTCGCACGCGGCTAAGCGCAAGCGCCAATTCCAGGACCTGGAATGCAGCCCGGCCAAGGTATGGGTTCAACCAATGAGCGCTTCGAAGGCGTGGGTTAACGCGTACGGGGATATCCTCCGGACCAGTGCGTACAAGTTCCAGTACGCATCCTAGTAAGACCCCCAACTTAATAAATCTATAATACAGAGTGACGTCAAAAATGTGGCGGCGGAGCCACTTCGTCCGTTTCCGCTGCGAGTGAGCCGGAGCTTTGCTCGCCCTTCAACTTTCCCGTTGAGTGGCGTTCTTCGATAAGCGTACACGAACGGACGAGGCGGTTATGTACGTCGCTCCGGTACTTTTTGTCGGGTCAGGACCACCGAACCTCGACTGAAAGCCAATGAGGAGTGATCGATTATACATGTTGCAGAAAAAGGAAGGCCCGGTTCGCATTCTGTTAGCGGAAGATAATCCCGCCGACGTGTATTTGATACGGCGGGCCCTGAATGAGAGCGAGAGCGGTTATGAGCTGGATGTCGTCTCCGACGGACAGAACGCCCTGGATTTTCTCGGCCGAAGAGGAGCATTCACGCAAGCCCACACTCCGGCTCTCATCGTGCTGGATCTGAACCTGCCCAAGTATGACGGAGCGGAGATTCTGCAGCAGATCCGCCAGGATCAACGGCTGGCCCCGATTCCGGTGATCATTCTGACCTCCTCCGACTCACCGAAGGACCGGCAGACGGTGGACGCATTAGGGGCAACGAAGTATATTCGCAAGCCGTCATCCCTTCATGAGTTCATGGCCATCGAAACCGTGATTCAGGAAGCCCTCACTTCCGAATCCCTCCCGTCAACGGAGACGGGAGAAGGCCTGCCCTCCCGTTGATCCCAGCGGGGATCGTTCCACAGGATTCCTTTATGACACAGATTTCCGACGAGCAAAGTCTGGATGCAGGTTTGCTCCTGAACACGCTGATTGCGTTCCGGGACGGCGACTTTTCCGTTCGGATGCCAGTGGACCGGACCGGAGTTGCCGGCAAGATAAACGACGTTCTCAACGACATCTTCCGCCTGAATGCCCGCACGACAAGCGAATTCGAGCGAATCAGCACGGCGGTCGGCAAAGAGGGCCGGATCACACAGCGGGCATCGGTGGGACCGGTTTCGGGGAGCTGGGCGGACTGCGTCGATTCGGTGAACAACCTGATCGGCGACCTGGTGCAGCCTTCGACGGAGGTGGCGCGCGTCATCGGCGCGGTGGCGAAGGGCGATCTTTCCCAAACGATGGCTCTGGACGTGGACGGGCGCGAGCTGAAAGGGGAGTTTCTACACACGGCCCGCGTGGTGAACACGATGGTCGACCAGCTGAACTCCTTTGCCAGCGAAGTGACGCGTGTGGCGCGCGAGGTAGGTACGGAAGGCCGGCTGGGCGGGCAGGCCGCGGTGAAAGGCGTAGCCGGGACGTGGCGGGATTTGACTGAGTCGGTGAACTCGATGGCATCGAACCTCACCGATCAGGTGCGTAACATCGCGGAGGTGACTACCGCGGTTGCGCGAGGAGACCTGTCGCGGAAGATCACGGTGCAGGTGCGCGGGGAGATTCTTGAGCTGAAGGACACCATCAACACGATGGTGGATCAGCTGAGTTCGTTCGCTTCGGAAGTGACGCGCGTGGCGCGGGAAGTGGGCACGGATGGCAAGCTGGGCGGACAAGCCGATGTGAAGGGCGTGTCGGGCACTTGGCGGGATTTGACTGAGAGCGTCAATTCCATGGCGAGCAATTTGACGGCACAGGTACGCAACATCGCCGACGTGACCACGGCGGTGGCGAAGGGCGATCTTTCCCGCAAGATCACGGTGGAGGTGCGAGGCGAAATTCTGGAGCTGAAGGACACCATCAACACCATGGTGGATCAGCTGATCGCGTTTGCGAGCGAGGTGACACGCGTCGCACGGGAGGTAGGAACCGAGGGCAAGCTCGGTGGACAGGCGGATGTAAAGGGAGTGGGCGGAACCTGGCGCGACCTGACCGAGAGCGTGAACGGGATGGCCCGGAACCTGACGAATCAGGTGCGCAACATCGCCGAAGTAACAACGGCCGTGGCCCGAGGCGATCTTTCGCGAACGATCACCGTGGATGCGCGCGGGGAAATTCTGGAGTTGAAGAACACGATCAACACAATGGTGGATCAGTTGTCTTCCTTCGCGAGCGAAGTGACGCGTGTAGCCCGCGAGGTCGGTACGGAAGGGCGGCTGGGCGGACAAGCCGACGTGTACGGCGTGGCGGGCACCTGGAAGGATTTGACCGAAGGCGTGAACTCGATGGCCGGCAATTTGACGGCACAGGTTCGCAATATCGCACAGGTGACGACAGCGGTGGCAAATGGTGATCTTTCTCGCAAGATCACGGTAGACGTGCGCGGCGAGATTCTGGAGTTGAAGAACACGATCAACACAATGGTGGACCAGCTCAACTCGTTCGCGAGCGAAGTGACGCGCGTGGCTCGCGAAGTGGGAACCGACGGAAAGCTGGGCGGCCAGGCCGAGGTAAAGGGCGTGGGCGGCATCTGGAAGGACCTCACCGATAACGTGAACTTCATGGCCGCGAACTTGACGACGCAGGTGCGCGGTATCGCCAAAGTGGTGACGGCGGTGGCGATGGGCGATCTGAAGCGCAGCCTGGTTCTGGAAACGAAGGGCGAGATCGCGGAACTGGCGGACACGATTAACGGGATGATCGATACGCTGGCGACCTTTGCGGACCAGGTGACGACCGTAGCCCGCGAGGTGGGCGTGGAAGGAAAGCTGGGAGGCCAGGCGCGAGTTCCCGGAGCGGCCGGCATCTGGCGCGACCTGACAGACAACGTGAATCAGCTTGCCGCGAATCTTACGACGCAGGTCCGAGCGATTGCGGACGTGGCGAATGCGGTGACTAGTGGCGATCTGACGCGTTCGATCTCGGTGGAAGCCCAGGGCGAGGTTGCGGCGCTGAAGGACAAGATCAACGAGATGATCGGCACTCTGGCCGAAACGACACGCCAGAACAACGATCAGGATTGGTTGAAGACGAACATCGCGCGCTTCACGGGCATGCTGCAAGGGCAGCGTGATCTTTCGGCCGTGTCAAAGCTCCTGCTCTCCGAACTGACGCCACTGGTGCAGGCACAACAGGGGACGTTTTATCTCGCCGATTCGTCCAGCGACACGCCAACTCTGAAGCTTATTGCCGGATACGCCTATGATGAGCAGACCGGCGGCAAGACGCAATTCAGAATGGGCCAAAGTCTGATCGGTCAATGCGCGCTGGAGAAGCGACGCATTCTGCTCGATAAAGTTCCGTCGGGTTATATTCGCATCTCGTCGAGTCTGGGCGAAGCGGCGCCGGTGAGCATTGTCGTGCTCCCGGTGCTGTTCGAAGGAGAAGCGAAAGCGGTGATTGAGCTGGCGTCCTTCCAGCACTTCAGCGATATACATCTCGCCTTCCTGGACCAGATTACGCAGAGCCTGGGAATCGTACTGAATACGATCGCGGCGATGATGCGGACCGAAGAGTTATTGAAACAGAGCCAGGCGCTTGCCGAACAGCTCCAGAAGACCAACGCGGAGCTTGAAGAGAAAGCGCAGATGCTCGCCGAGCAGAAGACGGAAGTAGAAGCAAAGAACCGCGAAGTGGAGCAGGCCAAAGCGGCGCTGGAAGAGAAGGCCGAGCAGCTTGCCTTAACGTCGAAATACAAAAGCGAGTTTCTGGCCAACATGAGCCATGAGCTGCGCACGCCGCTGAACAACTTGCTGATTCTGGCGCAGATGCTCGGGGAGAATGCGGAGAAGAACCTGCTACCGAAGCAGGTAAAGTACGCCGAGACGATTCATAGTTCCGGCACGGACCTGCTGGCGCTGATCAACGACATTCTGGATCTGTCGAAGATCGAATCCGGAAAGATGGACGTGGATATCGGCAGTGTTCGCCTGGTGGACATTCGCGACTATTGCACGCGAACGTTCCGCCATGTGGCCGACGACAAAGGTCTGGAGTTTGAGATTCAGCTGGACGCCGCCTTGGAACGGGAAAGCATTCACACCGATGCGAAGCGCCTGCAGCAGGTCCTGAAAAACCTGCTGTCCAATGCGTTGAAGTTTACCGAGAAGGGCGCCGTGCAGTTCAAGATGGAACGCGCGACCTCCGGATGGAGCCCAGGCCACCCCGTCCTCAGCCGGGCGAAGAACGTCATCGCGTTGTCGGTGACGGACACAGGAATCGGCATCCCGCAAGACAAGCAACGGATTATCTTTGAGGCGTTCCAGCAGGCCGACGGTACGACCAGCCGTAAATACGGTGGCACCGGCCTGGGCTTATCGATCAGCCGCGAACTGGCCCGATTGCTGGGCGGCGAGATAGGATTGCACAGCGGGCCGGGAATAGGAAGTACGTTTACGCTTTACCTGCCGCAAGTGTATGCGGGCCTGGCGCAGCCTTCCAAAACGGAGCGCGAGCCCGCGAAGGCATTATTTCCGCGAATTCCGAGTCCATCGACGGCGGCCCTTCCGGCAAAAGAGACGGCCGCGGCCACTCCCGAGGTGCGCTTGCCCGCGGGCCCGATTCTAACGTACACGCCGTCCGGTCCGGCGTCGGACGCCATGCGTGAAGAGCTCGCGATCGAAGACGACCGAACCATCATCAGTCCGGGCGACGGCGTGGTCCTGATCATCGAGGACGACGCTACATTTGCCAGAATCCTGGTTGATCTGGCCCACGAAAAAGGGTTGAAGGCGCTGGTAGCGGCCCGGGGAAGCACGGCTCTGCTGCTGGCGCGCGAATACTCGCCCGACGCGATTACGCTGGACATAAATTTGCCGGACGTGATGGGGTGGATTTTGCTGGACCGCCTGAAGCACGACCCACTCACGCGGCACATTCCGGTCCATATCATCTCGGGCGATGAGAACCGGTCCTGGGCGCTTGCCCTGGGCGCCATGACGTATCTGGAAAAGTCGACGAGCCGGGAATCACTCGAAGAGGCATTTGCAGTGATTCAGGCATCTGCACACAAGACGAAGAAAAAGCTGCTGCTTCTGACAACAAACGCTGGCCTGCGCCGGGAAATTCATCAGTGTGTGGAGGGCGGCGACCTCATGCTTCTGGATGTTGAAAGCCACGCAGAGGCCGGCACAATTATGCAGCAACAGGACATCGATGGACTGGTGATCGATCTGTCCTCGCCGGACATCTCCGCGCTGCAGATTGCCGATGAGTTGAGCCGCACACTCCGAGGTCCGCAGTTGCCTATCCTGCTGTGCGGTGCGCGCGGGATGTCCGAAGCCGATACGGTGAAGATTCGCGCGCTGGAGCGGAACGCCATAGTGAGACAGGCGGCTTCCACCGCACAGCTTCTTTACCAGACCGTGCTGCTGTTCCACCGAGCGGAGGCGGACTTGTCCGAAGAGCAACGCAACGTGTTGGCGGGTTTCGAGCGCAACAATGCAGATCTCTCCGGCAAGAAGGTCCTGGTGGTAGACGACGATCTGCGAAATATTTTCGCGCTGACGAGTCTGCTGGAACAGAACAATATGAATGTGGTCCACGCGGAAAACGGGCGTGACGGAATTGAGATCCTGAATAAACATCCCGACACGGCCGCCGTGCTGATGGACATCATGATGCCGGAGATGGACGGTTATGAAACTACGCGGGCGATCCGGCAGATTCCGGAGTTTCGCAGATTGCCGATTATTGCGCTGACCGCGAAGGCCATGAAAGGCGATCGTGAGAAGTGCCTGCAGGCCGGGGCCTCCGATTACGTCACCAAGCCGGTGGAACTGGACCATCTTTTTTCGGTACTGCGCGTATGGATATCGGGCAGCCAGGAGCAGTCGCCCGGGCGAGCGGACAGACCGATGCCGGCAGACGTAAATGCTTTATGAGCTGGAAATGAGGAGTGAAAAGGAGACCGTTTCATCCCGGGTGAATCCCACTCCGCTACGGGAGGGGGACGGGTCGTCTACCAAGAAGGCTAAGATCCTGCTGGTTGACGATACGCCAGAGAATCTGATCGCCCTGGAGGCGGCGCTGTATGTCCTGGACGAAGAACTGGTCACCGCCAGGTCGGGGAAAGAAGCGCTACGCTATCTGCTCGAAGAAGACGACTTTGCCGCCATCCTGCTGGACGTGAAGATGCCGGAGATGGACGGTTTTGAAACGGCTGAACTGATTCGCAGCCGGCCGCGTTCCCGCCATACACCGATTCTGTTCCTCACCGGCTACCGAAACGAGGAGCAACTGTTTCGCGGCTACAACTTGGGCGCGGTGGATTTCCTGTTTAAGCCGATTGTGCCGGACGTGCTGCGCAGCAAGGTGGCCGTCTTTGTCGAGCTTAGCCGTAAGGCCGAACTGCTGCAAAGTCAAGCGGCGGCGCTGGCGCGACAAACGGCTACGCTGCAAAAGGCAGAACAGCGGTTTCGATCTCTTCTCGAAGCAGCGCCGGACGCCATGGTGATATGCCGCCCGGACCACGAGATCATCCTGGTCAACTCCAGGACGGAAGCTCTGTTTGGCTATCACCGGAGTGAGCTGCTGGGGCGCCCAATACAGATGCTGGTGCCTGAGTGGAATCTGGAACCAACGCCGGGTGACGAGACGGAAGCAAACGGGGGGCACGCGCAGACCTCGGTCGAAGCGAAGGAATTAAATGCATTTCGCCGGGGAGGAGTTGCCGTTCCGGTTGAGATCAGCCTGAGTCCGCTGCACGCCGACGAGGGGCTCCTGCTGATCATGGCCATTCGGGACGTTACGGAGCGGAAGAAAGCAGAGCAGGAAAGAGCCAAAGCAGAGGAGAAGGTCCGGCAGCTCAATTCGTACCTGGAAGAGCTGAATGCTCATCTGGAGGAACGCGTGATCGAGCGCACCGAAGAATTGTCGCGTTCGAATGACGAACTGGCTCAATTTGCGTACGTGGCGTCGCACGATCTTCAGGAGCCATTGCGTACGGTATCGCTTTATACCCAGCTTCTTGCAAAACAATATGCGGGCGCGCTGCAGGGCGACGGGGCGCTGTTCATGAATTACATCATTGAGAATGCCCAGCGGATGGAGTGTCTGATCCATGACCTGCTGGACTTTTCACGGGTGGATGCGCGCGCGGAGGACCACTTTTCCAAAATCTCCTCAAACGAAGCTCTTCAGGAAGCGCTGGAAAACCTGACGGCGCATATCGAACAGAGCGGGGCGACGATTACGCGCGATCCCCTGCCCGGCGTGATGGCGGATTCGATTCAGATCACACGGCTGTTTCAGAATCTGATTCTGAACTCGATCAAATATCGCCGGCCGGACGAGCCGCCCCGGATTCATATTTCAGCAACATTGACCGGACGTGAATGGACGTTTTCTATCCAGGACAATGGAATCGGGATCGAGCCCCAGTACGCAGAGAAGATCTTCGGCATCTTCAAACGCCTGCATGGCCGCGACAATCCGGGCACAGGCATCGGACTGGCGATCTGCAAGAAGATTGTCGCCAAGCACGGCGGTCGGATTTGGGTGGAATCGGATCCTGGGGAGGGTGCTACGTTCTTTTTCAGTTTGCCGTGTCAGGAAGTTTCGGCCGAAAGCTGCTAACGAAGCGTATCAGCTACGCCGGCCGGAACCAGCGCCAGACATAAAAGCGGCGGAAACAAGCCGTACAACGGCACGGCTTCGCCCGGAATAAAAAGAATGGAAGATCGCGAAGCCGGGACCGCGAGTCACGAATCTTAGTGGACTGGCAGACGGGGCATTTCGGGGTCTCTACGGCAGCAGACAGATAAGCGCCGATCCTTTTGCTTATTCCTGTGGTGGAGGCCATCAACTTTTATCCCACCACACTTGTATAGATAAGTCCACCCGTCAGGACTATCATTACTATCGCGGTGGTCCAGGCTATTGCGTTTTGCCAGCGCTTGTTCTTGAAGCTGCCCATCAGGCGGGGGCGGTTGATGAGCTTGAGCATAAAGATCAGCACGAAGGGAAGCAGGATTCCGTTCGCCACCTGAGAAAAGATGATGAATTTGAGAAGGGGCAGGCCGGGAATCAGGACGAAAGCGGCGCCGCCTCCGATGAGCAGCGTGTAGAGCCAATAGAAGATAGGGGCCTCCCCGAATCGTTTATCGATGCCCGATTCGAAGCCGAGCCCCTCGCAGATGTTGTAGGAAGTGGCGAGCGGAAGTATGGCAGCCGAGAGCAAGGAGGCATTGATCAGGCCCACGGCAAACAAAAGCGTCGCGTATTTACCGGCAAACGGTTTCAAGGCCGTGGCCGCTTGCGCCACATCGTTAATTTCGGGATGCGCGGAGTGATAGATTGTCGCGCCGCAGGCCACGACGATAAAAAATGCAATCACGTCGGTAACGATACAGCCACTGATGACATCGAGCCGGCACATCCCGTAGTGGCGGCGGTCAACGCCCTTTTCCACCACAGCGGCCTGCAGGTAAAACTGCATCCATGGAGTGATGGTAGTACCGATCAGACCGACGACTACAACCAGATATTCAGGATTGGTGGAAAAACTGGGAACGAATGTTTGTTTGATGGCCAGGTGCCAGTCTGGTTTGGCAAGAAAAGCCGAGATGGGGTACGTGAAGTAGACCAGCGAAGCGATGATCAGAACGCGCTCCACCGGCTTGTAGCTTCCGCGAACGATAAGGGTCCAGACCAGGATAGCGCCGACTGGTACCACGATGTATTTGCTGAAGCCGAAGATGCCCATACCGGAGGCAAGACCGGCGAATTCGGAGATGATATTGCCAAAATCGGCGACGGTCAGGACAAGCATGGTAAAGAACGTGGCGCGCAGGCCGAACTCTTCACGGATGAGGTCGGACAGGCCCTTGCCCGTAATAGCCCCCATACGGGCCGCCATTTCCTGCACGACAATCAAGGCGATCGTGGTGGGAATTAGAGTCCAGAGGAGCTGGTAGCCAAATTTCGCGCCCGCTTGTGAGTAGGTGAGGATGCCGCCGGGGTCGTTGTCCACATTAGCGGTGACAAAACCGGGACCGAGGACAGCCAGGAAGGCAACCAGGCGCGAGCTGATGAGGGCAAGGGTAGGTCTCCGGCGAACCGCGGTCGAAATCGGCATGAATGAAGGCGAATTTCTATTCTCGAACACGCCTCTGCCATTACGGAGAAATAAGTTGCGTTATGGCAATTCAGATCGCTTTTCCGGTGCGTCCGCGTGTGAAGTGCCGAACAGCAGGATTCGTGGCAAGCGCTTAGGAATAGAGGTACACGGCGTTCGCACCAATCGACAATGGGACGGATAAAACGCTGAAAGATGCCCGGCTGAATCACCCCTACAAACAGGAGACCCTGCGTGCATTTCGAGGAAGCTATTTGCTGTGTAGTGTTTTAACTGGCGAGACGGTCCATAGATTAGCTATTTTGATTTAGTAAGGCAGGTTTGAAGCAACCTATGCCCCAGATCAATCTTTGCCTCTTATGGCACATGCACCAGCCCTTTTATAAGGACCTGGTGACCGGCGAGTATCAGCTGCCCTGGGCTCGGCTCCATGCTTTGAAAGACTATTACGGCATGGTGAAGATCCTGGAGGATTTCCCCCGCATTCATCAGACGTTTAATCTGGTCCCTTCTTTGCTCGTTCAGGTAGAGGAGTATGGGGAAGGAAAGGCGAGCGATCCATTCCTGCAGGCCGCCTTGAAACCCGCGGACCGGTTGAGCCCAGCGGAAAAAGAATTTATCTTACAGTACTTCTTCCAGGCTGACGAGGAGCACCTGATCAGACGTTATCCCCGGTATGCCGAACTGTTCGAGATCGTTAACCGGTGGAAAGGCAGCCCGCATCGTGCGCTCAACGAATTCACAACGGCGATGCTGACGGACCTGCAAGTGCTTTCTCAGCTGGCCTGGTTCGATGAGGAGTATCTCCAAAAAGACAGCCAGGTAGCGCGGCTGGCGGCAAAAGGACGCGACTTTAGCTTTGCGGACCAAAAGCTGCTGGGAGCAAAGCAAATCGCAGCGATGCGAAACGTGGCCGCGGCGTACCGGAATTTTGCCGCACGCGGCCAGATTGAGCTATCCACGACGCCGTTTTACCACCCCATCGTTCCCTTACTGTGCGATTCCAATATCGCCAGCGAGTCGCATCCTTACGTCCCACTCCCCACCCGATTTGTGCGCCCGAATGACGCGGCGGAGCAGATCCGGAGGTCAATTGCTTACTTTGAAGTAAAACTTGGAAGCAGGCCGGTGGGCATGTGGCCCTCCGAGGGCTCGGTGTCGGACGAAACGCTGGCGTTGGCGGCAGAGTTCGGATTCCGGTGGATAGCGGCCGGCGAGGGGATACTGAAACGGACGGTCGGTGAGCCGATCGAGCAAGGGGTTGGTTACCAGCCCTATCTCTGGAAGCAAGACGGCCGGGAGATTCACGTCTTTTTCCGGGACCAGTGGCTGAGCAATCTGATTGGCTTTGTCTGCTCGAAGATGAGTCCGGACGAGGGAGCAGAGCACTTTCTGGAGCAGGTTCGTCGCAGCTGCGAGCCCTTACTGGAAAGCGGCCGGGATGCAGTGGTGCCGATCATCCTTGACGGGGAGAACGCGTGGGAGAGTTACTTCGAGAACGGACGGCCGTTTCTGAGGGAGCTTTATTCGCGCATCAGCGCAGACCCCGGCTGGAGCGCAATTACCATGAGCGAAGCGCTTCAAACAATGCCGGCAAAGGAGATTACGCATATTTTCCCGGGCTCCTGGATTGACGCGAACTTCGATATCTGGATCGGATCTGGCGAGGATAACGCCGCGTGGGAGCAGTTGGGGAAAGCGAGAGAGACCTACGATGCTGTCGTGCAGTCGCCGCGCGGGGCTTCCCTACCCGAAACGGCGAAGCAAATGGCCTATGAGGAACTGCTGATCGCGGAAGGCAGCGATTGGTGCTGGTGGTACGGTCCTGAACACGCATCGGTAAACCGTAAGGACTTCGACCGACTTTATCGGGCCCATCTGGCAAACGTGTACCGCCTGCTGGGAGAAGACGTGCCGAAAGCCCTGGAGCGAACCCTTCTCATCGAGCAGAAGTGCGACTTGCATGAGCCGCCCGACGGCTTGATTCAACCGGTCATTGATGGAGAAGTCACCACGCCCGGCGAGTGGCAGAATGCCGGGTGTTACCGCCTGGAGGACAGGGCGGGTGCACTGCATAGCCAGCGATCGCGCATCCAGAACTTGCGTTACGGGAGCGATGAAACCAACATGTACTTCCGAATTGACTGGAGGGAGCCGATCGGCAGTGTGCCGCTTGAGATTCGGCTAGGATTGCGAAACAGGGCCGGTTCCCGGTTTCACATTACTGCCAGGGCGTGCGGCTGCAGTTCTTCAGTCATCGACACGAATCTTCCACAGGAAGCCCTGGATATCGCTTCGGGGGCAATCTGTGAACTACGCGTGTCCATGTCGGCTATCCAGCTGAAACGCGGGGAGTCGCTGTTCTTGAATCTGGCAGTATATCGGGATGGCGTGCCGGTGGCTATACTGCCCGCGAGCGGAGAGCTGGAACTGCACTGGAGCATGGTGTCGGCCTACGCGGTCTGACGTGAGCTGATCCAGACGCATCGGGGCGCTTTCCTGCCGTCAGCCAAGGTCGGCGATCCGTCGCCGCCCAATCAGGAAGCGCGGTGTTACCGGGCCGAAATGAGGCCGCCGTGCACGCATGGCTGAAGCGGCCAGCAGCAGGGCGCACGGGGTCTCCAGCGGAGCCGCCTGTTAGGATGGCTTAGACACCATACAATATGATTCGGGCATACCGGGGAGTGATGCCCCGCATAGCGGACTCCGCCTATATTGATTCCAGTGCACAGGTTATCGGCGACGTGGTGATCGGGGAGCGGTCGAGCATTTGGCTCAATACTTCCGTTCGCGGCGACGTCAACTGCATTCGCATTGGGGACGAGACCAGCATTCAGGACAACACCGTCCTGCATGTGGATCATCAGGTTTATCCGTGCATTATCGGCAACCGCGTCACGGTGGGACATGCGGCGGTGCTGCATGGGTGCGTTGTCGAAGATGATGTGCTGATTGGAATCGGCGCGATTGTGCTGAACGGGGCGAGGGTCGGCAAGGGCGCCGTTGTCGCGGCGGGCGCGCTGGTACCGGAGGGAATGGATGTGCCGGCGGGGATGCTGGTGATGGGTGCTCCGGCAAAGGTGCGGCGCGAGGTGACCGCGGAGGAACACGCGCGCTTTGCAAAGAATTGCGACAACTACGTGAAGATTACGGCCATTTATAAGGAAGAACAGGATTGATCCACTCGGTTAAGGGCACACGGGATATTCTGCCACCCTCGAGCGCAGTGTGGAACCAGGTGGAAACGGCTGCGCGGCGCATCTTCGCCCGATTCAACTATCAAGAGATCCGAACGCCGATTTTGGAAGAAACGGCATTATTTGCGCGCAGCGTCGGCGAAGACACCGATATCGTGAGCAAGGAGATGTACACGTTCACGGATCGCGATGGCAGTTCGCTGACATTGCGGCCGGAGAGCACGGCTTCGGTGATGCGCGCCTATATCGAGCACCGGCTCGATCAGCAGCCGGGCTTGCAGAAGCTGTACTACATCGGCCCCATGTTTCGGCGGGAGCGACCGCAGAAAGGGCGCTATCGGCAGTTCTATCAGATCGGCGCGGAGGCAATTGGATCGGACTCGCCCGCCATCGATGCGGAAGTCATCGAACTGGTGGTTGCGGTTTTGCATGAGGTCGGGATACGCGATTTCGAACTGCTGATTAATTCGGTGGGATCGAAGGCGTCGCGGGCCAGGTACAACGAAGCGCTGCGGGCGGAGTTAAAGGAAGTAGCTCCGCGTTTGTGCAGCGACTGCCAGCGGCGGGCGGAGACGAATCCGCTGCGGGTGCTCGACTGCAAAGTGCCGGCGGATCAGCCGATTATCGAGCAGCTGCCGTCGATCCTCGACTTCTTGGATGAGGATGACAAGGAACACTTCAGGCGGGTGCGTGAGTTTCTGGATGACCGGCATATCGCTTTCCAAGTGAAGCCACGGTTGGTGCGTGGACTCGACTATTACGCCCGCACTACGTTTGAGGTAACACATGGGGCTTTGGGCGCGCAGAACGCGATTCTGGGCGGCGGCCGTTACGACGGGTTGTCGGAAAACCTTCAATCGAAGGTGCCTGCGCCGGGTATTGGCTTTTCCATTGGTGAGGACCGGCTTGTGATGACCGTGGAAGAAAACAAGACGATGCCGGTTCCGAGCCTCGACGTGTATGTGGCTCCTTTGGGAGACGGCGCGCTGCGGCACTGCGCGGTGTTGGCGGGCGAGATACGCAAGCATGACGTCTCGGTAGAAGTTGGAACAGACCGGAAACTGAAACGGATGCTGGAGGTGGCAAATAAGCTGGCTGCCAAGTACACGTTGATTGTGGGCGACAACGAAATAGTGACGCAGTCGTACACGTTGAAGGATATGGCGTCAGGCGAGCAAGAAACCTTGAGCCGGCACGCTCTGCTGCAGCGGTTTGCGCAAGGCCGGAAAAACGGAAACGGATAACACACAAAACGAAATGGCAGAAGTACAACTCGACTTTCTAGGCGACCTGCGCCGCACCAATAGCTGTGGCGATCTGCGCCCCAGTGATGCGGGTAAAGCGGTGGTGTTGATGGGCTGGGTACACCGGCGGCGTGATCTGGGCGGCGTGATTTTCATCCATTTGCGCGACCGTGACGGTATCACGCAGCTCGTCTTCGATGAAAGCAAGAATGCAGCGGCGCACCGGCGTGCGCAAGAGTTGAGCTCGGAGTACGTCATTGCGGTGGAGGGTACCGTTACATTGCGGGCGCCGGAAACGGTAAACCCGAATATTGCAACCGGCGAAGTAGAAGTAGCCGTCGACAAGATTTGGATTTTGAATGAGTCACGGACGCCGCCTTTCCCGCTGGAAGAGAACGTGGATGTGAAGGAAGACGTGCGGCTGAAGTATCGTTACGTCGACCTGCGGCGGCCGCACATGCAGCGCAATATCATCATGCGCTCGAAGATCACGCTCGCAGTGCGCCAGGCGTTGTACGCGCAGGGATTTCTGGAGATCGAGACGCCGTTTATGACGCGGTCGACACCGGAAGGGGCGCGCGACTACCTGGTTCCGAGCCGTGTGCAGCCGGGAAGCTTTTATGCGCTGCCGCAATCTCCGCAGATATTCAAACAGCTTCTGATGGTGAGCGGATATGAGCGTTACTTTCAGATCGTGCGCTGCTTCCGCGATGAAGATTTGCGCGCGGATCGCCAGCCGGAGTTTACGCAGATCGATCTGGAGATGTCGTTCCCGCAAGAGGAGCAGATCTTCGAAGTGATCGAGCCGCTGATCTGGAACGTCTGCAAAGCGGCGGAAAAGACCGTGGAAGAGCATATTCCGCGCATTAGCTACGCGCAGGCGATGCGGTCCTACGGGAGCGATAAGCCGGATTTGCGGATTCCTCCGTTTTATTCTGTGGAGGACTTATTCGAAGGCGCCGGATTGACTGCCGAAGGATTGCCTCTGGTGGCGATTCATATTCCGAAGGTGGGGCAACTGAGCCGTAAGGAGCGCGATGAACTGAAGGCGTTTGGACAGGAGCGCGGACTGCGTGTGTATGACGATGCCAAGCGCCTGGAACGGGATTATCCAGAGGCCATGGCGAAGGTTCGGGAACGCGTGAAACCGGCGGAAAATGACCTGCTGATGCTGGCGGGTTGGGCCGGCGATAAGAAGGGCGCTTTGCCGGATTATACGGTTCTGCAGGCTGCGGGCCAGTTGCGGCTTCATATCGCGCAAAAGTACAGCGACCGGCACAAGCTGCTGGATCCGGACACGTTCAAGTTTTTATGGGTGGTCGATTTCCCGATGTTCGAGTGGGATGAGGAGGACAAGCGTTGGATGGCGGCGCACCACCCTTTTACCTCGGTACATGACGAGGATCTGGATAAGCTGACTACCGATCCGGCGCATTGCCGGGCGAAGTCGTACGACCTGGTTCTGAATGGGGTGGAGCTTGGTTCGGGGTCGATCCGTATTCACCGGCGAGATGTGCAGACGAAGGTGTTTGCAGCGCTCGGATTCAGCGAGGAAGAAGCCAAGCGGCGCTTCGGGTTCCTTCTGGAAGCTCTGGAGTATGGCGCGCCCCCGCACGGCGGCATAGCGCTTGGGCTGGACCGCCTGGTGATGATTCTGGCCGGGGAAAGTTCGATTCGCGAAGTAATTCCCTTCCCCAAGACCGCGAAAGGTACGGACCTGATGTCCGAAGCCCCGTCGACAGTGCCGGAACGGCAGTTACGGGAACTGGGCATACGCCTGATTCATGCGCAATAATTGAGCGTATGGCGGCCACCACAATAATCCCGGTTGAAGAGTATCTCAAAACGGTGTATCGTCCGGATCGCGATTACGTGGATGGAGTGGTGGAGCAGCGGAATTTGGGCGAACGAGATCATGCATGGATTCAAGGAAAGCTTGTCAGCTTTTTCTTGAGCCGCTTTCGAGATACCGGAATAGCGGCACTGCCGGAGTGGCGTTTTCAGGTGAAGCCTACTCGATTCCGGATTCCGGATGTGGTTGTCACGCGTGGAAAGCCGGACGAGCAGATTCTTACCAAGCCGCCGCTTCTGTGTATCGAAATATTGTCGCCAGAAGACACAGTCTCGCGCACGAATGAACGCGTTCAGGAGTATCTGAACTTTGGCGTGCCCGTAATCTGGGTTGTCGATCCGGCAGAGAAGATCGTGTGGATTTATCGCCGGAATGGCATGGAGCGGGCCACGGGGGATGCCGTGAAGTTGGACGGCACCTCGATTGAAGTGCCGTTGTCTGAAATATTCGACTAAGGCCTGTCGTCAAGCCTTCACAGGCTTGTCGACCGACTTCCAGTTCTTTTCATCCCAGTACTTTACTTTGCCTTCGCGGTAGGATTCGACGGCTAGGCTAATCAGAATTTGGGCGTGCGCGGCGGTTTCCACGTCAAGATGCGGCTTTTGGCGGGTGCGCATGCTCTGCAGGAAGTTACCGATGTGAAGCTGCATCATATCGGAGTGCTCGACGGGAATTTTGATTTCGTCCGCGCCGAACTTGTAATCGGGGAATGGATGACGCTCGCGGCTCTGGGGCGGATTGCGGACCAGTTCGGGCCGTACGATGAGGTTCTCGGTATATTCTTCGAATTTACCCTCGGGCACCATGATGAGAGTTCCTTCGTGTCCGCGAATCAGTCCGGGAATGTGTTCTGAGTTTGCCATGGACGAACTCAGCACCAGCGAGTGGCCTTCCGGATACTCGGCCAGCAGCTGGAAGGTATCGGGCACCTCGCGGTCGTCCTTGAAGATGTATTTGCCACCGGAGGCCATCACCTTCGAAGGATATTGCGGTTTGTCCCAGCAGATATTCAGCGGGGCAACAACGTGGAAAAAGAGATCGGTGGCGATGCC
>DATIMM010000044.1:0-16040 GCA_035475295.1 Bryobacteraceae bacterium
CACCAGGGTCTGCAGGATCAGCATGTCGAGCGTGCCCTGCAGCATGTCGCCTTCCGATTTCGTGCTGCGCGCCATTGGTTCTCCGTATCTTAGTCTATATGATAATCTAGGGGACGAGTTCAGGGAACACCAAATATATCACTATTACGTGGTGTGTATTCCACTAGGACATCTAAGCTACCGTCACTCCCGCAGTGCCGGATTCGGCTTGTTGGTTATGGTGGCGGGATCAGGTTGCACCGGGCCCGTAAGCCCCCACTGTTTGGCTTTGAGTTCGCGATCGAGGTCCTTGTTGCGTTGGGAGTCGGCGTGCTTTTGTGCGGCGAGCTGGTGCTGGGCGTGGGCCAGCTCCAGTTTGGCTTGGTCGCGGGCCAGATCGAGTTGGAGCTTTTCCAGGCGCTCTTCGGTGCGGCGAAGGGCTTCGGTTTCGCTCATCCGGGCTTTGCGGAGGTATTCCAAGTCCTTGAAGGCTCGGGAGAAGCTGCGGTCGGCAGCAGTTTTGTAGCGCAGAAAACGACTATAGGTGCGGTGATCGTCCTCGGTCCAGCCCATGGCGTTCTTTCCGGAGAGCGAGAATTCGACTTGCTCGAGATGACGGCGGCAGCGCGCCTTGGCCCAGAAGGCGAGAGCGGCTTCGGTGACAAATGCTTTGCTCGTTGCGGTTTGCGGATTGTATTCGGTGAGCCAGTCCTGTTCGACCTCGCGCCACAGGGATTCGTCTTCGCCGGGCAGGACGGGCGAACGGGCGCAGCAGCCGTGCTTGACGGCATTCAAATGGGGCTCATGCGATTCGGGCATTCCGAGCGTGAGTATCGGACGCGTGCCGTGCGGCGAAACGAAAAAGGCAAGGACAAGCAACTGAAAGCAGGCCGGATAAAAATATCAGCCGAGTGGTGATTGGGCAGTCGAGACGTGCAAATTACGAAACGGAATCTGGCTTCGTTTTGTAAATTGAATGTGTAATATGAATTACAAATCTGGAGATCAGTGGGACGACACGGATGCCTGGATCTAAAGCGCTACGGCGTTTATGGGTCCCTATCTGCCGGAAACAGGCTATGTAGCTGATGCGCTGCGACTTGCTGTCTTCTGTTGTGGCACAAGGAAGGTTTAGGCGTTTCTTGTTCTCGATCTTGACGAACGGACCGTTTGGCTCGACAAGTCAGCGGCTTGGGCGTGATACGGCAAAGTGACTGCCCGATGTTGCACGGGCGACCGAAGATGGCACTCAACACCCAGCACTGCGTTGGCCGTTTGTGTGGGAGAGTATGCGTGTTTTGTGAACGGTTTTGTGCTCATTACCAGGCAAAACTTTGTTTTGCCTCGATGACGGCACATCCGGAGTGCGCCGTACTTGCGAACTGCTGCGAGAAGAGGGCCGAATAGGCGGGCGTTCGTGTGCGCGGAATCCTTCTATTTTGAAATCGGACTGCTGTGACCGCCCTTGGGATGGCCGTGGAGAGAAATGAGATCGCCCTGCAAAGCGCTGCTGGATACAGTGTCATAGTCAGGGCGCAGCAAATCGCGAATTGTTGTTTTGCGCAGTATGTTATCAACGGCGCCCTGCACGGCACTCCAAAGAGAGCGGATGGAACAGTCGGTCGAATGCGCACAGCTGGTTAGAGTGCCGGAGTGCCGATGGCAGAAATCGTCTTCGTAGAGGCGGCCTCCGAGAATCGTCAATGCATCGGCAATGTAGATCCGCTCAGGAGGAAGCGCGAGCGTATAACCGCCTGTTTTGCCACGCGCAGCCTTTACAAATCCACCCAGCCGCAGAATGCGCATTAACTTGGCGACGTACGCGATCGAGATACCTTCGTGACGGCTGATCTCCGGAATGCTCGCGCTCCCGTTGGTACCCTGGTGCGCGACCTGCAAAAGGCAGCGCAATCCGTACTCCTCGTGAGAGCTCAGTTTCATCGCTGCAATTTTGAAAGCGGCACGGTCTGGGGCCCCAGATCAAAACCGAGGGCCAACTTCGCTGCATCCGACATCTTGCTGCGGTCCCAGGGTGGATCGAAAACCAGATCGATGTCCGCCGATGTGACGCCTTCGATACTTAGAATCTTGTGCCTGATCTGGTTCGGCAAAATTTCCGCTACGGGGCAGTTCGGCGCAGTCAGTGTCATTCTGACCAACACCTCTCCGTTGGTCGTGATTTGGAGATCGTAGATGAGACCGAGCTCGTAGATGTTGACCGGAATCTCCGGATCGTACACGGTCTTTAGTGTCTCGACAACACGGGAGCACAGATCTTGAGACATGGTTACTCCGTCGAGACTGGTTGTCCTTCGCCGCGCAGCGCGGCGCGAAGCGTATGCCACGCGAGCGTTGCGCACTTCACGCGCATCGGATATTCACGAACGCCGGAAAACGCAGCCAGCTTGCCCAGATCGGGCGCGGGCGGGCGTTCTTCGGTCAACAAGCTGTGGAACTTCTGAAACGCGCGCTCCGCTTCTTCCGGCGTCTTGCCCTTGACTGCCTCGGTCATTAGGGAAGCCGAGGCAGTCGAGATGGCGCAACCAACGCCCTGAAAGCGAATTCCCGCAATGTGGCCGTTCTCAAGTTTGAGCTGTAAACTAAGCCTGTCTCCGCAGAGCGGGTTGTAACCCTCGGCACGGTGTGTCGCCTGCGTGAGCGCACCCGTGTTGCGCGGCCGCTTGCTGTGGTCGATGATCGTTTCCTGATAGAGATCGTTTAGGTCCGACACTTACGAAAAAAACTCCTGTACTTTACGGATTCCGGCAATCAGAGCATCCACCTCCGCTACGGTGTTGTAAAGGGCCAGGGAAGCTCGTGTGGTGGCGGCAATCTGAAAGCGGTCCATCACGGGTTGCGCACAGTGATGACCTGTTCTCACCGCGATGCCTTCCCGATCGAGAATGGTGCCCACATCGTGCGGGTGCGCGCCATCGACAACGAACGAGATCACGCTCGCCTTGCTCGGCGCAGTTCCGATGATCCGCACGCCACTCAGTTCGGAGATAGCCGCGGTTGCGTATTCCAGCAGCTCATGTTCATACGCTGCGATCCCGCCCAGTCCGATGTCATGGATGTAATCGATCGCCGCGCCGAGGCCAACTATGCCTGCAACGTCCGGCGTTCCCGCCTCGAACTTGTACGGCAGAACGTTGTATTCGGTCTTTTCAAAAGTGACCGAGCGTATCATGTCACCGCCACCCTGGAACGGCGGCATGGCGTCGAGCAACGTTTCCTTGCCATACAGAACGCCGATGCCCGTCGGACCGAAGAGCTTGTGGCCCGAAAAGGCGTAGAAGTCCGCGCCCAGCGCGCGCACCTCAACGGGCATGTGCGGCACTGCCTGCGCGCCATCCACAACCACCGGAACGTTCCAGCGGTGGGCCATTTCGATCATCTCGCCCAACGGATTTATCGTCCCAAGAGCATTCGAAACGTGCGCTAGAGCTACCAGGCGAGTGCGCTCGTTCAGCGCTTTCTCGAATTGATCGAGCGGAATGACCCCACGGTCGTCGATGTGAACGACTCGCAGTCGAGCCTGTTTCTCGTTACAGAGCATCTGCCAGGGAACAATGTTCGAGTGGTGTTCCAGACCGGAGATCAACACTTCATCGCCGGCTTTGACGTTCTGACGCCCATAGGTCTGGGCGACGAGATTCAGCCCTTCGGTTGTGCCGCGAACGAAGATAATCTCATTGGTGGAAGCCGCGTTGATGAAGCCGCGAACCTTTCGCCGCGTGCGTTCGCAGGCTTCGGTAGCCCGAGCGCTCAACAGGTGCACGGCGCGATGTACGTTCGCGTTGTCATGCGAGTAGTAATGGACCAGGGCATCGATTACCGCCTTCGGTTTTTGGCTGGTCGCGGCATTATCGAGATAGATCAGCGGCTTCCCGTGAATCTTTTCCTGCAGAATAGGGAAATCTTCCCGAATCCGCTCCACATCGAAGATAGCGGGGTTCTGAAGGAGTTCAGCTAAGCGTACAGGGCGGTTGGTGCCCGTTGTGCGCGTTTGAGCGTGAGCGCTCATGCGACCGCCTCCCCAGCCCGGGGCGAATGAGATCGGCGCGAATGCAGAGATTCGAAGAGCGCTTTTTCAAGGTGAGCGCGGATTTCGGGAATGCCGATACGGTCGATGACGTCGCGGGCAAAGGCATAAATCAGCAGATCGCGTGCGTCTGCCTTGTTGATCCCTCGCGTGCGCAGGTAGAACAGCGCTTCTTCATCAAGCTGGCCGATGGTCGCGCCATGCGTGCAGCGTACATCGTCGGCCAGAATTTGAAGCTCGGGTTTGGTGTTGATCACGGAGTTTTCGGAAAGCACCAGGTTCTTATTGGTCTGCTTGGCATCCGTCTTTTGTGCGTCCTTCCGCACGAAAATCTTTCCGTTGAATACGACGCTGGATGCCTCGTCAAGAATGCCTTTATAAAGTTCGTGGCTGGCGGCATGCGGCGCAGCGTGATCGAGCACCGTGTGATTGTCGATATGTTGATTGCCGTTCGCGAGATAAAGTCCGTTTAGCGTACCTTCACAGCCGGTGGAAAGGACCGCGTTTACATCATTCCGCACCAGCAAGCCGCCGAGCGAGATGTTATGCGATTTGAAATTAGAATTGGGCGACTGGTGTACTTGAATGGTCGCGACGTGGAACGCGTCCGGGCTCTCCTCTTCGAGTTTGACGTGCTCGACAATCGCGTTCTCGCCAACGACGATCTCCGTAACAGCGTTCGTGAAGTACGGGCCTCGGCCTGTGTACCTCTCTACGATCTGAACCTGACTGCCGGCGTCGGCAATGATCAAATTGCGCGGGTGAGTAGTCCGGTCCGGAACCGCTGTGAAATCGATCCATAACGGCTCTTCCACAATGGTATTCGCGGGAATGTGCAGGAATGCGCCGTCTTCGGAGTTGGCAGTGTTCAGGGCGACGAAGGGGTTTTCGCAAGACGCGTAATGGCCCAGATACTCTTCGACCAGTCCGGGATGGCGCTCCAGGGCGATACGCAGACTATGTCCATTGACGCTGGGCGCAATCGTGGGGAACTGGGCCTTGGCGATCGGCGCAACGTTGGTGAATCGCCATTCCTCCTCGCGCGTTGTCGGAAAGCCATGCGCTTCAAAGCGCTCCGCAGCGCGTTTGCGAATGTCTGCCAAGCCGGAGATCATGTTTGGCGTTACTGCGGTTGCGATCACTGCGCCGCCTCCGACAATTCCTCGATTCCCACGTAGCCGCTCTCTTCCAGCGCCAAGGCCAGCGACTTGTCACCCGATCGCACGATGCGGCCTTCGGAAAGAACGTGAACATAGTCGGGAACGATATAGTTCAGCAGACGCTGGTAATGCGTGATGACAACGATGGCGCGGTCGGAGCTGCGGAGCGTATTCACGCCATGAGCGACAATCTTCAGAGCATCGATGTCGAGGCCGGAATCGGTCTCATCGAGGAGCGCCAGGCGCGGCTCGAGCACTGCCATCTGGAAAATCTCGTTCCGTTTCTTTTCGCCGCCGGAGAAGCCTGAATTGACTGCGCGATTCAGCAACGCCTCTTCCATGTCCATGAGAGCCATCTTCTGGCGTACAAGGGAGAGGAAGTCCATTGCATCGAGTTCGGGCTCGCCTTTCCTCTTTCGGATGGCATTCAGCGCCGCTTTGAGGAAATAGAGATTGCTCACGCCGGGAATCTCCACCGGGTACTGAAAGGCAAGAAAGAGTCCCTGCTGCGCCCGCTCCTCGGGTTGCAGTGCCAGCAGGTCTTTGCCCTCGTAAATCACTTCGCCATCCGTGACTGCGTAAAGATCGCGGCCGGCGATCACCTGCGCCAGAGTGCTTTTGCCGGAGCCATTCGGCCCCATGATGGCGTGCACTTCTCCCGGGAAGACGGTTAAGTTAATCCCTCGTAGGATCTCCTTTCCCCCTGCTGTGGCGTGCAGGTCCCTGATCTCGAGAATCGGAATTTTCGACAAGCTTCTTTCCCCCATCCGACTTTGTTCAAGCGCGCACAACGGCCCCCAATCGGCCTGTGCGCTCATCCAACGCTCCCTTCGAGACTGACGCCGAGCAGCTTTTGCGCCTCGACTGCGAATTCCATGGGCAGCTCGCGGAAAACCTCCTTACAGAAGCCATTCACGATCATGCCGACGGCGTCCTCCGTTGAGATTCCGCGCTGCCGGCAATAGAAGATCTGGTCTTCGCCAATCTTGGAAGTGGATGCTTCATGTTCGACGCTGGAAGACGTGTTCTTCACTTCGAGATACGGAAATGTATGCGCGCCGCACTTGTCGCCCAGCAGCATCGAGTCGCATTGCGAATAGTTGCGGGCGTTCGTTGCGCCCTTGAGAATTTTCACCGCACCGCGATAGGTGTTCTGCCCGTGGCCGGCAGAGATGCCCTTCGAAACGATCGTGCTGCGGGTATTCTTACCGATGTGAATCATCTTCGTTCCGGTGTCGGCCTGCTGGTAATTGTTGGTGAGCGCGACCGAGTAGAATTCGCCGATAGAGTTCTCGCCGATCAACAGGCAGCCCGGGTATTTCCAGGTGATTGCCGAGCCTGTCTCGACCTGGGTCCATGAAATTTTGGAGTTCACGCCGAGGCACTTGCCGCGTTTCGTGACGAAGTTGTAAATACCGCCCTTGCCTTCTTTATCGCCGGGGTACCAGTTCTGAACGGTCGAATACTTGACCGTGGCGTTATCAAGGGCGACCAACTCGACTACGGCGGCATGCAATTGGTTGGTATCGCGCATCGGCGCGGTACAGCCTTCCAGATAGCTGACGTAGGCGCCTTCATCGGCAACGATGAGCGTGCGCTCAAACTGGCCGGTGTTCTTCGCGTTGATACGGAAGTAAGTGGACAGCTCCATCGGACAGCGAACGCCTCTTGGTATGTAGCAAAAGGAGCCGTCACTGAAAACAGCCGCATTCAAGGCCGCAAAGAAATTGTCAGAGTAAGGAACGACCGTACCTAGATATTTCTGAACGAGCTCCGGATGATTCTGGACCGCTTCGGAAAATGAACAAAAAATGATGCCCGCCTCGGAAAGCTTCTCTTTGAACGTCGTGGCAACCGAGACGCTGTCGAAGACCGCGTCAACCGCAACGCCTGCGAGCAGCTCACGCTCACGAAGAGGGATACCAAGCTTTTCGTAAGTCGCGAGGAGTTCTGGATCGACTTCTTCCAGGCTCTTGGGGCCATCTTTGTTCCTCTTTGGCGCGGAGTAATAGATGATTTGCTGATAATCGATCGGCGGGTAATGGACGTTGGCCCAGGTTGGCTCTTTCATCCTGAGCCACTGCCGATAGGCTTTCAGTCGCCATTCGAGCATAAATTGAGGCTCTCTTTTCCTGGCTGAAATCAGGCGAATAACGTCTTCATTGAGGCCAGGAGGAACGGTATCGGCGTCGATATCGGTGACGAACCCCCACTTATATTCCTGGTTGGCGAGCGTCTCAATTGAGGTAAGTTGTGTAGCCATAGAGCGCCTTCACTTTCAGGCTAGCGAATCTGTACCTTTTCGTCAAGATTTCCTATACTAAGGAGGGAAACCCATGATCGAGGTCACTGAAAATGCAATCGAGCGGATCAGACAGTTGTTAACCAAACACAACTGCAATGGCGGCCTGCGGCTCGGTGTTCGGGGCGGCGGATGCTCGGGCATGAGCTATCTTTTCCGGCTCGATCCAAAGCCGAGAGCGACCGATCAGGTACTGGAATTCGGTGACGTTCACATTTACGTGGACCCTAAGAGCTACCCATTCCTCGATGGTTTGACACTCGATTTCAGGGCATCGCTGATCGAAAGCTCGTTCGTTTGGCACAACCCCAACGTGAAACGAAGCTGCAGTTGCGGCAAGAGCTTTGCGGTGTAGGGCACAGCCCGACGCGGGCTAATAGAGAGTTGCCACTTCGTCTCCATGCATGTGTGAATTACTCCTGTGTAGTCGGTCATCCGCAGAGATGTCTGCCTAACAGCCACTTGTCTGTATAGTCGCCAAGTCGCCAAGTCGGAGAGTGAATCTGCTCATCAGCGGATCAGTCCTGAAAAGTCGGCATCGCGACGCGAATCCGGAACGCCGGGTCAGATCAACGGTTCGCGTTTTCCGTCAACTCAAGGCCCGCGCGAAGAGTTTCGTACAGTTCAAGGCATGCTTTTCGTCTTCGTTTTGACCCGGGCTTGATGTTTCCGCCCCCACTCACAGATCTTCTCCAGCACCGGCGCGAGCGTCATGCCATATGGTGAGATCGAATACCTGACGTGCGGCGGTACGGTTTTTTTGTCGTGCCTCAAAAGGATCCCGTCTTCCACCATTTCATGCAGATGGCGGATCAGCATCCGCTCCGTGATCTCTGGTATGCTTCGCCTCAATTCGCTGGTTCGCATCGGGCCGCTAAGCAGTCTCCATAAGATCGTGCCTTTCCAGCGCCCGTCGATGACCGACAGCATCGAGTCGATCGGACAAGGCGAAACCTCTTTTTTGGAAACCGGCATATGCCTTCCATTTTCGCACTCGAACTGACAAATTAGTCAGTACAACCTCTTGCGTCGCTACCCCAGTCCAACGCGTCCATAAGCCAGGGGAAAAGATGCACCTTCTGAACATTATTACGATTACTTCCGCGGGCTTGATGGTAGGCAATGAACTATCCGTTTCGGCCTTCGTGAACCCTGCTCTCCGCCGCCTGGAGAGCGGTCCGCAAGCGCAGGCGCTGTCCGTTCTCGCCCGTTCCCTCGGTCTGGCGATGCCTGTCTGGTACGGTTTATGTCTGGCGCTCCTCGCGCTGGAGTCGTTCCTGCATCTCCATCAGGCTACGCTCGCCCCTTTGCTGATCGCGGCAGCGCTCTGGGCGGGTGCGATCGTCCTTAGCATCAGTGCGCTGGTGCCCATCAACAATCGCATTGCTTCCTTGAACACAGCAGCGCCTGCGCCGGGCTGGGAGCGCGATCACAGGAAATGGGATGCTCTCCACCGCGTCCGCATTCTGTTGCTGATGTTAGCCCTTCTTATCGTCGTCAATGCCTTGGTCGCTTGAATTCGCCAAGTACCGTCGTCGGAAACACTCTCCGGGAAAGTCATACATACACACAGACGCCATCCTTCCACTTTGACGCGTTGTCGGCATTGCGCGGGAGTGCCGCTCAAAGGTTAGTACTCTGAAGCCGGCATTGCGCCGGTCAACTTCCGAAGGCGCAGGATTCAGGTGTCTCGAAGCGGCGACTGGTGTCGTGGGTTCCGGGTTTGAGACACGGTACGTAACGATCGTCTCAACTCTCCTCGATCCGCCGCTCATCGTCGCAAAGCAGCGTGAGTTCGTTCCAGTCGAGTTCCTCTTGCAATAACAGGTAGACGTCGTCGCCGACCGTGTCCTCTGCCCGCATTCGTTCCAACTCTTCGCGCTGGGCCACGATGGCCGCCAAGCCGAGTTCCCGCCGTCTCTTGAGCAGGCGAGTTCCGGAGGGATCGTTCGTCGCGTCCCGCTGAATCAGATAACCGTACCGGACGTTCTCGACCTCCGCTCCGGTCTGGTCATCCAGGGCCGCCAAAGCCACGCTCGCCAGGCGGGACCGCCCATTCGCGACTTCCCGCTTGAGCGCGTCACCCTGATCCAGCTTTAACAGGCGAATGAGCGGAGCCAGAGTCAGGCCCTGAAGAACAAGCGTGGCAAGCACAACGGAGAAAGCTGTCAAAACGGCCAGATCGCGTTGCGGGAAAGAGGCCGGCAGCGCAAACGCAGTTGCCAGCGTTACGAAGCCTCGCATGCCGCTCCAGCCTTCAAACACGGCTTGGCGCCAAGAGATCGGCTCCGGCCGGCGATGTGACCTTTCCCACCACGAGTTCAGCCGATTGAAGCTGATGGCTACCGCAAGACGGGCGACTACGACGGCCAGCACCACCACTCCTGCAAAGGCGAGCGATGCTCTGAGATGCGCGGGTTCCATGCGAGCAAGAATGGTTCTCCCCTGCAGTCCCATCAGCAGAAATGCGAATACATTGAGAGCGAAGACAACAGCACTCCAAACGGCAAAAGATTGTACACGCATCCGCGTTCCACCCGTCAGCTCCGCATTGCGCGCGATCGTCATCGCAAAAGCTATGGTGCAGAGCACAGCCGAGACCCTTAGGTGCTCCGCCACGATCCAAATCAGAAACGCAAGAACAAACTGGAGAAGATTGCCGCCCAATGTGTTCTTCACGAACCGGTTGAGACGCTGAAAGAGCAATGCACATCCGATCCCGAGCAGCAAACCCCCTGGAACCGCGAGTGCCAAGCGGAAGCCCACACCAGGAGTGAGAGCGCCATTGGACAGCACGGCGAGCGCAGCGCTGAAGAGAAGGAGTGCCGTTGCGTCATTAAACAGACTTTCGCCTTTGAGAACCGCGTTCGCGTCGCGTGGAATTGACACAGCCCTGAGTACAGCTGTAGCGGCTGCTGCATCGGGAGGGGCCACAATCGCCCCCAAGGCTAACGCAGCGGCGACCGGGAGCCCGACAAATTTCCATCCGATCCAGGCCACGAGCACGGTGGTCACCAGGACCGCGACAACCGCAAACACAATCAACTGTCCCCGGAACCGTCGAGCGGCGCCAAGCGGGAAGTCATAGGCCGCGTCGACGACAGCAGGCGCCATGAATAGCGCTAAGGCGGTATTGGGTTCGAACGAGATGGTTGGCGCTCCGGGAATCAGAGCGACAGCGACTCCGGCAGTCGCGAGCATTGCAGGATACGGAAGCGAAAGGCGGCGCGAAATCTGCAGCAACACGATTGCCGCCAGTAGGAGCACTAACAGGCTTTCAAAAAAGGTCACGGAAGCACACTAGCATCAATGACGCTGCTGTGTCTTGGCCTGGAGAGTCGGATGTAGGCTTACGGACAAGCGGGCGTTGTCGGTTCCTATTAAATGCAAGAGGCGATGATCATGCAGCCTTGGGATGCTCCGAGAAAGCAGGCCGGGGCAGGAACGGTATTTTGTCGTGTTTGCAAGTTTCTTGAATGGCAGCCCGCGCCGTCATCAGGCCGGACGGGAGGCCACCTCCCGGCATCACCCATTGGCCCACCATCAAGAACTGCTGCAAACCCGGCAGGCTGCACGGTAGCCGTTTGAAGCCAGTCCCCGGTGTCATGAGCCAGCCCTCCATACTCCCCTTCCAGTTGCCTGTATAGCGGATAACAGTCGCAGGCGTTGAGACATCGATTACCTCGATGGCCTGGCGGAGATCGGGTACGCTCTTTTCCAGGATGGCGATGACCGCCTCAGCGATACGGTCTTTTTCAGCTTGGTATCGCACCGGATCGTGTTGCTGGAGATCAACCCAGAACCGAAAATTGTAGGTCGGAAGAAAACACGTGACGGCGGTCTTTCCAGGTGGTGCAAAGGTCGGATCAAAGTGGAAGAAACGGAACGAAACCTGCGAAAGCTCCGTGCCCGGGTTGACGGTCAGGGGGATGTCGAGAATGCGGGAGACAAATCCGGGCTGGCCGGAAAGGTCGCGCGCGACACCAAGGGACACTTGCAAGTACGATGGGAAGGTTTTCAGAGTGCCGTAGATCTTGTCGGTGGCCTTGTCTGTGTACCGGCCGCCGAGCAATTCGTAGATGGTGGCGTGCCCATCAGCGGCAGAGATAACCCAGTCCGCCGCAATCGTTTCACCGCTGGCGAGCTGCACGCCGGTGGCAACGCCGTTTTCAACGAGGATTCGTTCAACCCTGGCATCGGTCCGGAGACGGCCTCCCAGTTGGAGAAGATGATCAGCGATGGGTCGAATGACGGCTTGCGCTCCCCCGATCGGGTAACCTGCGTTCCGCACACCCATCCACGCTAACGATAAAACGAAGGCGATGGCAGATAGCTCAGAGCTTTCACCACTGGCAAACAAACGCTTCAATAGAGGATGAGTGAATCGCCTGCTGTACTCGTTACAGCTGATGCTCGACCACTCGCGCAGTAACGGCAGGTAGGGCAGGCTTCGCAAGGCTGTGAACCAGTTACGGGGCCAGGATTCGCTTAGGTCAGGCAAGTTGAACCGGGCGAGTTTGCGAACAGACGATGCAAGATGACGGATCTCGCCGGCGTCCTGAGGCGCATATCTCAGGAGTTCCTCTTCCATACGGTCCACATTCGTGTTGATGCTGAGGGACTCGCCGTGTTCCGTCTCCAGGCGCACATATTCCGAGGGGTTCAAGAAAGTCAATTTCTCGATATCGAACACCTCTTGCCACTGCGAATGCAGCAGCCCGTCGGGATGTGAGCCGAGCAGCCAATGCAGGCAGGTCTCGAATGTGTAGCCGTCCCGGCGCCAGCTCGTCGCTAGTCCGCCGGGGGTCGCATTCATTTCGAAGACATCCACCTCATAGCCGCATTTTCGTGCGTAGACGGCGGTGCATAGTCCCGCTATGCCGCCGCCGATGATAGCGATCTTTCCCGGATGCATACTCGTCCACTCCAGTCTTGTACTCCGTTACCTCTGCAATCGATGCACCAGGAGGCGGGCTGGTAAGGCCTGCCGCACGCGCAGTACAGCGTGAGGAAGACGGTGAGCTTCTGTGCGAAACCACCCAATGGCGGCGAAAACGCGCACTCGTACGATCTGCCACACCCCGGTCACACCCTGTTTCGTGTCGCGGCATCCACACACTTCCGCGCGGACGTGTGCCGACTTACAGTCGGGGCTCCTTCGCTGCCCGCAGCACATAAGCTTTGAATGATGTAGGACAGTCGGGCGGAATCGGTGCGTTATCGTACGAATCTGAAGTGGAGAGGTGCGGTTGAGAGGGGCCCATGCCAGCGGGCACGATAGATCGCAATGGGTTCCGATCGCATAAGGATCATGGCGTCAGCCCCCCGAAACCGTTCGACATAGTTCGCGTGAACGCCTCGGCGCGCATTTGGGTCAACGAACCGATACTTAAGTACCGCAGCCCAGTCAGACCAGTTGCGTACTTCAAACCCCCTTGTGACTAGTTCATATGGGGAATTCGCAAAGTCAAATGCAACCTTGTCCTGGTAGGTCGCCAGAAGCTGTTGCGCGAACGGTGGCACGGGTTCGATGTCGGCAGGCCGATCAGGCGCAAGCGCTTTCATCATTGCCTCACGATAGGAGCGGGTGAGCAGCCGGATGGCCGTTTCCTGAGCCGCAGCTGACGAAAGGATATAGCCGTTTCTGGCCGCAGCTTCCTGCACACGCCTAGAGGTGAGCAGGCCCGTATCTCGAGCGACACCGAGGTCTATGTAAACGATCTCTCCCCGGTACGAATCCAGATAGGATTTTCTGACGGGCGTGATGTCCTGAACCGGAAGTCCTGAATAGACGGTCAAAACGAGGTGGCTATTGGGAGCAGCATACAGCTTCGCTGTTGAATCCAGGTGCATTGAGTCGAGCTGATGAAAAATATCTCCGTATATCTCCCAAGTCCCACTCCCGGGAGGAGAGCTGAGCTTCCAGCTCTGCGAGGTACCTGCCTCGTCGCGAGCCGGACTCGGATGGTGAACCGCCAAGAACAGCACCGCCATCAAGGCGGCGGTGAATGCCGCAGCGGACCTGTGCGAAACCCGGGGCGCGAGGATGCGCACAACTGTCGCGCACAGGATGGCGAACAGCAGGAACAAGGGGCCCCAATAGCTCAGGTTCAAGCGTTGCTGTGTGAAGCTCACCGCGGGAATGAACAACAGGAACGTCGCGTATCCGATCACACTCCATCCCCCGAGGAAAACGAGGACAGGACCAAGCCGCTTAGCGGAAGCACCCACGACGCGGGACTCGCCACCCTCCGATCGCTTGAGCCAAACCACGGCCAGGAATAGCACGAGAGCCAGGAATGCATACCAGAAATTGAAAGGCCGGTAGCGCAACAGATCGGACGGAATCTGCAGTAATGGCCACGCACGGGGAATACGGCTCTGATGGTGATAGAATCCGGTCACGAAAATCCAGGGCAGGGTCCCCGCTAACAGAACGGCCGCGAATACGACCATCTTTTTGAACCAGTCTCTGTGGCGGTACATGATGACCGGCAGGCTGAGGGCTGCCATAAGGGCAGCGGTCAAAAAGCTTAGCAGATGAGTGTGAAACAGGAGCACGTACGCAATCGCGGCCAGAAGGACGTGCTTCCACGTGCCTGTTCGAATTACCAACCAGAGTAGGACGCAGCAAGCCGTTGTCAGCGTGACCTCGGCAGAGTAATACCGGGCCTGATCGGAAATCTCCAGGTGATACGGATAGATCGCTCCCACGACGAGCGCCGCCCACCCAGCCTCACGTCCGTACAGTACGTTGCCCCCGATAAAAGCAACGACCAAAAATATGGCTGCAAACAGCACAGCGGGGAGACGAGCCGCCCTTGTCCGACGCTTCTGCTCGGCGAGGTTGTGCTTGGTCGAGCGCGATCCGTCCGCTACGTCAGGGTGAATGCCGTATAGCTTGAAAGACCCAGCGATGGCATATAGCGGAAGCCAGCCGTGGTAGACCGCAAAATGCTTTTCCGAATAACTTACATCGCGGAATTCATATTCGGGGTTCTCCGGCCAGAACCAGACATTGGTGTTTTCATAAATCGGAATGCCCAGGTACGAATCCGTCGGATATCCGTGCTGCAGGATGGTGAGTGCATTGATGGACGACTCGGCTTCATCGACCCAAAACGGGAGCGTATCCAAATGGATCATCCGGAGGGCAACCCCGGCAAAAATGACCAGAACAATGGCGATCCATTGGCCGCGCTGCAGGCCGCTGGCCGGAACAGCAAGCTTCTCAGGGAACGCGTCAATCGTAGACGATTTAGTGTTCCTCATGCTTTGTGCCAGGGGCACCGTTCAGGGCGGAATCGGCCGGATGTTTGGGCGGCGGTAGGAAGCGCGAGAGATAGACATCCATCAGCGCTGGCACGAGCGGTCCGACTAGGCTGAACACCGAACCGATTGTGGGCAAGTAGACGGTTCTACTCCGCCGCGTCAGAGCAGCACGGAAGATAGCGGCCGCGAGATCGTCCGGAGAAACGATACGCCGTATGCCCCGAACTCGTTCCGGGGGCTGTCCGGAGAGGACGCGCCTTCTGAAGTCCGTATCGACAATTCCCGGGCAAACTTTGATCAGGTGAATAGGACTGTCTCTTAACTCGAGCCGCAGGGAATCGTGGATAGAGTGCAGAGCCGCTTTGGAAGCTGAGTACGCCGCAGCCCACGGCAGAGCAACGTTCCCGGACACCGAGCCCATCGTAACGATAGTGCCGGAACCCTGACCGAGCATCACCGGGATTATTAACTGAGCGAGCGCGAGGGGAGCAACCGCATTCACCTCAAGTAATCGCGAAAACAACGTCGCAGGAAGCTGCGACGGCAGCCCATAAAGACCAACTCCCGCATTGTTAATGAGAACATCCGTTCGGCCGTAAGCCGCAAGTGTGCGTTGCACGGCTGTTACGCGGGTCTGCTCCGAGGTGATGTCGCCAGCAGTGATCACGACCCCTAGAGACTGTAACCAGCCAAGGTCGGCATCGGGAAGCGCCAGTACAGAGACTTTCCATCCGGAAGCGAAAAACTTACGGACGCAAGCCGCACCAATACCACTCGAGCCTCCCGTGATCAGGACGACTGGGTCCGACCGAGAATTGGCTGATACCTTCATAGCAAACCACTCTCATTCGATGTGAGATTAGAACGTCAGCCTAAGTCGAGAGTGAGTCGTGCGGGCTTCATCAACGATCAAAGCTCGCGCACATTCCACTTCGCAGCTGTTTCATTTCTGATCTTCGTTTATTCCAATGTTGTTTTCTCCTGTCCGGTTTCTACATTGCACCGTGTTATGCAATGTTTCGTTGTGAGGGTTCGGGGTCCACAATCGATCGAGCGCTGGCCACCTACGGCCTTCCAGCCGTTGCGACCATGAATCAGGTCTTCAGAGTGACAGGGTTTGACGAACTGCACGATCAGTTTAGAGTACGCCTGGGATGACTTGATCTCGCCTCCGGCCGTTCCGCACGGCAAACTGCAGGACATCCGGAAACACCTTGACAGCGACAAGCGTTGAGGTGTGGTCGACTTCTCTCCTTTTGAGGTGACTTCAGGCTAGCCCCGA
>DATIMM010000045.1:0-24749 GCA_035475295.1 Bryobacteraceae bacterium
GCGTGGGTATAAGGAGCAATGCGACCGTGGCAATTACTCCGACAGCGACCAGTCTTTTGGAAATTCTGAGCCTACGAGATTTGTTGACAAGACCTGTCATTTGTCCTCCTTACCCCAGATGTTTCAGGATCAGTGCGACGACCGCCGCAACAGCAACGAGTAGCAATACTGCGGCTGGACAGCCAACGGCCAGCCAGGGAATTCTGCCGCCAGTCACTTTACGGCCGCATGTTTGGCAGAAGGTGGATGAGTCGTCGCATTCCGTACTGCAAGTCGGGCATATCATGTATTCGCTCCTCCTACAAAGCCGGATCTATCTCATGAGCCGCGTACGCCGGAACCTCAAGATCGCCGGAAAGGTATATCCGGACCCGCGAGCGTTCCCGAACGATAAAGGTCGGAAGTTGATTCAGGAAACGATCCAGAATCTGCATTGACTCTTCGCCCATTTGCTGCGAAATACCGTTCCTGATGGCGGCCGACGGATCATACCCGTAGCCCGAGTATCCGTTCCCGATTTGCGCCAGTCCGCCAATCGCGCCTATGGCCAATGAAGCGCCAAAAATCTGAAAATAATGATGATTGACCAGGTCGCGCAATCCGACTTCACCGATTTGGTTGAGGCCAGGAAATTTGTCGAGGTCAAGCGAATAGCCGTCTGGCATGATGCAGCGATGAAACGCCACAAATAGTCGTTGCTGGGCCGCGCCATTCACCGCGCTCGCCGTGCCGAGACAACGCGTGCCTTGCGGAATGAGTAACTGCTGGTGATCATGCGACCAAACATCCGTGGTGAGCATGGTATTTATCGGCCCTGCAAATGCTCCGTTGACTCGGTTCGTGAGAACCGTTTCCATAACCGTACCTTCGAAAATGCGATACAGCTTGCCGGTGTAGTGCTCCCAACCGTACTTGTCTGTTTTGGCGTCCGGCTTTCCGGCGTGATCACTCAAATCGATACGATGCGCATTGCCCGAGTCCAAATCCCGTGATTCCGCCGGCGTGAAGGATACTTGCGCGGGGACGATTTGTTCGCGCTCGCCCCTGCCCTGCGGTTCGGACTTCTCTTTACCAGTAAAGTCAATCGCCACGCTCGTGGAACTCAGTGCTTCCAATCGCCGTTGTTTGGCCGCCTGTGCGGCGTCTTCATGATTTCCACCGCCTTCGCGGCCGTACAGCGCCTGGCGCTGGGCCGCGGTCATCGCCGGAATACCTTTCGCCTCTGCGGATGGACGCCAGTGGCCATCCGCTCCACAAACGATCGGGCTACGGTGGCGACAACCGTGTTTCGAGATGAAGAGTTCTCAGGGAACAGTTCCGCTGCCAAACTTTCCAGTGCTTCCTGGCGTTTTTGGATAGCAAGGGGTGTGCCGGAAACGTGCTTTCCGGTTACAGTGAAGTACCGGCCCGAATCGTAGATTTCAATTTTGCCTGTCCGCCGGCCCTTGCCCGATAGCCTTGCTTTGATCAGAATATGCGCGCCCGTGCCGGAGGGAGAAAGCTCTGTATAGCTCCCGAAACGGCGAATCATCTCCAGGGCATCAGGCGTAATAGTTCCATTAACTGCTCTGCAGTTGTCGAGGTCGATCCCGCAGAACGGATCGGCATCGGTGAAAACAAAGCCGATGCCGTCGGAGGGGAAGCGGCGGAGCGCGTAGAGGACGTGCCGGTATGTGCTCCAGGTCTGCGGTTTATCGCAGGCCGCCGCTTTCCCGCTCCACGGTGAAATGGGGACTTTGGTAACGCGACCATTTACCTCGGCCTTGCGCCATAACACCCATTGTTTGTATTCGAGAAGCTCGGGCGGAACGCGCATCATGCCGCCTCCGAAGTGGATGACTTCTCGTTGAGCCTCTCAGGTTCGAGCTCGGGCTCAGAGTCACGGCCCCAATCAAATACGATCTGCCGGTGACAGTCTGGACAGACACACTCGCGTGTTGGGCTCTCCAGAAGACGGCCGCAAAGGCAGTCAGCAATGAAAACGGATTGTTTTAACATGACGGAGTTCTCCAATTGGTTTTGAAATGGCAGCTCTATTTGCCCCTATCTGACTGAGGCATCGAAAAAGAGGAAAACCGGTCGCCGGTCCAAATTTAATTCCGACGACCAGACCGTGAGATCCGGGAGAGCGAGCCGCCCGCCCTCCCGCGAGCAGGTCACGCTGCGGCTTCGGCGTCCACTTCAAGAGCGGTGAGAATCTCGGCCGCTGTGGACTGAATGAACTGAAGGGAAGCGGAGAGCGTGGCGCGGTCGCCGTTGTACAGCTTGATGTAATCGGCGGCGGCGGTGTTCGTATCGAGTCCGATGGCGTGACAAACTACAAAAGCGACGGCTTCCGCCTCGGTCTCGCGAATGGTCTTTGTTGTTTCGGCCCTGCGATCTGTCCGATGAAGTTTTTCATGCGACAGTTCATGAACGAGCGTCGAGAACTCCTCGGCGGCTGGCAGGTTCGGCATTAGTGTGATGCGTCCGCCCCGCGAAACTCCTTTTGCCGGTGCAATCGAAGCGTCGTAGTCGAGGGCGATCGAATGAGAACCAACTAAGGCTTTCAAGCGTTCCAGGTGTTCCGCTGGATTGCCTTTCACAGTGGCGAACTCCGGCAGTTCTTGGCCATCCGTCTGCGCGATGTCGAAAACGTACGTGCTGCGGAATCCTACAAGGCGGTTCGCGGGTTCGGCGGTGCTGCTGTCCTCCTGCTGCTGCTGACCCGCCTCTGCTTCGCGCTTGGTGATAATCGGCGCAAGAATCGCGATACCTTTCTCTCCTTTGCGAACATGCCGGCCAAACCCGAGCCATGCGCGAAACCCTGCAACATGAGCTGCATCCGGCCGCTGCGTGGCGATAAGCAGGCAGTTCGTCCAGGAATACTTGTGAAACCGGGCCGTTATGTTCAGGTAGGTCGCGAGTGCTGCACTGTTCCCGGCCTCGAGAGCTGCGGCGAGCGTAGCGAGTGCGTTAGAAGCGATTTCTGCGGTAATGTTTTGGGTGTTCATTGTGTTTTGCCTTTCAACAAATGCCCCCGCGGCGGAGGGTGAAAGACGCGACGAACGCCTTTCGAGCATTGGGGTAGGCACCGGGCGGGGTACCCGGAAGTCACACATTTTGTTTTGCCGAGCGGTGTGGGCGAGGGGATGTCAAAAGAAAATGTTGACGAGGGGTCGCCCGGTGCGAATGCGACGAAAGAAAAGGCGTTCGTCGGGCTCTGGAACCCCGGAAGCCGGGGACATGAGAATCAGACCGCTGCCAGGTTATCGGCAGCGCACCACGATGATGTCCTCGGGGCGTTGCGGGGTGTCCCCGCTGAAGTGGGGCGCGGGAAGACGCTGGTGTTTGCGGCTTCCGCGTTGGGGAGAAGGCTTTCTCCCCTAAACATCTTTTTGTTCAACGGAGCGAGGTCGGATCTCTATCGTGGATCACGGGCAAGTTACAACTTTAAAATCCACTCAGACTGTATGCCTGAGTAACCGAGTGCCGACGGGCACCCATGACTGACTGGCGAGCCAATCTCAGTCGACAAATGGCAGTCGTTGTTGGTTCGGCTGTTTGGCGGGCCTCTCCTGAAATCCCTTTTGCTGGTTCCGTAGCATGCCTGCCACAAATTGCCACGTCGGGCCGGGCGTTTCCCGCCACGGAGCCTGCACCGTAACTCGGCAGTAAATGTTGTGATCAGTATTGAAATGAGCAAAGTCCTCAAATCGTGCGAGCATCGAGTTCCGCCCTTCGTCTTTGAAGACACCGATTTCGATGAGTCCGCATTCAATCGGGATCTCGGAAGTAGCCAGCATGCCCGCAGGCGTGACGAAATAGAACTCGTTTGAGTAGCGCAGCCCGATCCGGCGTTTCAAAGGATGCTTCATTTCACAGAGGAAGTCCGCACGAGATGTTTTGACTTCGTAGCACACCCGCTTCATAGAAGTGTGCGCATAGCAATTCAGCGCGAACGCATCCAGGCGCTGCGCGGCGCTGCTACTGAATCCAGTTCCTACCTTCAGCTCGCGCAGGAAGATCCACTCCGACGACCTGTGATGAAGGCATGCCTGGACGATGTCGAGTAAGGCAGTTGATCCGAGGTTCTGTGGAGGAGTATCCGATTGCTCCAGGTGAGGAGTGCTTACGGATTCGAGATTTAGAGTGGCAGGCGCAGCCATAATGAACCATTTTCAACCCTGAAGAGCGGCTCGCTTCGGAGGCCAATCCTTGCACAGGCAATCAGGAGGCAACAGAAAAATTCGTTGATGATACAAGAAAGCGATGAGCATGGAATTGCGGAAGTGCTGCATCTGTCTTCAGCCGCTATCACCAAGATCAAAACTTACTGTCGCTTCCGTCTCTCGTGAAGAAGCCGAACAGAACGGCTGGTCGGGCGCCAGAAAAACTCTGACGGCACTCTGGCCGTAGATATGTGTCTGCAGTGCCAGATCGACCGGTCAAAGAATCAAAAGGACAATCTTAGTGCTGGGTCGTAGCATGGTGTCTTCGCGCTATGACTTCACCCTCCGTTTCACCAACGGGGACCGCCTAGGTTGTTGCAAACGCGATCAGCTCCGGATACGTTTTCACCAGTTCGCCGGGAGCCTTGACTTTCTTGCCTGAAAGCATGCTTTTCAACTCGGTCGCATTAGCGGCGGCTTTGCCTAGATAGTGATTGTTGGCGACAACGAACGTCCTCTCAGCCTGGTCCGCGATCTCTTCAATTCTTTCTTTCCAAGGTTCCAGCTGATCAGGAGTGTATAGAAAATTGTGGCGGTCTTCGACCCTATTTGCGGAAAACCATTGTTGATAATTGCGGCCGTGCAGACGTACATACCCGAGGCGAGAAGTCAGATGTGCAGTGCCGCGCAATGCCTTACCTAGCAGCGGCTGATCGATGTTCACGAATCCGACACCGAAGCTCGAGAGTTCGTGTAAGACCGCTTCTTCGTTCCAACTGGAATGTCGGACTTCGATGGCCAAAGGGTAGTTGCCTCCAAACATCGCGATAAGCTTTTGCAGATAGGTCCGATTTTCTTCAGTGTTTTTGAAAGAGATCGGAAATTGTGCTAACACCGCACCTAGTTTGCCGTCCATGGCAAGTGAGTCCAGACCTTCCCGTGTGAGTCTTTCGTCTTCGGAACTGAATCGCAGCGTGGCCGCCGAGGTCGGCTCAACCGTAGCGATCGGTGAGTGGGTAAAAGCTTTGTAAAGTTTGGCCGTGAATAAGAATTGCGGATTCACCTCGTTTACCCACGCGCACCACTGTTTCCCCGTCGACGAGCGCAGCGGGCCGTAAAACGAGGTATTGATCTCGCAGCAATCGTAAAATTGCGCCAGATACTGAAGAGGCGGAATTTTGCTTGTTTTCAGGTCCGCCGGATAGACGATTCCTGCCCAATCTTTGTACGAAAACCCCGCGGTGCCTACTAGAATATTCATTTCAGATTCAATAACTTGCCGGCTTCACCCCGCGAGTACCATTGACAGCGGGATGCCGGCACGAGTAGCGTAAGTGTCGTAGGCGAATAAACAGCGAAGCCCTGCTCTGTCATGTCCTCAATAGCCGCCATCCGTACCCAAGTAGAAGCCCGCCTTACCGGTCGCGTCCCGACGGCGTTTGTCCAGCATCGGCGGCCTCCAATGCCGACGATTCCTACCGGTATCGATGATATCGATCGGCAGTTTGGCGGCGTTCGTTATGGAGCACTCACGGAACTGGTGGCTCCAAACTTCACTTCGTCCGGACAGAAGAGTCTCCAAACGCAATTATTGGCTCGCGTCACCCAGGAGCGCGTGTGCGCTTTAGTTGACGCCACCAATTCGTTCGATCCGAAGTCCGCCCAGGCTATGGGAGTCAATTTACAGCGCCTGCTATGGGTACGTTGCAGCGGCCGGGAGATGAAGGGCTTGGAACAGGCATTCCAATGCGCCGACCTGCTGCTGCAAGGCAGTGGCGGATTCGGATTAATTATTGTCGATCTCTCCGGCGTATCCCCTCGGTTCGTGCGCAAGGTGCCGCTGACTACCTGGTTTCGTTTTCGTGGAGTCATTGAGAAACAGGAAAGCGCACTCGTTTTCTCCACTCCACAAGCAGTGACGTCCACGTGTTCGGAGTTGTTCCTTAGGCTGTCCACCAAAAAAGTGCGATGGTCGCAGACAACGGAAAAAGGTCTGGCGCATGCACGGGTATTCGCAGGGTTCGATTTTGAGGCGGATATCGCACTCAAGCGTTCCTTCAAGAAACCAGTACAGTCGGCAACGCGCACGCTGCTCGCCTATCCACGATGGGCTTAGTTCATGTCGTTCGCTTGCGTCTTCGTACCCGACTTTTCTGTGCAGGCCGCCTGGCGCTGCGAACCTGACCGGACGCGCCAACATCATTCCGCCGTGGCGATTTTGGATGGCCCTGATTCTTTGTTGCGTGTCTGTGCCTGTAACCGAGAAGCTCTACTTGCGGGTATTGAGATCGGCATGACGAAAGTACAAGCCGAGCAGTGCCCTGGTCTCGTGTTGCGAAAGCGAATACTCGCAAAGGAGAGCGCCGCGCAATCGGCTCTTATGGACTGTGCCTCAGCGTTTTCGCCCCTCGTCGAATCGACGGCGGACGGTGCAGTTACGTTCGAGATAACGGGCACGGATCGAGCGTTCGGCCCACCAAAAAAACTAGCGCGGCAAGTCATGCAGGCGGCTGCCCGACTCGGCCTGGAAGTGAGCGTCGGAGTCGCTCAGAATCCGGACGCGGCTCTGGTGGCGGCGAAAGGATCGAACGGCATCGTCGTGATTCCTCCCGGAAACGAAGCTGTTTGCCTGGCCTCACTGTCTATCGACGTGCTTTCGCCGAGCGTAGAACAGGCAGAGATTCTGGATACCTGGGGAATCCGCACGTGCGCTGATCTCGCGTCAGGTATATTCAGCAATGTCCCTGACGGGGGCACAAGAGGATCTTCATGCCTGCTTCGACGAACATCGGTTCGGCCCTTTACTATCCTTACCTCGACTTGCATACTCACCGATGGCTAAATCTGGCGGCCCTTTATTATGACCACATTTGGCGAATAGTTCCTCCCAAATGGGACGTTTGGGATCATTCGGACGATATTAAGAAATATGTCGATGCGGGTTTTCTGCGACCCCGGGGTCCCGAAACAGCCGCTAAAGAAGTTGCCGCGGAGTTCGAGGTTTTTTTGGCCCAGACGCTGGACAGTCCTGAGAAAAAGCTGCGCCTGACAAACGACCTTCGTCTATCACGGGGAATCAAGAGACTCTCGGTTGGCAAGATGATCTACTCGCTGGCGCTGAAGTTGAAGGAGAAAGGGTTACTTCGTGAGGACGGCGCAAACTGGTATGACATTGAAGCGTTGACCGGCGCTTTGTACATGCTTTTCCTAGCTAAGCAATTGGCAGGCCCGCTCCCGCTAATATCGGACGATCCCGCATTCCAGCAACTTGTCTATGGTACGCCTGGGACGGAGGATACAAAGGAGTCCCCCGGGGGAGATAGGACATATCGGCTCGCTTCGTTGGTTCTGAAAACGGTGGTGCCTGATCAAATTGGGTCGATTCCCGCCGACAAAATTCTTGAGATTCGACGGACTACGGAGGAGGAGAGAGTTGATTTCTACGACACAATCAATTCTCTCGGCGCCGATCTCGAAACGATCCGTGACCCTGTCGACGCCGAAGACGCTATCAAGCATAAGCAAGCGGCAATCGCGAGAAGCGTTAAGAGTCTCCGAAGTAAGCTGCGCTCTCATAAGATTGGCTGCATCAGCGGCTTCATGAGCGTTTCAATTCCTTCGGTTGCCACGGCTAGTTGGGGTTTCAATATCACTAGCCCTGTAGTTTTGGGTGGTCTTGGAGCGGTAGCCGCAGCTACGTTCTTGGCGAAAACGATATCGGATAGGAAATCGGCAAAGCTTGAGAGTCATTGGAGCTATCTGCACACGCTTGAGAGCAAACTTAAAGATTATTCAGGCAAGGATGATGTTATCGGGCTCCATCTAAGCTAAGATCCGTAAGAACGGGTTACTAGAATATGGAACGTGCTCGGATCCGGACAACGTGCCACCCGGAAGTTATTCCTTGCCTATAAGAGTTTTCGATGCAACCGGTGGCTCATCCACTCCGAGTATCTCTGAACACGAATCATTGCCGACTTCTCCCGGAGTTGCTTCAGGAAGGCGTCTTCGTGAGCGTGTCCGGCTGCAGTTATGCGGTTGTCGTTGGCCGCAGGTTTTCGGCGCTGTAATCCGATTCCTACTTCGGCGGCCTGAACACGCGCGCGATCGGTCAAGAAGTCCCCAAATGCAACTGCCCTTGTTACTTGAAATGGAGCGCTCTCGTCCTCATTGACGGAGCGGATACGATCAGTAAGCTCTATTAGAGTTCGCTCCACATTTTCGCGAGTAAAGCGAGGCGCTTTACCGCCCGAAACCAGTTCGCCTTGCTCTGTGGTCCGCCAAGCTGCTCGGGACGTAGGCTCGACATAGCCTTCGAGCTGCAAGACAGCGAGTGCTTGCTTCGCTTCTGCAGGGCTGAGATTGAGTGTCAGCGCCAGGTCGTGCTCGGTCCAGGTGGACGTGCCACGGCTGTCTTTCAGGAAGCTGAGTACTTCCGCCGCCGGTAAGGTGGAGCTACGTTCTATGTCCGTTTTGCGCGTACTTGCCATGTACATTCACTATCGAACACTGAGTTCTCGATGGACATCGCGAGCGTTCTTGTCCTCTCGTAGTCCCATAAATCGCGAATGCCGGAGGTGGTTGTCAGGAGTCCACTCAGCGAACTCAAATTGTCCGACTAGAACCGGCTTTAGCCACCGGCACTCCTTCATTTTGGTCGCAGTCAAACCAGCTCCCCATCGACCACTCTTCGTTTCCGGCAGGTTTGCAAAAGGGCAGCGCACCGTTTCGAGACCACGGAATCGTTTAAAAAGCTGTTCACGGCTGGCCGGCGTGAATCCGTTACGCGTTCGGGCAACATAGAGCAGCTTGTCTCCTTCGTAGTAACCGAGAACCAGCGCGTCGAAGTTCTTGGGGCTCGGCGTATATCCGCCAATCAAAAATTCTTGTCCACGGTTCACCCGCATCTTGCGCCAAGCGTCGGAGCGCTGACCCGGCTCATATCTGCTATCACGTCGCTTGGCAACAAGTCCTTCGAGCCCTTGCGTGCGAACGGAGTGGATCAGATCGGGAAGGCTGGCATCCAGATCCTGAGAGTATCGAATCGGTTCATGCAGCTTCGGAAGGACCCGGCTGCGCAACAATTCCCGGCGCGTCTCCAGGGGTTCCGTCGTCACATCGCGCCCAGCCAAAATTAAGACGTCGAACGTGTAGTAAAAGATCGGAGCTTGTGAGGAGCCGTAATTTTGAAGGGTGTTGAACGATGGTCGGCCGGATTCATCGAAAGCGACTACCTCACCGTCAATTACTGTTTCATCAGGAATCGCCGCGAGAGCTTTTGCAATAGCCGGATACTTGAAAGTGAAATCCTTGTCGTTGCGAGATCGTAACTGAAGCTTCCCGTTCGTCTTAATCGCCAGCGCGCGATAGCCGTCCAGCTTCACCTCGTATTCCCATGCCGGCCCATTCGGAAGAGAGTCAGTCTGCAGCAAGAGCATCGGTTCGATGAACCTGGCTTTGGTTTTGGACGCTGGCATACTCGTGGCGGGGACTAAAAATCGATGGCTAGTGTAATATCGTGCTCTGGCCCGGCAGACACTGCAAATTGTGTCTGCATCGCAGACTCGATCAAGTTGGGGCCAGTTACCAGCCCAGTTCCTGCTTTAGCTTTGCCGCTTCGGCTTGCGACTTCTCATCGTTCACTTTCGGTGTAGACCAGGGCTCGGTCTTTAGGCCTTTGTAACGCTTCTCCTCATACGCGGCTACCCGCACGGTGGTCTGGGCCGGGCTGTCAGATATGAACGTGACTTCCAGGTATGAGCCCGTTTGCCTGTAGTGGCCGGTGATTGTGACCGCTGTTTTAATGCCGGTGTCCTTGGAGGCGGATTGAATCTCAGCTCCGTCCTTTTTGAGTTGGTTCAGAACCCCCTGATAGACGGAATCTGAATCCGCGGCGTGCGAGAACGAGGCCGGCGTCTCAGCCTGGAGAACCGCCGCTGCCACGAGCGCAAGCGCGGCAATTGTGTTCTTCATTTTTCAGTTGACTCCTTTTCTAAGGATAAATTCCGGCTCCGAGCGGGCGAAGGTGCTTCTTTCCCGGACTGGCGTTCGGGGTCGAGGCCCACAAACACTGTTGCGTGCTTCGAATCTATGCAGATCCACGGATTTCGCTCGGCGAATGCAGGAAACGATTGCTGCCCTAAATCGATAATGTCTTCCACCGTCTGGCAGCGCGCCATGAGCGGTTGCCGTTTCCGCCGTCCGCGCACATGATATTGCACGGCGAACAATTTTGGATTTGAATTTCCGTCTGGATCGGCCATTGACGTCATAAGAATCTCCAGGGAGCGGCGTAATAGCCCCTCGCTGATACTGAGGCTTCCCGCCACAGGAAACCCGGCGGGAACCCCAATTTTTTATGTGCGCTCCCTTTCGCTCGCCGGACAAGCGGTTTACAATTTACTTTGTTATTGCAGTTTCGGACTTCGGGAGGCCCGGCAGAGTGAAGTCCATTTTTTTGAGGTGTTATGGCTTGGGATGCTGTCAATCTGCGGACGCAAGGCGGGATGCCGGTTTCGCCGGCCGAGCGTCAAATCATCTTTGACGTGGCGGAGAAAGCGATCCTCAATAGTGATCGAGACCCGGATGTAGTCTTGAGAGCCGCCGCAAGAGTGAGCCGGAAACTGGACTTTATCGGCAATCTGCGAGCATACGCCACTCGGGCGGTTTCTCGCGCCCTCAACAAAGCAGAGAAAGCGCAGAAAAAGAAGGACGCGCTGCTTTCCTTTGGGAACATGGAGACCGCCGCGGACTTCAGCCAAAACGACAAGATAGAAAATGAAATCCTGGTCCGGGAGCTTCTGGATACGTTTACGCCGCAGGATCGCGAAATCTTTTTGCGCCGCATGGATGGTGACAGATTTCCCGAGATTGACAGTGAAATGAACCTAAAACCACGCACGGCAGAACAGCGGTTCCGGGTCTGCAGGGCTTCTTTGCGGCAAGTTCTTCAGGATAAGCTCGACAGAAGAGCGAGTTTGCGTGGCCGTTGATCCTATAGGTGATGACAATCCCATTGAACAGATCCTCCTCACCGGGTTCCCCAACCCGGAGAGGATCGGCTGTCCGCCGTCCGAGACCATAGAAGCGCTCGGTCAAAAGAGAATCGGCAGGGACGATCCGGCTTGGGATCACGTTTGGCACTGCTCACCCTGCTACAAAGAATTTAAGGCCATCCGCGATAAACGGCTGGCCGCAATCGAGCAGGAAGAAGAGTCGGCCCAAAACAGGCGCCGGATTTCCATTTTCGCGGCCGTTGCGGTGGCTTGCGCCTGTGTAGTTGGATTTCTATTCTTCTCGACCAGTCTCAGAAGCTTCCGAAAATCGACCGTTGTGCCCGTCGATTTGAGTAATGCCGGCACGTTTCGGGGCGATGCAGCCGATGATGGCCATCCATTGGCCACTCTGCCGACAAAACTCGATGAGCTGCACATCACCTTGCCGCGGTTCAGTCCACCGGGCCGCTATGTGTTCGCAATCCTAAAGTCGAGGTCAGAGAGCGCCGCCATTGCGCTGGGCTCGGCGACGGCTACCGGAAACGAGGCGCGAGTCACGCTCGTTGTCACTCTCGACCTTTCCGTCGCCACGCCCGGCCGATACTTTTTGGCAACACGTCGAGAAGAGCAGGGCCAGGAGCAAGCGGCCTATTACTATCCAGTGCTCATCAGTGCCCGCTGAGAAGTTTGTCGAGCTTGGATTCGTCCATCTCTAACCGACTTCGGTAGCGGTAGGGCGGTTGGTTAAAAGCTCACACTCGTTTTAACCTTTAGCTGAGTACGAGGGTCAGTGTCCGGATTGCCGACCAACAAGATAGAGTATGAGAACGCCTGACCTCAAAATTGCGAGAACATGAACTTTATTTTCCGTATTGGCCAGCTGCCTTACCAATTGATGGGCCGGCTTTGGCAAGATCTTGGGGGTTCATGATTGGCCGGAACGAAACGTTCGCGTTAAATGCGAGAAACCAGGGTTCAGCGACTGCGGGAATCTCTGATGAGTCCTTCATGTCGAACACGATTGAGCCCGACCGTTGTCCGTTGTCATCCGCGAAGAAATAGGCTGCTTCCGGTTTGAGATCAGCCAAGATTTGTTCGACCGTAGAGCCCAGGGTTCCGGCTTTAGCGGCGGCATTTCCGGCCTCCACGGGAATCGATACTCTCAGCAACATTCGCATGTGTTTCCTCCTCAGGAAATGTGCCAAGTGATTATATACGACTGGAGCTTTTTCGATTACGCTCGGCTGTCTCGAACATGACTTGTGGCTCGCGCGCCCAAAATTAATTCATCTTTGAGATGAGTGGCATTGGAGATTGGCCGGCAATACCGCTGCGGCTCAATGAGCCACGATTTTAAGTTGCTGTATAGCGTTGTTGCAGTATCCGAGTCGATTCCATTCCGGGGACTCCGGCTGCATGCGACCGCGCATGTCGCTCGCACGGGCGTGGATGACATAATTGCCTGGCCGATCGACCCTGGTTATCAACTCCCACCATTGCCAACTGTGCCGCTTCGGCTCTCCGAGTATACGAGCTTCCTGCCACGGCTTATGGTCCAACTGGATTTCAACACGGGCGATGGGCGCCGCGCCTGACCAGGCGACGCCGCGCACCGCAAGCTCGCCGCACTCAACTTGCGCCTCCTCCGACGGTTCCGTGATCAGACTCCGCACGCGCTGTAACGTGAGCGGCTCCCTTTCCGCCTGTCCGTTGACTTCCCGTTCGAAGTGATACTTTTCGGCTTGGTAATACCCTTGGAATGGCTGATCCACTACTTCGATTTCGGTGAGCCATTTGACCGAAGCAACCGCGTACCAACTGGGGACAATCAGTCTCAGCGGAAAGCCATGTTGCAACGGAAGCGCCTCACCGTTCATGGCATACGCCAGCAAGGCTTCCGATTCGCGCGCGTCATCCATGCTGAGACTGCGCTCGAACGCGATCGTCTCAGTGTGGCCGTCCACTGTTCCACGATCTGCGCCGCGGAATATGATGTATCGGCCACCGGACTTCACACAGGCGCGATCGAGAACTTCTTGCAGTGGCACGCCCGCCCATTCCGCAGTGCTGACCGCACCGAGATTCCATTGCTCACCGGTCACACGCGGCTCCAGCCTGAAGCGGCCGTTTCCGGCGCACTCTAGAGTCACCAGCTTCGAGTGCGAACGCATATTAGTGATGTCCCGCCAGGCCAGGGTCAATGGACGCTCGATCATGCCGCCCACGCTGAGCCGCCAATTTGCCAAATCGAACTTTGGGATTTGAAAATGGTTGCGGACGTAAAATCTCGCGTTCGGCATCACCACCCCGCCCATCAGAGCCGGGATGGAGGTCTCGCCATTCAGCGGATGAGCGCGGTGGACCACCAACCCGTCTTCAATGGCCTGTTGGCACGCCTCTTCGGGATCGAGCGCGGGTACGAGTGTGTCCGTGGGCGGCAGATTCGCATCGCAGCCGCCTCTCGAAACTACGCCGGCGCACGTGGAGGCCAGATAGACGTCGAGACTGCCGGCCATCGCAAACGGCGCCATATAGTTGCGCACCAAAGTCTCGTGGGCGGCCTCGACAATCATGTAGAGCGTGTGTTCTCCGCGCGCAACCGCCTCTCCGTGCACGGTAAGGCCGTGCTTGCGAAAATTGGGGCGGCTGAGGTAGTTCAGCAAATTAGCCCCGTTGTACGGATCGGCCGCGGGGCAGTGATTGGGATCGTGCTGATGGCGAACGATGAAAAGAGGCATATGGTTCCTATGACCGCTTTCGCCTCCAGCCCAAAAAGATGTTCCAGAGATGAAAGCCGCCACTCGGCGTATTTGTCAATTCGGCTGGGAAGTGTACCGAAGGTAAGGCTTAACTGTCCTCAAGCCTTTGGCATATTTCTGTTTAGCTTCCTCATCCGATACGGCTGGCGAGACGATCACATCGTCGCCGGGCTTCCAGTTTACTGGAGCTGAAACCTTGTGAGCGGTCGTGAGCTGAATCGAATCCAGGACCCGCAGCACTTCGTCAAAGTTGCGGCCCGTGCTCATCGGATAAGAAAGCATCAGCTTGATCTTCTTGTCGGGGCCGATCACGAACACTGTGCGTACTGTGGCATTGTTCGCCGCCGTGCGGCCGTCAGACGTGTTTCCCGAATCCGCCGGCAGCATGTCGTAAAGCTTTGCGATCTTGAGTTCCGGGTCTCCGATCATCGGGTAATTGACTCTGTGACCTTGCGTCTCTTCTATGTCCCCGGCCCATTTCCCGTGGCTGCTCACCGGGTCCACACTCAAGCCGATAATGTTGCAGTTTCGCTTCGCGAATTCTGGTTGCAACCCGGCCATGTAGCCGAGTTCGGTGGTGCAAACAGGAGTGAAGTCTTTCGGGTGTGAAAACAGAATGGCCCAGCCATTGCCGATCCATTCGTGAAAGTTGATGGGCCCTTGGGTTGTGTCGGCGGAAAAGTTGGGCGCTTCGTCATTGATGCGTAAACTCACTCTTATCTCCTTTGGTGATTGAATGTTGTAGTGCCAAAATCTCTAGTGCGCGACGGAACTGAGACTGAGGGAAGCGGCATCCCAAGCCGCGAGGCCGCCGGCCATCTCAATTAAATCGGTGATCCCATATTGATGCAGGATGCTGGCGGCCATCGAAGACCGGTAGCCACCCGCGCAATAAACGGCAACCCGGCGGTTGCGCGGGATTTCAGCGATGCGCTCCTGTAAATGGTTGAGTGGCACACTCACGCTCACGTCAATGTGCCTGGCCGCCCACTCGCGCGCACTCCTTACATCCAGCAACAGAGGCGGCTCGGTGCCCGCCAGCTCTTCTGCCAGTATTTGGGGACTGATCCGCTCCGTGGGCCACACCAGGTCCGGTCGGTGAGCGAGCGCTTCCATGCCGTCCTGCAGATAGCCTTTGACGCGATCGAACCCGATCCGGCCCAGGCGCACGGCAGCTTCGTGCTCGCGTCCGGGCTCAGCGATGATGACTATGGGCTTGGCGCGGTCCAGTAACGTGCCAGCCCAAGTGGCGTATTGCCCGCTGAGTCCAATGTTGATGCTACCGGCAAGGTGCCCTTTCGCATACTCGGCGGCGGCGCGGACATCCAGGATCTGAGCGCCTGTCTCTCCCATCCGAAGCACGTCCGCCAGATCGATGGGATGGAGAGCCTGCTCGAGATTCTTGTCCAGCGTGGCGCGCTCGCGAGTATTAAGGATCGCATCGTAGGTGAAGTATGGAGGAGCGTCTGGCTGGTCGGCCGTGACAAGGCGAATGAAATCCTCCTTGGACATCGGCTGCAGGGCATAATTCAAGCGCCGCTGATCGCCCAGTGATGAAACAGTGTCGGAGGAAAGCTGCTTGCCGCAGAGCGAACCAGCGCCGTGAGCGGGGTAGACCAGGGTCTCATCGGCCAGCGTCAGGAGTTTGTTATGAAGCGAGTCGTAAAGGTGTGCGCCGAGGTCGTTCGCTGTCCATCCGAGCGAAGCGCGCAAGTCGGGGCGCCCGACATCGCCGATGAACAGCGTATCGCCCGTGAGGACCGCGTAAGGTTTAGCTTCTTTCTGAAGATCAAATAACAAGATTGAGATCGACTCGATGGTGTGGCCGGGCGTATGAAGCACCTCCAGACGCAGATCCGGGAAATCGAGCGTATCGCCGTCGTTCATTGCCACGAAAGCATATTCCGCCTGTGCGCGGGAGCCGAGATGGATGGTGGCCCCGCAACGGTCGCGCAGTTCCAGGTGGCCGGCGATGAAGTCGGCATGGAAGTGGGTTAGGAACACGTGGCGGATCTGAAGCCCGAAGTTCGCGGCATCGTCCACGTACTTCTGAATGTCGCGCTGAGGATCGACGACAATGGCCGTGGAACTGGCCTCATCGCCCACCAGATAGGAGGCGTGAGCCAGGCAACCCAGGTAGTACTGTTTCAAAATCACAAAAGACTCCTATGCACGGCGGCTTTAGCTCCGCCGATGAAAAGGACCTCAGCCGGGAAACTCATCCCACGGCTGGGCTGGGTTGCATTAAGCGCGTTGTATTAAGTAAGGCTATCAGTAAACATAGCGCGGATGTTCATGCTGCGAATCTTGATCGAAGCATTTGCCGACCACCCGGATGTGCGCCGCTTGTTACACGCGCCTCACGCAAGTACCGCTTTCAGATTGTTCACAACCGCTGCAATTTCCTCTTCCGTCGTCGTGCGGCCCAAGCTGAAGCGGATCGCGCCCATGCCGGTCTCCGGAGGTACTCGCATGGCCTTCAGAACAGGTGATAGCTCGATAGCACCGGAGTGGCAGGCGGAACCGGTTGAGGCAGCAACGCCATCCAAGCGGTGGAGAATCTCCATCCCAACTCTGCCCGGGAAACTGACGTTCAGAGTGTTCGGCAGCCGGTCGCTTGGATGCCCGTTAAGAACTACATCACGATCGAACTCCTCGTTTAACCGCCGCCAGAACAGGTCCCGGAGTTCCCGGTTTGAAGGCCGACCGATCCAAGATTCGGCCAGTTCACAAGCCGCACCAAGGCCTACATCGAGCAGAACGTTCTCTGTACCCGCGCGCCGGCCCGATTCATGTCCCGCGCCATGGATCAGCGGCTCGATTTGGACACCCGCACGAATATAGAGCGCGCCGACGCCTTTCGGGCCGTAGAGTTTGTGGCCTGCCACGGACAAGAGATCGACGCCCAGTTCTCCCACCTTCGTCGGGATCTTTCCCACGGACTGGGCCGCATCGGTATGGAGAAGGATTCCGTGCTCCCTCGCAATCCGGCCGATCTCCGCAATTGGTTGTATGGTCCCGACTTCATTGTTAGCGTGCATCACGGAAATTAAGATCGTGTCTGGCGTCACGGCGCGCCGGATATCATCAGGGTCGACGCGACCAAAGGCATCTACCGGCAGGCAAGTAATTTTTGCCCCGAGCGATTCCAGAAATCGGCAGGGAGCGAGGACTGCAGGGTGCTCGACCTGGGTTGTGATAACGTGGCGGCGCTCTGTTTGCCTGGCGAAGAAGACTCCTTTTAGCGCGTGGTTATTGGCTTCACTTCCACCGCTTGTGAAGACAACCTCGCCAGCCTTGCATCCGAGGAGTGCTGCCACTCCTGCCCGCGCCTTCTCAACGGCATCTCGCGCGGGCTCCCCCGCCCAGTGCTCGCTCGACGGATTCCCGAACGGCTCGTTTAGCACGGCCTGCATCCGAGCCGTAACCTCGGGCGCCACTGGCGTGCTTGCATTGAAATCAAGATAGATGCGCATATTGCTTCTTATTTCTGCGCAAGGGTCTTGTCAGATCGCAACCGAGTTCGGGGAGGCAATTGCATAGAGCTTAAGCAATTGTAGCGGTCGCGACTGCGCTAGAGATGGATTGGCAATGGATGACGCGCAAACCGTCAATTGGAAAGCGGCGGCGGACCAGAAATGGCCGTTCTACTCGTGCCAATGGAAGAGTGCCCGACCGTACGGACACAGGCCGGAAACGGCGCTAATTTTGGCACCTTTCAATGCGGATAGAATGGACAGCGAATGCGATCCCCTGAAGAGCAGGAGGATTTCCTCAAACATGGACGTTTCGGTGAAGGTACTCACACTGTAACCCGCCGCCCTAAGATCGATAAGGTCTTATGGATCGGCCTCGCTTTTCTAGTTGCGGGTGGGGCGCTGCTCGGTTCGGCTATTGTCTTCAGGATTGGCAGAGATGATGGCGGGCCATTTTTCTTGATGGGCTTTATCGCTGCCAGTGCGGTTGGCGTTGTGCTGTGCGTCTGGGGATTAGCGCGCATGCGGTCCCACTGAAGTTGCACAACCTCAGACAACGGGGCAATCGCGATGAGCTACAGACCCGCTCAGGCGGGTTCCCTGCCCGCAGTTTCCAAATCCCCGACGATCCTGGAAGTGATCCGGAAACACATTACGGTGCGAGTTCATTTCTTGGAACCGTCGATGTGAATTGGCGGGCCAGTTAAATCCCGCAACTCCTCCGTTGGTCGACTCCATTCCATGGCACCAGGTGCTTCCCAAGACGGATCGGTCAAGTCCTTGCATGGCTCATTCGGAAATTCCGTGAAGGTCCAGCCGGAGAAAAACCAATCGTCATGTTCAAAAACAGCATGGACCAGCGCGATTCCGTTGAAGTTTTGGCTTTCACGCCGAGCTTTGCCGCACCCGTATACATCGACTTCCGTGCTGTCGGCGTTCTCGGTGCGTGCGGGTCTGAAATCGAGCAAGTCAGGATTATTTGAAAAATTCTTCTGGTGTGCCGCTTTCATCTTGGCAATAAAAGTATCTCGGCTTGTTCCACTCCGCCCAGAGGCGGAAACAAGATCGAAAAGCTTGGGCCAGTCTTTTGTTCGGTTTGCTTTGAGATAGGCGTCAAGCCGTTTTGCCAACTCCTCCCGGTGTTCAGAAGGAATTGGAGAGAGCCAGCGCGGACTATCCATCGAAGAGGCGATTACGCAGCCAACGCTCATAATAGCCAGTACAAGTTGCCTAGTCGTGGCAATCACGATAAAAGAATACCTATCTTGCTATCAGGCCGCTAGGTCTACGCGGGTACTGGACGACACAAGCGGGTTATCTGAACGGGAAGTGATTGTTTCCGAATTGCTCCAGGATCACGGGCGATCCGGAAACAATTCGTCGTTGTGCAGATACTGGGGCCAGCGCGAAGCAGTTTTCCTGTAGCCCGATCCGAAATTGATGTCGTTGCTACGATGCTTGCAAAACCGACTGTGCCTTCTCCATGGGCAGATCTCTCCCGGAAACTAGGCTTTCAACCGTATTAGCTTGTTCCATGTCTGGTTCAACACCTCCGCCCTCGATCAGTTGGTCCTTTGCTGTGTACCAGGCGGTGACCGGCATTCTCAGGTGGTAGTCTGCACCGACATGAAAATTTGCGGCACCCAGGACCTCCCCTGGAGTTCGTGTTCCGACCACCTGCGCAATGCCTTCGTTACGCGCAAACGCGGCAATCATTTCGGCGGCGCTCCTTGTGTACTCGTTCACCAAAACGGCAACCCTACCATGAAATGGTTTCACCCCGAGGCCTTCAGTAAATAGGCGGAAAGAGCGATCCCGATTCACGAGCTTGAACCGGATGGCAAGCGGAAGTAGTTCCAGTTTGCTGCTTGGCAGTCGTCGGATTGCGGGGAGTTGTGACGCCCTTTTCTTGCGATCGCGGCCGAGCCGCGTCAGGCTGTAGCCGATGAGTCTGCGATCAGGAACCAGCAGGCTCATCAGCCGAACGGACGATAGTCCACCGCCACAATTAGACCGCAGGTCAAGAATGAGCCGATCGCATTGGTTGCCGTCGAAAACTGCAAGGGCCTTCTTTAGATCACAGAGCAAGTCGAAGCCGACAGCGCCAGGAAACGAGGTGACCTTGAGGACGGCGATCCGATCTTTGACTGAGTAGGTTAATGGTTTAGCCTCGGTCATCGGGGGCCGATCCTTAGGGCCGTAGCATGGCAGGCTGATGTCGGCCGCCTTCTCAGTGCCGTTCCGAGTCACCTTAAACGTATATGTGCTGCCGAGCTGAAAGCGTGGCTCGTCACCGTTGATGTCTTGTCCATTGATGCCGGCGAGCACATCTCCCGGACTAATTCCGGCACGTTCTGCCAACCCGCCAGGAAGGACATCCCAAAAAACAAGCCGGCCATCGCCGATGCGCTTGAGCGCGGCGTTGATTGCAAAATATGCTGGCAAACCAGTTCCAGGTCCGCGCCAGAATGCCGTGTGGCTGAGCTTCAACTTGCGCAGCCAGCCGTTCACTCCCGATTCGATATCATCATCGGAAACCCAAGATGGCCAAAGGTCAGCGAACTCCTCACTCAATCGCGCAAGCTGGGCGTTGTCCTTTTTAGGGTGAAAGAGCTTGTTCCGAATAAGCTCAGCAATCTTCGCTCGAACGTTGTCGTATGGGGTTTTGGAAGGAGTCATTGAATCCTCAGTCCGCGGACTTCCGCAGTTTGCGAGTTTCGAAGGGAACTGCTGCCATTGCCCAGGAGCACGAACCCTGCCCAGGATGACGGAGCAGCATCTCGTCCACCAAGCTTCGTAAGCACGTCGCGCTTAGCCAAAGTCAGTGCGGACGCGACATCTCTCCCGTTCACGAGATGCCTGTAGAACGCTTGCATTAGAAGCAATGAATCGATATCGTCCACTGGCCAAAGCGTGGAAATCACGCTATTGGCACCCGCCTGCAGAAACGCACGAGCGAGGTTCGCCACTCCCACTTGGCCTTGCAGACGCCCCACGGCGGTGTCGCACGCTGATAGCACGATCACACGAGCGTCGAAATGAAGCCGGGCAATTTCGCGCGGCTCTAGAAATCCATCATCACCGTGTTTGGTGTCGGAGGGAAAAATGAGCGCCGCGCGGCTCGGGTCACCCTGGCTGGCAACGGCATGAATGGCCAGGTGAATGATCTCAAATTTTGCCAGCGGTGCATGAGTGAACGTAAACTCTGTAGCCGCCTGGCCGGTCTGGAGAGTTTCAACTCCCGTGACCGAGCGCAGAATGGCGGCCGCAGACTGAATCTCCTCGCTTGATCCCGGCAGATTGGGGAGCTTGGCCGGGTCCACACCGAAGTACCCGCCGCGCGCATTTGATTTCGCAAGCGTGAAAGGTTGGGCACCGGTTTGGTTGTAAATTGCCCCTCCGACGCCTAGAAATGCACGCTGCACTTGCGGTTCCGAACGGGCTTTCAATAAAACATCACTCATCACTGACGGCGCATACGAAGTGACAGCGGATTCTCCCAGAAGGTTTCCGGCGGGTGAACGGAGAGCATCAAAAGGGACGAGGTGAAGAGCGCCGTCGGGGATTATGGTGAGCCGCTTGAATTGACCGATATGTGGAACCGGTGCAAGGACGGCATCGTATAGCAATCGCGCACCCTCTTTAGAAGGTCTGTTGGCCTTCACGTCTGCGACGAAGCTCTGAGCTAGCATCGATATTTGCCGCGCCGGGCCGAGTGGCACAATTCGCGCGTTCTTTTGAGACAGGAAAAGGCAGTATGCACCGCCTTTGTCGGTAAGAACATATTCGAGGATAGCCTCATCTCCGCTAAGCTTTGCCGTCACTCGCCCGACCGGAATCGCCTCAATCTTCTGAACGGCGAGTTGTGCCGGCTTATCTTCCACAAATCGTTGCTGCTCCGCATAGAAGAGTTGATCGATGAGCTGATCTCTGTCAGCCGCCGCACTCGCCTTCAGGAGTTCGACCTTGAGGTTCCGGATTTTGTCTTCAAGCGCCATGTCCGTTGGTTGCTGGAACCCCGGTGATGGCTGCAGGAGAGTCTCCGTAGTGATGCGGCCCCGAACTCTTTCGACAGTTGCGAACGCGCCCTGCAGGTCCCCAATCTGGGCGGCAAACGTGAATGCCGTTTCGTAAGCGGAGCTCATTGCGGTCAGCAGCCCTTCACGAACGGCGCCGCTGCTTGTTTGAGAGAGCAGTCCTTCTGAAATTTCGAGAGCTCGCATGATGCTGCGGCGAGCCTGAGATCGTCGTCCTAAATCCCATTGAAGCTGAGCAGTGAACTCCAGCCGGGCCGGAGCGGTAAAGAGATCGTTTGTCAGATGTGTATGTGCGAAGGCAGCGGAACCATAACGCTCGGCGAAAGCAAGCTTATGTTGTTCGCGGTAGATTTCCGCGAGCTTCATTTCCGCATCTGCCAACATCCGGGTCTGATTGCGCCGGGCTAATGGAATCGTTTTCTGTAGAATTTGAATCGCCCGCTGCGGTTGCTTCTCGCCTAACGCTATGTCAGCGTCAAACAGCATGAGCTGGGTCAACTTGATCAATTTGTCGCTTTGCGTTGCTTGCATGGAAGCCTTTTGCACCAGATCCTCAGCTTCCTGATAATGAGCTTCTTTGATCAGCGTTTCGACTTCGCCGGCCACAGTGAGAAATGGGTAACCGCTATCAGGATTTTGTTTGGCGAGCAATTGGGCCTTTTGAAAATAGCCCAGAGCCTCCTGATACGCGCCGTTCCACTCGATACCCGTACCGATTGCGGATAGGTAGCGAATCTCTGCGCCAACGTCGCCGGTCCGATGCGCCATCCCTAGCCCCGCTGCAACGCTTCGACGGCCAGTTGCGATGTCGCCCTCTATGTAGGCATTGAACCCGGCTTCGGCAAACGAGCGTGATTGCCATTTTTTATCGTTGAGCTTTGTGGCGGCCCGGTGTGCCTCTTCCCAGTCGGCTCGTGCCGATGCGCTGTCCATTTCACCGTCTACATCGCCTTTGATCCCTAAACACCACAAGCGCAGCCCCGGATTCGAAGCCATTTCTGGCGAATTCAGCAGTGCACCAAGGTAATTCGACAGTTCCGGTAGGGAACGTGTCTCCATGGTGGCCCGCAGATAACCCAAATGCGCGTGAATTTGTTCCGGACTTCCATGAGGCAGTCCCCGGTCGGCTGTTAAAAAGAGCGGTTTGGCGGAGGCCCAGTTGTACAGATTTGCGTAATGGTCAGCTTTTCGCAGCACATCGGAAGGATTGTTATTGGCCGCCGCCGCTAATACGTTCGCGAAAAATAGAACGAGCGTAATGCGCGTCATAAAACTAATAGTACTTGGGTCCGTCCAATCGCGATAGCGATTGTGGTGCCCTTCACCTGTGAGCTAGATTCGGCCGCCTCCGGTTTTTCACATTTCCACAGTATTCACGGAGGCTACTACTGGTTCGTTCTATATGACATACAGGAATAAATAAAGAAGCCGCCCCTAAAGTCCCGTGCGAGCGCCCCCAGGGTCCCGCGATTCTGGCCAATACGAGCCCCTAAAGTCCCACTCGATTATTCCGAGTTCCACAGGCAAATGTGGAAGAGCGCCCCTAAAGTCCCGTCTGGAATATGCGTATTTTTGCGGGTCAATTTTTTTAGTTTCTTCCGATTCACCACCGGGTTTCGGTTCTGGGCCGGGCCTCTTATCCAACGAGGGGCAATTTTTATGAAAGAGAATGGCGATCAAGAAATCCTGACCCTACGGGAAGTAGCGATAGTGCTCCGCTGCTCGAAGGCGCACGTCTCCAGGTTGCTTAACGGAAAGGTGCCTGGGCTTCCGCCACTGACGCACATGGCTATCGGGCGGCGCAAAGTCACTCGGCGGGACTGGCTACAGACATGGATGGAAGGCTACAAGCAGTGCTAACATTTGTGTTCTATGCCCGGGTTGATCGCACATGACGCAGAAAAGAGGCTATTGAATGCGTCGGAAGCGATTTCAGCGAGGAAGTTTAACGACTCGCAAACGAAGCGGAAAGAACTACTGGTTTGCACAGTGGAGAGAGGAGGGCAGGCCAAGAACGAAAGAAATAGGGCTCTGCTCCAAAATGAGCAGAGTGGCGGCGGAATCCATTCTCCAAGAGATCCTGAAGCCCATCAACGAAGGAATCGAGCAGATGGGCGTAAAAGACTTCACCTTCGAATCGTTCGTGGCATTGACCTATCTTCCGGTTTACCGGCGGAAGTGGAAAGGCTCGACTGCCATGACTGAAGTTAACCAAGTCCAGTTTCATTTGGTTGGTGGTCTCGGCGATAGGAGAATAAAAGCAATCAACCGGGAGGAGTTGCAGGCATTCCTCGACGCCAAGGCTAAAGATTGCTGCGGGAGCGTCGTTGATCACCTGCGGTTTCGGTTGCGATCCGTTTTTGAACTCGCATTGAGTGAAGGGGTCGTGGATCGGAATCCGGCAATTTCCTTGTTTACTCCCAGGAATTGCAAACCGGGACGCGAACGCCGAGTTATGACGCCCGTCCAGGCAGCCGCTCTTATTGGATGCTTCAATCTACGAGAGCAGGTTGTCGCTCGGCTGGCAACATGGGAAGGGATGCGGCCCGGAGAGATTTTGGCGTTGCAGCCCTCGGATCTCGATAATGATTCGCTTTGGGTCAAGAGGCGGCTATATAAGGGAGACTTGGATAATCCGAAGAACGATCGTTCGGCTCGCCAGGTGGCGCTGACGACCGGAACAAAGTTGCTTCTCGACTTATGGGTTCAGCGATTGCAAATCGGATCGGAATCGAAATGGGTGTTTCCTTCAGAGAGAGGCACACCCATGCGTCGCGATAACATTTGGCAGCGTTACATGCTGCCGAAGCTTGAGGCAATCGGGCTCAGTTGGGCGACGTTTCAAGTTATGCGCCGGACTTTCGCTACGTGGGCAAAGAAAGCCGGCGTTGATGCTCATACGCGTTCAGCGCAAATGGGCAACACAGTGGACGTGAACGAAAATGAATACGCGGTCGCAACCTTCGAACAGAAGCTCGCCGCGGTTCGCAAGTTGGAGACAGCCGTTGTTCAATGACGGCGCAGGGAGCAGAGTTATGCGGCTCTTTGAGTTTGGAGGCTACGCGAGTGATTTTGGAATTGGTTAGAGGGTGTTGTAGCACCCTCTAACCGGGCTCCGCGAGGTGATCGGGAGCTTAAAGCATTAATCGCATTAAACCTGAGAAAATGACTTCTTCCCAAGTTATTGAAAACATGGAGCGGGAGACGGGGATCGAACCCGCGACGTCCAGCTTGGGAACAGGTCCGATTATTCAATCTAAAAGACTTGTGCGTTTCTGACGCGCTTTTGCGACTCAAACAAGCCTCGCCAAATCAGCAACATCCCGAACAA
>DATIMM010000046.1:0-22454 GCA_035475295.1 Bryobacteraceae bacterium
GATGATCGCCAGCCTGAGCCAGCAAACCGGCAGCGTTGGCGTCTATGCATTATTTGATCGCAAGTTTTATGCCGAGTTTTCTGAGTACCGCGTGGGAACGGACTTTTTCCGCTGGATGACGGCGGGAACTTCATTACAAAACGGGGCCAATTATCTGAAAGATTGGAACCCGTATTGGCGCGCATACTGGACCAAGACGGAGGGTCCGAATGTCTTTATGGCGGGCGTGCTCGGCATGCATTCGAACGTTTACCCGGATAGCTCGTCTCCGAGCGGGCCGGCAGACACATTTTCCGATAACGGTTTCGATTCTCAATACCAGTATCTGGGCGAGACAAACAAGCTCACGCTTCGAGGATCGTACATGTATGAACAGCAGTCCTGGAACGGAAGCTTCCCTTTGGGGAATGTATCCAGCCTGAAGGGCAATTTGAAGACGCTGAACTTAAACGGTTCCTACGCACTTCACGAAGCCTGGACTTTCACCGGCGGTTTCTTTTTGAGTAATGGCAGCAGCAATGCAGCGCTGTATGGCATTACAGCGCCAGCAGGCGCGCAACTTACGGCCAAGCCAAACACGACGGGCTACGTTCTACAGGCGGACCGGACGATTACGCAGAACGTTGTTGCCTCGCTCCAGTACACGGGCTTCACGAAATTCAACGGACTAACGAGCAACATAGACGGATTGGGCCGAAAACCGAGTGATAACAACACATTATGGTTTACGGTGTTTTTCGCGTTTTAGTTTCCAAGGAGCGCAGAATGAGAATCGACCGCCTATTTACAAAAGCAGCTATAAGCGCGGCGTTCGTGGGAATGATTTGGAACGTCTCCGCGCAAACGAATTGGAATGCGCCTCACATCGTAACCACCTATTGCTCCGGCTGCCATGGAATTGACGGCAATGCACAATTGCCATATATGCCGAAACTGGCGGGCATCAACTTAGCTTATGCAGATAGAAAGCTGAAAGCGTTTGAGGAGATCTCGCCGCCTGTAGATGAAATGCTGTCCACAATAGTGGACCTTGCCAAGTCGAAAAACACTGCCGCGAATGTCACCCGACAGGAGCGCATCAACATGGAAGGTGTAGCGCACGCTGCGAAGCCGGATGAGATCAAGGAAGCGGTACTCTGGTACAGCAAGCAGGCTCGCACGCCGGGACGTTCGGGCAACCAAAAGCTGATCGCGCATGGTAAAGAGCTTTTCATGAATGGCGTTCCCGCCCAGAAAGTGCTCCCATGCCAGACCTGTCATGGACCCAATGCGCAAGGCAAGGGATTCGCGCCCAGACTTTCCGGCCAGAACGCGGAATATATTGAAGGCCAATTGGCAAAATTCCGCCAGGGGGACCGCAGGCACGCGCCGGAGATGACCATGGTGACGCGGGATTTAGATCCCGATCAAGCCCGCGCGGTGGCTGTGTACCTGCAATCGCAATAGATCGAAATGGCCAAGGCAATTCGTTTCCGTGATGCTCGCCGGCAGATGTCTCCTGCATTGGCCCGGAGGAGAAGAACGTGTCAACTATCGGGCCACAGTCGCGCTCGATAGCACAATCGCAGCATACATATTGGCTCGTCTTCGACGCGGCGTCCGCTCGAAGAAGCGGAGCCGGAATTCGAGATCTATTTTTATGTCAGAACCCGTTCAATCGGTCATTCTCGCCGGCCGAGGCCTGCTGCGCTGGCCAGGGGGCGAGGAGCGAGTCCACTACCGAGTGACGATCGGACTCGATAATACGATTGGCTCCATACACGTCAGCGAGCCGACGCCCCCAATTCTAACGCGCCCGAGCCGTCACGGCCGTATCTTCCTGCACATGCCTGAGGGCCGGAGACTTGCGCTGAATGTGGCGGCGACTGGGCACCTGACGCCGGATGCTCCGATGGAGCGAAGCTTGGATGGGCAGGACTGGTGGCTTGACACCACGCCGTGGCTTCCCTTTGAAACCCCAGATCGATTCACGCTGGCGATCAAAGCGGGCCCTGTCCAGATCTTCGAGTCGCATGCGACCCCGGAAGATGCAGAAGCAGCCTATCGCAACTACCCAAACGCAGAAATGGCCGAAATACGGCCGCCATTTGGCAGACCCACACGCCTAAAGTAAATCAGCCGCCACTTACCGGTACCAAAGGATTTGTGGCGCTTCCAGAGGGATGAAAGCTGCCGGGTGATAGGGCACGATTCTTGGTGTGAAGTGCTCAGCGGGACGGTTTGCGGCCACTTCTGCGGTGTAGTGATATGCATTTTGCGCGCCGGCGAGTGGTTCTCGGCGATCCATCGGACGGCGGATCGGTTCATCTCCGTCAAGTGGTTCCGCGTATAACTCGGCACGGATGGCGTCCGGGGTCAATTCGCCAAGATAGACGGGGACATGAAAGATGTAATGATCTCGCTCGGTTTTCACCTGGAGGGAGCCGAAGCGCAGCTTGGACCACTGCTGCAAAATCTCGCGATTCCAATTCAGCAGCTCTTCTGCCGTTTTTCCATCGGAACATCGCTGCCAGTAGGCTGCGGCGAGCGGAGCGTAGTGCTTTTTCGTATACTCCCGGACCGCTCGATTGGCAGAAAATTGCGGTGTCAGGCGCGCCATGCTCTCGCGCATTCGATTGATCCAGCCGGCCGGGATGCCGGCTCCATCCCGGCTATAAAACTCGGGAGTGATCTCCTGCTCAAGCAGGGCATATAGCGCCTCAGCTTCGGCCGCATCCCAGGCTGGATCATCATCGTGCTCGAGTCCATCCCCGATGGCCCAACCTACATCCGGCGAATACGCCTCAGCCCACCAGCCATCGAGTTCGGAAAGGTTCAGGCCTCCATTCACCAGCACTTTCATCCCGCTCGTGCCGCATGCTTCCCAAGGGCTGCGCGGCGTATTGAGCCACAGATCGACCCCTTGCACCAGATGTTCAGTGAGGCGCATGTCGTAATCGCTCAGAAAAACGGCGTGCGATCGGGCCGATGTTTTACGGATGAATTCCATCCATTGCCGGATCATGTCCTGGCCGGAAAGATCCTGCGGGTGAGCCTTTCCTGCGAGGATGAGCTGAACGGGGCGGTTCTGGTTAGTAAGAATCTCAAGCAGCCGGTCACGGTCGTGCAAAAGCAAGTTAGGCCGCTTGTAAGTCGCGAAGCGGCGGGCAAAGCCCAGAGTAAGAGCATTGGGATCCAACACGCGCTCCGCCTGATTGATTTCTTCGGTTGAGCCGCCATTTGCCGCCACCTGCCGCGCCAGCCGTTTCCGAACATATTCCACCAGTGATTTACGAGCGCTCGTGCGCATCTCCCAGAGCCGTGCGGCCGGCACGCTCCTCAGATTCCTTTCGAGGTGTGCCAGATCGCCATCCCAACGCTGCTTGCTGCATGCCGCTGTCCACAATTCGTCCGCTTCGGCCGAATCCCAGATGGGCATATGCACGCCGTTTGTGATATAATCGACCGGCACTTGCACTTGCGGCCAGCGCGGAAACAGCGGCTGGAAAATGCGTCGGCTCACTTCGCCATGCAGACGACTTACGCCATTCACCGCTCCGCTGCCGCGCATCGCGAGATAGGCCATGCTGAATGCTTCCGATTCGTCGGCCGGATTCTGCCGGCCCAAGGCCAGCAGGTCCCGCATCGATATGCCTAGATCCTCGACGTAATGCCGGAAATGGCGATCCATCAACTGTGGGGAAAAACGATCGAATCCCGCCTCCACGGGCGTATGTGTGGTGAAGAGATTGCCGGCGCGCGTGATGGCAAGAGCGGCATCGAAGGGCTGTTTCGTCTGCGTCATATAGTCGCGAGCACGTTCGAGGACTACGAATGCCGCATGCCCCTCGTTGAGGTGACAAACTTCCGGTTTCATTCCAAGCGCACGAAGCAGCCGCCATCCGCCGATCCCCAATACCTGCTCCTGGCTGATCCGCACTTCCGGGCCGCCTCCATATAACTCACTGGTAATCCCTCGATATGCAGGCAGATTGGCCGGATCGTTGCTGTCGAGCAGGTAGAGCTTCGTCCGGCCCGCCTGAGCTTCCCAGGTCCTGAGCCATAGCGTGTAGCCTGGAAAATCAATAGCAATTCTTAGCCATTCTCCATTTTTCTCGCGGAGAGGACGGATGGGTAACTGTCCGGGATCGTTGAACGGATACAGCGCTCGTTGGTTCCCTTGCCCATCAATAATCTGACGAAAATATCCCAATTGGTACAACAGACCGACGCCAAGAACCGGAATGGCCAGATCGCTGGCGGCTTTGAGCTGGTCGCCTGCGACGTTTCCAAGGCCGCCAGAGTAGATGGGCAGCGCATCGCTCAGCATGAATTCCAAGCTGAAATATGCGACGGCCGTAAATGGCGGATCGATATGCGCCCGCTGAAACCAGCCGGGGCTTTGTTCCCGCCGCCTTTTTCGCTGGATGAGTTGATCCAGTCTTTGTTGAAATGCGGGTTCGGACGCTACTCCATTTAACCTTTCCCGTGATACCGTTTGCAGTATGACCCATGGATTCTGTGTGGCTTCCCAAAGCTCAGGGTCAAGCTGGTTCCACAACTCGTCCGCAGCATGGTTCCAGGACCATCGCAGATTTAGCGCAAGCTCGATCAGCGCATTGATTGGCGCATTATCCGAGGCGCGATTCATTTCTGTAGTTATATCCATCTTTGGACCTTTCCGCGCGTCGGAAGCGGAATAACAGATACATTGGCCAGCATTGAACATTCCACGGGGACGTTAAGCTTCGGCCGATAGCGCTTGGCATTCGGCGTGCTCTGGTATGGACAGAATGAGCACAACGGATCAAGATCTTCGCGAGTTAGTGCATAAGCACAAAGTCTGTTACGAAGTCTACTCGGAGTCCACATTTATTCACGACCAAAAAGTGCAAACTGGATTCGACGTCGAGTTACACGGCGTTCGCGAGCAGGATGCGATGCGATTAACACCTGGGGACAAAAGTAGTCATCTGGTCCATTCCGATTTGCAAAACATTGCACAATTCGCACTGCCCACCGAATCCGATGATAACGAGTATAGAATTGAGCCGTTCGATTGTGCGCTGCATGAATCGACGCGACATCACTTGCGACCTGAAGTTATTTGCACTATCGGCGTTACGCATCCAGACGGTACATCGGTTCAAGACCCGGCGTATGACGCCTGTCTCGCAAGCATCGAGACGAAGCTAAAGAGCCTGGATATTCCGCGGGCGCACTAGGGGCGAAGCTTTTGCTTCGACCACGAAACTGGCCGCTAACGGCTTTTAGGAGCGACCCATGCCAGAACTCCTGCGGCTGCCACGATCTCGACATTGTTCGCCACTTCGGCATCGAAGCGCTGGCGCCTGAGGTTTCGAGGCGGGGCCGCTCAACGCAATGATGCCTGCAGGCAGCCATGGTGCGGCGAAGAATACTCGAAACATCTCCAGCGCTAAAGCGCGGCCACTAGACGCATCCCAATGAGCCTCGCGTATCGAAATGAATTAATTCCGACCACGCATCCTGCGGTCCGCCTTCTGCCTTCCGGGCCGTGATGTGGAGCGAATCTCCGCATACCTGAATGATCGTCGTACACCTTTTGATCTCCGAGGGGAACGTGAACTCTTTTGAAATACGGCATTCGGTGGTTTCGGCTACATTGCTGTTTGCATGGCGCATGCCGCTCTTGAGACGAAACTCGATGACGATCCCCTGCGGCTTGGCAATGACATAAATCTTGCGCGGATCAATCCCGGATAACGGTACGACCACTTTGTAGTCCAATTTCCTTTCAGCGACTTCAATCGGATTGAGTTCCTCCCGGCAACTTAATGGTCGTGGGCGGACGATCACAATGGATTTTGGCGGTATAGCCAAGGGACTGCGACCCGAAAGAGGACGCTTGGCAATCAATGGCCCTTCAAATAGTTCAGCAGATCGGGATTGCATCGTGGAAACCATCATTTAGGGGCTATGCAAAAGTAGGGCCGTCAGAAAACAAGGCGTAGAGCGCTGTTCGCAGCGTAATCAACCCAATTTGCTTGAGCCATTTCACGCGATGTGCGCGATTTCGCGCTGGTTAGAGGCGCAGCAATGCTTGTGTTACGTCCGGCTCCGAGCTTTGGCCGAAGCAAAATCCCAGGCTGCGGAATAGCGCTTCTATGGGCTGATTCTCTGCGAGAAACAAAGCCGTGAGAATGTCTAGCTTTTCATCTCTTGCGAACTCGATAAGGCGCTGAACCAAAGCGGTTCCGATTCCACGCTTCTGGAAAGCATCGCTCACGAGAATCGCAATTTCGGCCTCGTTTGTCCCTGGGATTTTGATCAGCCTGCCTACCCCGATGATCTCGCCAGGCTTGCCGTCCGAATTCGCGCGCTCCGCCACGAATGCCATTTGCCGGTCGTAATCGATGAAACACATTCGGGTAAGCCGCTCGTGCCGGGTGCGAGCTTCCAGGTTCATGAGGAAGAAGTAGCGCCGGTAAACGCTCTCTTGCGACAAAGTTGTGTGAAAGCGGACAAACTCCGGTTCGTCTTCGGGGCGAATGGGGCGAATCTTGAGCACCGTGCCATTTTTCAGAGTGATTTCCCCGGCGTATTTCGAAGGATAAGGACGGATTGCGGGTTTCGGGATCTGCAAGGGATCTGTTTCAGGAGCATAGAGAACCACCCGCGCATCGAGAGCCAGCAATCCGTCGGATGAAGCGAGCAGCGGGTTGATATCGATCTCGCGAATCCAGTTCTGCTCGAGGACGAGCTGGCCGAAGCGGACGAGCAGCCGTTCGAGCGCTTCGATATCCACCGGTTTGCGACCCCGCACGCCTTGGAGCGCGGTGAAAATGCGGGTTTGTTCCATAAATCGACGTGCCAGTGTGGTGTTGAGCGGGGGCAAGGCGAGGGCCCGATCCTGAAACACTTCCACAAGCTGGCCTCCCGTGCCAAACAAGAGCACCGGACCGAACTGCACATCAATGCTCGAGCCAAGAATCAATTCATATCCCGCGGTAGAGATCATCGGCTGCACGGTCACGCCATTGAAGTGCTCCGGGCCTACTTTGCCGCTGACCGCGCTTTGAATCTCGCGGTAAGCGGTTCGAACAGCCGGTGCATTTTCAATTGAGAGTTTCACGCCCCCCACATCGGTCTTGTGCGTTACGGTAAACGAATTCAGCTTCAGCGCAACGGGATAGCCCAGCGCATTCGCGGCGTTTACCGCTTCCTCTTCGGTTGCCGCGAGCCGGGTTTCCACTGTCGGGATGCCATAGAGCGCAAGGAGCTGCTTGGATTCAAGTTCCGTCAGTAACGTCCGTCCGCTCTGGCGCGCGCGCTCGATCAATTGCGTCGCAGAGTGAGCCGCCTGCGGGCTCACGTCTGCAATGGCAGGCGTTTCGTAAAGCGCGCGCAGGTTGTAGCTGTAGCGCCACATGTAATGGAACGCCCGGGCGGCTGTTTCGGGAAACGGGAAAGTCGGGATTCCAGCTTCATTCAGAACCGCTTCGCCTTCGCTTGCCTTTTCTCCTCCCATCCAGCTCGCCAGAACGGGTTTGCTTTTCAATGCCGCAAAGGGAACCAGCTTTTTTGCAATCTCCACGGGATCACTCATGGCTTGCGGCGTCATGATGACCAGCAAGCCGTCTGTATTGGGATCCTTGACGGCGATCTCGACGGCTGCCTCGTAGCGCTCCGGTCCCGCATCGCCGATGATGTCTATTGGATTGGTATGGCTCCAATGCGACGGCAAGATCTTGTTTAATGCTTCGATGGTCTCTATAGCTAAAGCCGCGGGCTTCTCGTCCAAGCTGACCAGAGCGTCGGTTGCCAGCACACCTGGGCCGCCGGCGTTCGTAACGATGGTGAGGCGCGGCCCGGAAGGACGGGGCTGACGGGCGAGGATTTCGGTCATGTGAAAGACGTCCGCGAGTTCGTCGATACGCAGAACTCCGACGCGCCGGAAAGCCGCATCTACAACGCCATCGCTGCCAGCGAGCGAGCCTGTGTGCGAGGCGGCGGCCTTCGCTGCCAGTTCCGTTCTTCCTGCCTTGATCACCAGAATAGGCTTGCTCAGCGCGACTTCGCGCGCCGCAGAAAGAAACGATCGCGCATCGCCGATCGATTCCATATAAATCACAATGCTGCGCGTGTAGGGATCGCTGCCTAAATAATCGATCAGCGTGCCCCATCCGACATCGAGCATCGATCCAACAGAAATAAGCGCACTGAAGCCAACCTGTGCGCGCAGGCTCCAATCGAGCAACGCGGTACAGATCGCTCCGCTCTGGCTGATGAGAGCTACACTGCCGGGCTTCGCGATTGCAGGTGCAAACGTTGCATTCAAGCCGGTAACCGGGCACATTACACCGAGACAATTCGGACCGATCACCCGGATACCTCCGGTTCGCGCGATCCTTAATGTCTCCTGCTCCAGGGCAAGGCCGCGCGGGCCGGTTTCGCGGAACCCTGCGGAGATGATGATCGCGCCCGTCACTCCGGCACTCACACACTCCTGCATGACTTGCGGCACCGACTCCGCCGGAGTCACAATGGCGGCCAATTCGACGCGCTCTGGCACAGCAGAAATCGATGGGCACGCCCGTATGCCCAACACGGCATTGCGTTTGGGATTGACAGGATAAACCGCGCCACCAAAGGGGCTGCTAATCAGGTTCCATAGAATCGCGCGGCCGACATGTCCCGCTCTCTCCGTTGCGCCGATGACGGCTACCGATTTCGGCTTGAAGAACACGTCGAGCGGGTTCTGGTCGCGCATCATACGCTCAGTACTGCGCAAGGAGCTTGCCGGATAATGGCGTAGGCATTTGTTCTCATGCAGCGTTTTTCTCCTAAAGATGGGCGGAATCGACAAGCATGTACTGGCAAAGCTTGACCGTAGCTGGCTTAACTGCGCGTCGGCCAGATACGACGCAAGTCCGCACTGCGCCTAAGATACCCGAATCGCAATCTTCAGAACACCTTCGCGGCGCGACTCGAACAAATCGTATGCCTGCGCGATATTATCGAGCGTAAAGGTGTGGGTCAGCAACGGCCGCAGATTGATTCGATGTGTCTGAACGAGACGCATGAGCCGCCGCATACGCTCCTTTCCTCCGGGACAGAGCGTGGTGGCAATCGTTTGATCGCCCAACCCGGCGCGGAAGGCATCAAGAGGGACCGAGAGGTGGCCCGAGTAAACGCCGACACTGGAGAGCACGCCGGCCGGAGCCAGTACGCGTAACGCGTTTTCAAATGTGGCCTGTATGCCAAGGGCTTCGATCGCCACATCGACGCCCCTACCGCCGGTCCTGGTAAGAATTTCGCTCACAACGTCGCCAGTCGCATTTAATGTGGTGGTTGCACCGAATTCTCGAGCCATAGCGAGGCGGGCCGGGTCAGAATCCACCGCGAAAATCTCGGCGGCCCCCATTAGCCTGGCTCCGAGCGTGGCACACAAGCCGATCGGCCCTTGTGCGAAAACGGCCACGGTATCGCCCAATCGAATCTTGCCGCTTTCGGCGGCGCCGAACCCGGTCGATGCAATATCGGCCAGAAGAACGACATCTTCATCGGCCAGCTCGTCCGGAATCGGGGCGAGATTCGCTTGCGCAAACGGCACACGGAAGTATTCGGCCTGTACGCCGTCAACGCTGTTGCCGAGCCGCCATCCGCCTAAGGGGCCACCACACTGAGATTGATGTCCACCGAGGCACGGTTCGCATTGGCCGCAAGGCGTGATTGCGCCGACGAGCACCCGCTGGCCGACTTCATAGCCAATCACACCGGCGCCGATTTCGTGAACGATACCAACGGCTTCGTGCCCAATGGTGAGCCCCGGCTGGACTGGGTATTCGCCACGAATGATATGAATATCGGTTCCGCAGATCGTAGTCAGCCGAACCTTCACGATCGCCTCACCGAATCCCGCTTTCGGGATCGGCTTTTCTTCCAGCCCAAACTGTCCGGGTGCTCGGAAGACATTGGCTTTCATGACGCGCGTTGTTAACGATTTTGTATTTTGCTTTTCGACTGCTAAGACTGGCATAGATTCTCCTCCTTGGGGGGACTTGCACAAATGCTTCCAATCTTCGCGCTTGCTTGGCTCTCAACCATATACGCTCGGCACAGGTGTTTGGGAGGCGCCGCATTGGTCCGGTTCAACTGACAATTTGGGTCGTATGCGCGAAATCGCGCACTAACTGCGCCCTAGCGCCAAACTTTAGTCATACACAATCTCGTAATCTGGCATAAGAACTGCATGCAAGGTAAAAGTCCTAATGCAAATAGAGGTGAGCCGCCGACATCCGCGGAGCCGCAGGTTGACCTTCAATCCTATCTGCGGTTTAGAGATTTGCTCGAAGCTGCACCCAATGCGATTTTTGAGGTGGAGCACGACGGCACGATTGTGCTGTTGAATGCGGCTGCGGAACAGATGTTCGGTTATGCTCGCGAAGAGCTCCTTGGCCAAATCATCGAGGTCCTGGTTCCGGAATCTCTCCGGCACCGGCATCGCGAGAACCGGGGCGACTATGCCGAACACCCGGTCACACGTCCGATGGGCATCGGATTGGAGCTGTTTGCCCGGCGCAAGGATGGCGGCCAGTTTCCCGTGGAAATCAGTCTCAGCCCAACGCGGTCATCGCGTGTCATTGCGGTCGTGCGGGACATTACGGATCGTAAACAGGCTGAAGCGCAAATCAATGCGATGCACCGGCAATTTACCACGGAACTGGAGGCGACGAACCAGCAGCTTGAAATCCGCAATCGTGAAGTGGAGCGCGCCAACCGGCTAAAGAGCGAGTTTCTCGCCAGCATGAGCCATGAGCTTCGGACGCCTCTGCACACGATCATCGGATTCGCCGACCTGCTCGCGGAGGAACTGAAAGGTCCACTGAATCCAAACCAGAAACGCTTCGTCGCACATATCCAGCAGGATTCAAGGCATTTGCTCGAGCTGATTAATGACATTCTGGACCTGAGCAAAATCGAATCGGGGCGACTCGAGTTGCATCCCGAGATGTTCCGCGCGGCGGATGCCATTCATGAAACTATTGACGGCCTGCGGCCTCTTGCAGTGCAGAAGCAAATAGAGGTTCGCGAGGTACTTGATCGCGATCTGAACATTTCCGCGGACCGAGTGCGATTCAAGGAGATTTTTTACAATCTGATCAGTAACGCTGTTAAATTCACACCGGAAAAAGGACAAATCACGATTGAATGCAGCGAAGGGCAGGAAGGTATTTTCTTTATGGTTGCGGATACGGGCATTGGCATTGAAGGGTCCGAGCAGCAGGCCATTTTCGATAAGTTTTACCAGCTGGGTTCCACAACGCGCGGGGTTCGGGAGGGCACGGGACTCGGTTTAGCAATCACGAAAAACCTGGTGGAGATGCACGGCGGCAACATTTGGGTGGAGAGCACGCCGGGCAAGGGCAGCCGTTTTCAATTTCGTTTGCCTCATGCGCCATCGCAAGCTTCAGCAACCCCGGTACAAGACGGGGCCGTCAACCCATGAAGCGGATTCTAATTGCAGAAGACCGGCCGGCCAGTCTGGAGTTGATCTGTACCGTACTCGAGAGTGTGGGTTATGAAGTCGTTGGAGTGGCAGACGGACAGGAAGCTCTGGAAAAGGCATCGGAAAATTCGATTGATCTCTTTTTACTTGACCTGCAAATGCCGAAACTGGACGGCTTCGGGGTAGTAACGCAATTGCGAAAACAACCCAATTTTGCGAATACGCCGATCGTGGCCCTTACCGCGAGCGCCATGAATGGAGATCGCGAACGCGCTCTCGCTGCGGGATTCTCAGCTTACATAACAAAGCCCGTCGATATCCGATTCCTGCGCTCGGAAATAGAACGCCTGACGAGCTAATGAAAGAGATCAGGGAAAATTTGCGCAGCTTGCCGGATGTCGCGCTCGTCATAGTGGATGATAATCTGGGGAGCCTGGAGTTGCTGGCTACAGCGCTCGAGCAATCCGGCCTGCATATTTTTATCGCAAACGATCCTGAAGAGGGTCTGGATTTGATCTTTCAAGAACATCCTCAGATCGTGCTGACCGATCTGGTGATGCCAAAGATGAGCGGGCTGGATCTGCTCGAACGCATTGTCCACTTCGATCCTGCAATCGAGGTCATTCTAATGACGGCCCATTACTCGACCGAATCCGCGGTTGAAGCGATCCGCAGAGGGGCTAGCGATTACCTGAATAAACCGATTTCGATTCCCGCACTGCGTGAGCGCTTCCGCACGATGATCGACGAAATACGCCGCAGGCAGACGGCCGTGGCACTCGAGGATGAGCTGCGCACGAGCGCGAAATTTGAGCGCATTATCGGCAACAGTCCTGTCATGTGGGAGCTGTTTTCGCGGATTCGCCGCATTGCTCCGCATTTCAGGACGGTCTTCATCACCGGGCCAACGGGCTCCGGAAAGGAGTTGGTTGCGCAAGCGCTGCACCGGCTGAGTCCGGTAGCGTCTGGGAATCTGGTCGTGGTGAATTGTTCGGCGGTAGTGGAGACACTTTTCGAAAGCGAGTTATTCGGTCATGTCAAGGGCTCATTCACCGGCGCGACACATGACAAAATAGGCCTGGTGGAGCATGCAACCGGCGGCACGCTCTTCCTGGATGAAATCGGCGATATGCCTCTGGCGACGCAAGCCAAACTGTTGCGCACCATTCAATATCAGGAAGTGTTGCGGGTCGGCTCCTTGCAACCGCGAAAAGTGGATGTGCGCGTCGTTGCGGCAACGCACCGCGATGTACGTGCCATGATCCGGGACGGCAAGTTCCGTGAAGATTTGTATTACCGGTTGGCAATGGTCCAAATTCGCGTGCCTGCGCTTGCGGAGCGCAAAGAGGACTTACCTTTACTGTCGCGGTACTTCATAGATAAGTTTTCGAAGCAATTTAACAAAGACATTCGGAGTTTGACTCCACGTGCCAGTATCGCTCTTGCGCGATACGATTGGCCAGGTAATGTGCGTGAGCTCGAGAATGCAATCGGGCATGCGTGCATGATGGTGCTTAATGACACAATCGACGTTATCGATCTTCCCGAGCATGTCAGGGCTACCGATAGCGCAGAGCTTCCCGTGCCGCTCGCGGCGAGCGAGCCAGTATTGGAGGAGACATCATGCTCAGCATCGATGCTTGAACATACCGAGCGGCGCCTGATTGCCGACGCTCTGGATAAGACATCGGGGAACCAGTCGGAAGCCGCTCGGCTGCTGCGAATTGGGAGAGACGCTTTGCGTTACAAGATGAAGAAATACGGTCTGGCTGGTTCACCGGGTAATTGAGCATCGGGCACGGGTGGCCTTAGCCTGTGTTTGCCAGCACGAATAAATGGCGACACTTACTTGGCGGAGGCAACATTGGCGGCGATGCAGTAATTAGATTGAGAAAAATTCCCGATTATGATGCCAGGACCTCCGATCGGGAGAGATGCCCTGCGCTATAAGATGAAGAAATCCGCTCTAGGTGGTCAACCGAGTAGCTGAGGACCGGACAGGGCGCATGCCGAACGATGTCATAGACGTGAGTTTGAAATCGGCCCAAAGGCTTCTGTGCCTTTCCGCGCCCCGTCAAGATTAAATCAGAGCCGTATTCGCTCGCAGCTTCCGATAGGGCATTCGAGATTTCCAATCCGCTGATTGTGACGGGGAATTCGGTCCCCGCCTCACGCTGCATTTTGGCAACATCCACGCGGGCGGATTCCATAAGGTAGCGGTGCAAATCGAAGTCGAGGTAGCGATTCGGGCGCGTCTGCAACTCGGGTACGCTGTGGATCAGCCGCACGGTCGCACCCAGATCTTGAGCTAATTGATCGGTGAATCGCAGAAGCGGAATGGCTTCGTCGATCGTTTCGATGGCACAGAGGATTTTCGAGACGGAGGGATCTCGCGGCGCCGAATGCAGGAGTGCGTCGGTCCACACCGGGCATGTCGCGCGATGGAGTACTTTTGCAGTCACCGAACCCAGCAGCCATCCTTGCATCGCGCCATAGCCGTGCGTTCCCATGACGATAATATCAACATCGTGCTCATCGACGAAATTGACGATTTGTGCGGCAGTATCCGCCTCCGCGAGCACGCGTTGCAGGCGTGTTTCCGGCACCTTAATCGAGTATTCATTGAGATGTTGCTGTGCGGACTGCCTGGGCTCGTTAAAGGCTTCTATGCTGATATAGGAAACCTCCGCTGCGGCATACCATGTGGCCGGAATCTCAAAAACGTGCAGCAAAGTTACCCGCGAGTCAAACCGAGCGGCAAGCCACTCAACTTGCCGGTTGAGCGCTCGATCGCGTTCGGAGAAATCGATTGGAAAGAGAATATGGTTGAACTTCATACGGCACCCGATCCCTTTGTGCGACTCGGCTGAGTTGAGTTCGGGAGAATCGCTTTCCCTTCTACGCCCAAAGCAATGCAACCGTTCCGCCAACGCGGGGCTTATAAAAAACAAGGACTTACGTGCGCCGGGCTGGCGTCGCCTGCGCTAAATGGCAAGGTGGCGCGAAGCTGCTGCGCGAGGTGGCGCAAGTCTGAACGGGCGGGCGCCCTGTGGCCCGATGGTTCGATCGAGGGCGGCCTCGCAGCGAAATGGCTCAGTTCTGAGCGAAATGGCCCAGACGATCAGTCGTCCGATGATAAACACACGGCGGTTGCACCCTTTATCTCGTCGTGCGCTCGCCCCAAAAAGCCACGGACGACTCTTTGTTACGAACCGTAGTATGTGCAGTTTCTATATAGTTAATCAATAAGATCAGGCGCGGACGGGACCGGTTCTGAAACCGATCTCTTACTGATAGGGATGAGATGTCGTCCGCGCGAACGAGGTTTTGCCCACATCTTGCCAGGTAGGGATCGAATGCGTACTGCTCGATCCACCGATCCACAAGAAAAGACATCAACGAATCAAGAAGAGACATCAAGGAACAGCGGGCGCTCATTAGTCAGCCTCGCTTTGGTACTGCCGCTCGTGCTTGGGATTGCCGCCTGCAGCAGCGGCAACAAAGGAGCATCGCAAAGCGAGAGCTCTGGGCAAACGGGTTCCAGCACCGCGTCGATTCAGATCACTGCCGACGCACGCGCGAACGCCCAGCAAATTTTTGCGACCCGGTGCGCCGCCTGCCACGGAACCGCCGGCAAGGGCGACGGTCCCGGCGCGGCCAATCTCAGCCCCAAGCCGCCAAATTTTCAAGAGAAGGCCTGGCAGGATTCGGTCACTGACCAAGCGATTGAAAACGTGATCGTATACGGCGGAGCGGCGGCGGGCAAGAGTCCAATGATGCCTGGGAATCCCGATTTGCAGTCACAACCGGCGGTTGTAGCTGCGCTGCGCGAGAAGATTCGCCAAATCGGCAATAAAAAATAGCCTCGGGCAAGGCAAAGAGAGCCTTGAATGATCAAAAGAGATTTAGGACGGGAGAGGATTGCATGAAAAAATTGATCGCGATTTCGATTGCCACGGCCGCATTGGTTGTTGTTGCGTGCCGGACGAACTTGAGACAACATTCCACCGGCGAATCTGTTAAGGACCTGATGCAGGCTCGCGGATTGACGGAAGCCGACGTGAACGCGGCGCTTAAAACCTATGTGCCTCCTGGCAAGCAGGACAGTTTTCTGATGTTCGCTTCCGGTGGGCATTCTGGCGACGTGATCGTTATTGGCGTACCCAGCATGCGCATTCTGAAGTACATCGCGGTCTTCACACCGGAGCCATGGCAAGGCTATGGCTATGACGACGACACCAAGAAGGTTTTGGAGGACGGCTCACCAAAGGGCGCCACGCTGACCTGGGGCGATGTCCATCACCCCGCGCTTAGCCAAACCAACGGTGAGTACGATGGCCAATACCTGTTTGTGAATGACAAAGCGAACGCGCGTGTTGCCGTCATCAGCCTGAAGGACTTCAACACTCATCAGATCGTCCACAGCGGCTTAATTGCGGCAGATCATGGTGGAACGTTCGTTACTCCAGATACTGAATACGTGATGGAGCCGGCCCAGTACGCCGCTCCGCTGGGCGGTGGCTACAGCCCGCTCAATACATACCAGCAGAAATATCGCGGTGCTGTCATTTTCTGGAAATTCGACCGTGCGAAGGGTTTGATCGACAAATCAAAGTCGTTTGCGATTGAGCTTCCGCCCTACGGACAGGATCTGTCTAATGCAGGCAAGCTGGCTAGCGACGGCTATGCCTTCATCAATTCGTTCAACACGGAAATGGCAACCGGGGGCACACTCGCGGGCAAACCCGCGATGGAATCCGGCGCCTCGCAGAACGATATGGACTACCTGCATGTCATCAACTGGAAAAAAGCAGCGGAGCTTGCCAACTCTAAATCCACAGTAATTCAAGGCATGCGCGTGATTCCGCAGCAGACGGCAATTGAAGAAGGCCTTCTTTACTTCATTCCAGAAACCGAAGAGCCCTCACGGAGTGGATGTCACGCCAGACGGCAAATACATCTGCGTTTCCGGTAAGCTTGACACGCATGAAACGATCTACAGCTTCGCCAAAATTAAAAGCCTTATCGATTCGAAGACATTTGTCGGCAAAGATCGCTATGGCGTTCCCATCCTGCCGTTCAAGGAATCGCTACATGGGCAGGTGGAGATTGGGTTAGGTCCGCTGCATACGCAGTTTGACGGGCACGGGTTTGCCTACACTTCGCTCTTCATCGAGTCGAAGGTAGCCAAGTGGTCTTTCAACGACATGAAGGTAGTGGAGAAGATCCCAGTCCACTACAACGTAGGTCATCTCTGTATTCCCGGAAGCGACACCGAGCATCCCTACGGAAAGTATCTGGTATCACTCGATAAGTGGTCTCTCGACCGCTTCAAAAACGTGGGCCCGCTACTGCCGCAAAACGAGCAGTTAATCGACATCGCAGGCGAAAAAATGCAGTTGCTCTATGACATGCCGCTGGGCCTTGGCGAGCCGCATTACGCGGAGATGATTCCTGCCGAAAAGATCAACGCACTTCCCTTCTACAAGACCGGTACGAATCAGGTCTCGAACGTAAAAGATCGTTTTGCCATCGGCAGCGAAAAGGAGGCGCGTATCGAGCGCCGGCCCGACGGTGTGCACATATACATGACGGCCATCCGCAGCCATTACGTGCCGGACCAGATCGTAGTGAAGCAAGGCGATGTGGTTCACATCCACGTGACCAGCTTGGAACAGACTCAAGATGCGACGCACGGCCTGGCAATCGACGGTTACAACGTTAATCTAAGCCTGGAGCCTGGGAAGACAAACAACGTCACATTCGTGGCCACCCGGGCCGGTACCTTCCCGTTCTACTGCACCGAATTCTGCTCCGCGCTGCACTTGGAAATGGCCGGCTATTTATTAGTTGAGCCAAAGGGCCGTGTCGCGCACGGAGGAATGTAAATATGGCGCTGGGGCGAAACGGCCTGTGGCGCAGCGCCCTGTTTCTCGTCGCCTGCGCGCTTGCTCTGGCGAGCCAGTTACCGCAGACTGGTCTAGTTCGAAGCCACGCCAAGACTTCTGATTCTCAGCCCGGCTCGTTTGCCGGTTCCCGACCAGCCGGTTGCGCAGAGGTGACGCCGGCCGAGGGGCTTCAAACTGAAATCGATGCCGCTCCGGCCGGTGGCGTGATCTGCCTCGCGGACGGCGTGTATTCCGGACCCGTGCTGATCGAGAAACCGCTGACGATATGGGGCTCCCATTCGGCAATCATTCAGTCGATGGGCAGCGGATCGACATTGACGGTTCTTGGCGACCAGGTACAGCTCCTCGGCCTCACGGTTCGGGGAAGTGGCAACCGCTTCGATCTGAATGACTCGGCTCTGAAAGTGAATGGGAGCCATGTTTTGATCCAGGGCTTGCGTCTGGAAGGCGCGTTATTCGGGCTTACTGCAGAGCAAGCTTCAGATGTAACGTTCAGGGGAAATACCATCGACGGAGATGCGCAAAAACCTTTGGGACTGCGGGGCGACGCAGTTCGGCTGTGGCAGACGAGGGATTCCAAGATCGAGCAGAACCGCATAACGGACTGCCGGGACATCATCATCTGGTATTCATCCCATACCCGGGTTGCGAACAACGTCATCGATGGCGGCCGCTACGGTACCCACTTCATGTACAGCGATCATGAAGAGGTTCTGAATAACCGGTATTACCGGACCGTCGTGGGCATTTTTTCGATGTATGCACACGCCATCATCATTCGAAGAAATCTAATTCAGGATGCTTCGCAATCCGACGGCATGGGGATCGGCGTTAAAGACAGCGACGGTCTGCTGGTGGATGGAAACCGGATCGTGCGCGATAACACGGGTATCTATCTTGATGCTTCTCCGAGGTCGGCGGAACTTCAGAACGTGTTCCGGCGAAATCTGGTAGCGCTGAACAATGCTGCGATCGTTTTTCATGCCGCGGAGTCGAATACAACTCTTAAAGACAACAGCTTTCGCGATAACCAGATTGTCATCTCGGTGGAAGGAAACGGCGATGGCCTTCACGCGAAATGGGTTGGAAACTATTTTGAGGATTACCAGGGCTACGATCTGAACCACGACGGTTTTGGCGATGTTCCGTACGAACTGCGTAGCTTTTCGACGGAACTGACGGAGCACTATCCCAATCTCGCCTTTTTCCGGGGCTCGCCATCGATGAAGCTTATGGAGTTTTTCAGTAAGGTGTTTCCGTATTTGCAGCCCAAATTGATTCTTCGCGACGCGGCTCCGCGTATGCGCCCGCTGGGAACAACAGGAGGATTGAATGGACATTGAACTACGCCATGTGACGAAGCGCTACGGAGCGGTAACCGCGATCCACGATATAAATCTCAGCTCGAACCCGCTGCAAGTGTCGCGCTGATCGGACCGAACGGCTCCGGCAAATCCACTCTCATGCGCGCATTGATGGGCATGCTCCGGACGGAAGGGAGCATTCGCCTGGACGGCCAGGACCCCTATCGGGATCGAAACTGCATCGCGGGGCTGCTGGCTTACGTGCCTCAAGCGATGCCACAATTCAATTTCACGGTTGGAGAGATGGTTGCGGCCATGCGGCTGATTCGGGGACTAGCGCCGGGAGAAATCGAGGTTTGCGCAAAACGGTTGCGCTTGGATATCTTTGCAATCCTGGGCAAACCGGTTAAGGAGCTCTCGGGTGGCATGAAGCAAAAGCTGATGCTCGCGCTAGCACTGGCGCCAAGAACCCGCCTATTAGTGCTGGACGAGCCGACCGCCAGCCTGGATGGCGAGAGTCGCGAGCGATTTTACGAGTTGCTTTCCGAACGGAGAAACGATGCAACTCTGATTCTGAGCTCCCATCGCCTGGAGGAAATTCGGCAGTTGGTCACGCAAGTTGTTGTCTTGGAGAACGGTGAGATCCGGCATCGAGGGGCTGTCGATGAGTTCTTCAGCAGGGCAGGAGCGATTCTAACTACCGAGGAGCGAGACCATGCAGCGGCGTAACGCAGTTGGTCTGGCGATAGTCGTTGCGCTTTCGGTGATCGGTTTTGCGGTCTATCGCTTGCAAGCCTTACCCGGTGGCCCCCAGGCCGTTGCGTGGGACCGGGAAAATTGCACCGAGTGCCACATGCTGATCAGCGACCGGCATTTTACCGCGCAGTTGCAGACCGCAGATGGTCAGACCCGCAACTTCGATGATCCGGCTTGCTTGATGAAGTACGTTGAACGGCAGCATCCGCCGGTACATACAATTTATTTCCGCGATTCGCAATCGGGCGCTTGGCTGCGATCCGAAGAGACGGGTTTCGTTACCGGTCATAGCCCTATGGGACATGGACTGGCTGCAGTCAGCAATGCTACGCCAGGAGCGCTCTCCTACGCTGCGGCTTTAGAATTTATGCAACGTGCAAACGCATCACCAGGAGGCCTGTGAACATGCAACTCTCTCCTGCCATTGAGTCGCGTCTGCGCCGGCCACCAGCCGTTCGGGCTCATGCAATCCAAGCGATGATCCGGCTCGATTGGGCGGAAGTGCGCCGCTCGCGCTGGCTTTATCTGTTTCTCGCGATCAACGTTCTTCTTGCCGGCGGCTTTCTCTCAATCGGCATGAGAGAATCCGCACTGCTTGGCTTTACAGGGATGGGCCGGGTCATGTTTTCGTCGCCCATGTATTGTTGCTGCTGCTGCCGCTGCTGGCATTGATGGTGAGCGGCCAAGTTGTAGCGCGTGGACGCGACGACGGAACGCTGGAGCTGTTGTTTAGCCATCCCCTGCCGCGAGGCTCTTATTTTCTGGCCATTTCCGCAGTCCGATATGCTGCGCTCCTGGGCCCGTTGCTTATTCTCATGGCTCTTATGGCATTCACCGGATGGGCGGTTTTTGGCGAACCTGTCTCCTGGATCGCGCTAGCGCGTGAATCGGGTGTTTGCGCAGGCTTACTCTGGACGTTCACTGGGCTTGGTCTCGCGGTCTCCGTCTCAGTCCGCAATCAAACCAGAGCGCTCATTTATCTGATCCTGATCTGGGTAGCTGGCACGGCGCTGTTGGATTTCGGCCTGATCGGCATGATGCTCACGTGGGGACTGAATCCGCAAGGGGTGTTCCTGCTCGCCACGCTCAATCCCATCGAAGCTGCACGTATGGCGCTCCTCTCGGCCGCCGATCCGACGCTCGCGAATCTGGGGCCGGTCGGATGGTATCTGATCAACTGAATTGGCGCCGAATGGCTGTTCGCGATTGGCCTCGGTTGGCCAGTCCTGCTGGGAACGGCAGCCTGGGCCTATGCCCGGCAAGAATTCCTAACCAAGGACTTGATGTAGGTATGAAAACACGATCTCTTTCAAATTTCGGGAATCCCCTACAGGCCCGCACGCGCGTTGCTCTGTTTCTGCTCATTGTTCCGGTGCTCCTCAGCTACTGGACCCCGCTCTGGACAATTCGCCTGAAAGCGCCACAATATCCGAATGGCCTCAGTGTTGCCATCTATTCGTACAAAATCGTCGGAGGCCACGGTGGGCAAGACATCAACGAAATCAATGAACTGAATCACTACATTGGAATGCGCAAACTAGACCGCAGCGAGTTTGTCGATCTCGACTGGATACCCTTTGTGTTCGGGGTCCTGGTGCTGCTTACGCTCCGGCAGGCTGTGTTAGGGAACCTGCGTGGGCTGATCGATCTGGTAGTGCTCACCGGGTACGTTTCGGTCTTTGCGTTTGCACGCTATGTTTTGCAGCTCTATTTATTTGGTTACAATTTGGACCCCAGCGCTCCTGTCAAAATTGCACCCTTTATGCCCGTAGTGCTCGGGAAAAAGCAACTTGCAAATTTCACCACCTATGGGTGGCCGGGCCCCGGTTCTCTGCTGCTCGGCATGTTCGCCGCCGGCATTACGGTGCTTACCATCGTCGAATTTCTACGTGCGCGCACCTCGGTTCCAAGCGAAACCCTTCAGCAAGTTGAGGCGTGAGTCTGATTGCTGGTTCGGCGCAAAACTTTTTTGAAGGCTGTCAGGCGACTTTTCGCCGAGACAGCGCGCTTTCGACGCTTGCAACGTGAACGGATTTCGCAATGCCGAGGCCTCTCAGGACCTTCAGCAAAATCCAGGAGGGGTCGAATTCATACCATGCGAGTCCGTGCCGTGCCGAAGTGGGGTGCGCATGGTGATTGTTGTGCCAACCTTCACCAAATGTGAGCAGGGCTACCCACCAGTTGTTGCGGGAATCGTCGCGAGTGGCGAAGCGGCGGGAGCCGCATTTGGTACGAATATCGTTACCAACGACTCTGAGAGATGAACACAGACGCATCAGATCGCCAGTTGCGCCAAGCTTGTATAGAGGCGACGTTCTGGTGATTAGGACGGAGAAACGCCCATTCCAGATGGTATCGGGACTTCGCGGTACGAACACGCTTAACCGCAAAGCCTGTCGCATCCTGGGCAGGTATGGCCAGCATTTCAGAACGTGCTTCGGGCCAATCTCGGGCCAAATCAGGCCTTCTTAGCCGAGCTGAAAATCTCCACCAGCCGGTCCGCGATAATCTTGTCCTCGCCGTCCTTGAGCTGCCACACCGCAAAGCCAAAAGTATCCGGATCTTTCGCCTGTTCACGCTCATGCTCCCGTTTCCGTACATCCGCCGTCGGCCGCGTCCCTCCACCGCCCCTACTGGCCGCGCCCGGCTCTTCCGGATTCCGCCCCCGCATCCCGCTCGCATTCGCCCCCATACTGCCGATTCCCATCGGTCGGCTGTCCGCCAGCTGTTGCATCACCTCCGGCCCTGTGATATTCACCTTCGCCCGATCAATGTGCCAGCTGTAATGCGGAGTCACATTTCCCAGCGCCTCCTGATTGAACTCCCTTGGCCGCGCCGTCACGCCGAACTTCGCAATCGCAGCGCTAATCACCCGCGCCCGCTCATCGAACATCTTCAGCGTCTGCTCATAATCCTGATTCACAAAAATCTCTAGCGCCTTCAGCAGACCGAAAATGGTCTCCTTGCCCACCTTGCAGCACCGCCCGATGCGATCCTCCTGCGGGCTCATGTTCA
>DATIMM010000047.1:0-18295 GCA_035475295.1 Bryobacteraceae bacterium
TGGCTGGTCAGCTTTATGGAGTACGATCTCGGCTATGTCGATTTGGAGGAACGCACTTTGCAGCCCCTCGAAAACCCTTTCGGGCCAAAAGTGTTACCTATGTCTTAGGAACGTTCTGTTACCCATGTGTCCGGTTCGGACAAGTGGGAATGTGGAGCCGACAGAGGGACTTGAACCCCCGACCCGCAGTTTACAAAACTGCCGCTCTACCAACTGAGCTATGTCGGCTTAAAGTAGGGTGCCGCTGGCGGGTTTGGAGCGAAACACGAGAATTGAGTTTACAACCAGCAGCTTGGAAAATTGTACCTTAATCGAAAACAAAGGACAAGCGTGCGTAACGCACTGTGCCCGGCAACTGTTTCGAAGAAATCCGGCTATATCTTTGTATTTTCGCACGGTTATCTGGAAGTGTGAACCTCGGGCTCCATCAGGCCGCGTAATCAACGGCAATCACTTCGTGAAGCCCAATTGCTGGCGTCTCAAGCTCGATTTCGCCATTCGACTCTTTGTACTGAGCCGTCCTCTTTGCCACGAGTAACCGGACCGCTGTAACACGCCTCCCTTTCGGCAGGCGGATACGCACCTGCTGGCCCGGTAGAGGCACAATCTCCCGCACCGGCCCTTTCATCATCATCGGATTAGTCAAATTCACCAGATGAACGGTCATCGATCTGGCCTGCGTCCACACCGCAACGTCCAATATTCCCGGGCCTTTGACGGAAACGGGTAGATGCTCATTGGTCGCCCACTGAACAGCATTTCGAAGCAGCTTGCTGTGATCCACATCGAGCACATCCCAGAACGTCCGATCCACATCCCAGGGGAAAAAGACAACGCGCCCACGCCCAACCTGTCGCGCGAATACGCCGGCTTCGGTGGTCTTGGCCGGTCGCGCGAACACCTCTTCCATAGGAAGGTCCGGATAGGAAGGAACAACGGTGAGCGGCGAATAAGCTCCCGGCATCGCCGGCTTCACAATCACCCGGTTCACTCCATTGATGATTCTGGTAGCGTCCTCCAGGCCGGCGAGGAGCGGATGGAATTGACCCGTGGACGGATCCTTATGGAGCCTCAGATACGAATTTTTCATCGGGCCTTCGTGTCGTCCGTCGAACGAGAGTCCGAACATTTCGGCCAGCCCGAAATCGTTCCGCTGAACACCCCACTCATCGTATAGCGAGGTTTCGTAAGTCGCGACGATGCTGCCGCCGCGGTTCACATAGTCGGTAAGCTGGGTGCACTGCTCATTCGAAAGGGCCGCGATGTTTGGCAGGATTAATGTGCGGAATGGCTCGAGGTGGGAACCATCGAGCAGGTGGTCGTGCACCATCTCGAACGGTATGCGGGCCTCGACCAGTGCCTGATAGAATCCGAGCGCCGGATCTTCCACTTTGGCACGCGCCTTTTCCCCGCCGTAATAGGTCGCGGTTTGTTGCGAATACACCATGGCAACACGTGCAAGGGAATCCTCGTTTCTCAGATAACGCTCGTTGTCATAGTGCCAGCGGTAGATCTCCTCCACGACCGGAAGCCAGCGGCGGTCGATGGGCTTTGCGTTAAACTTTGTGAACCACGGGCGCAAGCCGTTCGCGATGCCATCGGCAACCCAAAGCCGGATTTCATCCCCGTTCTGCACGGAATCCTTCCAGCGGTTCTCGTCTTCGATTCCTACGCTGAAGATACCGGCGATGGCTTTCCGCCCCAATGTGGCGCGATACTCTTTGCCGTTTTTGCCGTTCGTCCAAGGTGGCGCAACGCCGTGCCTGCCCTGCCGATCGGCGAACAGGGTCGGCGCTATCTCGCCGATCGTTTTCATGTCGAGTTCGCTCAAGGCGCCCCCACCCGCGTTGGCGATGTAGCTTGCTTCGGGGTTGATGGCCTTAATCTTCGCGTCCCACAGATCCCATAGGTCGAACAAACGCTTCTGCCGCCAGGCGATGTACTGCTTCCGTGCCGGATCCTGCGGGTTGCGCGTCCGAGGCAGGTCCATGCCCGAGAATGCCTTGAAGTTCTCCTGGCAATGCACGCAGTAGCACATGCCGGAGCCCGCCCATCGATTCGAGAAGACACCATCGACACGGTACATCGTCACAATTTCTTCGGTGACTGCCGTCATGAAGTCGAAGTTGTAAGGACCGAGTGCACACGTCACCCAGAAGTCCTTATCCGACCAGTGCCGAACCTTTTCACCGTTCGCATCGACCATGATCCAGTCCGGATGAGCATCGTAGATGTCCTGGTGGACTCCATGGGGGTCGGTCCGGGCGATCACGTTCATGCCTAGATCGCGGCAACCTTTCACCATCTCTCCGAATGCATCTCCACTGCCCAGCCATTTGCTCCGGTAGTGCATGGGTATTTTGGTCGGATAGAACGCTACGCACCCTCCCGCGCTGAGGCAGGCAGCATCCGCATGAATCCGGCGGAAGTAGTCGAACCAGAATTTAGGGTCGAAGTTTCCCGGATCATCTTCCACAAATGCGACCTGCGCCCACCTCATGGGCCGGTCATACCATCCCGGTTGCGCAGGCGGGGCAGTCTGCCCAAAGGCTCCTCGGCTGCCGGTGGCCAGCAACGCTCCGCTTGCCGAGGCCTGCAGAAACTCTCGACGGTTCATGGTCTTCGCATCCTTTTCACAATAGTTCTGACGATGAGCGAGCGGAGCATGTGTGTCACGTTCTTATCTTCAGAAGTACAACTTTACTCCGAACTGAATCTGGCGCCCTGTCGATGCGGATGAATTTAGCTTCCCAAAGCTCGAGTTTCCAATCGTGAGCTGCGGGCTGTTTGCAGACGGGAGGAAGAACGCCGGTGTGTTCGTCAGATTGAAAGCCTCGGCCCGGAACTGTAAGTTGTAGCGTTCCAGAAAATTGAAGCTTCGGAAGACAGAAAAATCCAGATTTTGCGTCCGCGGTCCTCGCCCCGCGCGTCTCGCCAGATTGCCAAACTGGGTGAGCGGCACCCCTGTGGCGTTCAGGATTTGCCCAGGTTGGCTGAATGCGGCGGGATTGAAAAAGCCGTCCGGTCCCGGATTCGGGAGATACATCGACTGGCCCGTCACGGCATTCGGGACGTTAAACGTTGCGTAGAGTTGGTTCGTGGCCGGCACCAGACTGCTACGAATATCGGTCGGAAGACCGCTTTCGAGCGTCAGAATGCCGTTCACCTGCCAGCCTCCCAACAGCATTCTGGCAATGCCGGGCTGATTGAGTAGCGGTTTTCCCGCTCCAAACGGAAGCTCATAACCGGCGCTGGCCACGAAAACGTTCGGCATGTCCAAGGGCGCGTACGACTTTTCTTTGGTGAGGTTCCAACTATCCAGCGGATTCGTAGTACCGCCACTCTGTTGAAACGCGCTATTGCCGCCTGTGCCGTTACTTTCCAGATTCTTCGACCAGGTGTAGTTCACAAGAAAGTTCAGGCCGTAACTCAGGCGTTTCTCTGCCCGCAAATTCAGCGCGTTGTAGAGGCTGTTTCCCATCGACGAATCCATCACTACCTGGTTTCCTACGTTCGGGAACATGCGGTCGGCCTGCGCGGTGTGCCCCTGAGTCGCTTCCCACCATGGAATCTGGTTCAGGTTCACGCGGCTCGTCAGATAGTTTCCGCGCACAGCCGAATAGGCCGCTTCTAACACGAGATTCTGTGCCGCCTGATATTGGAAGCCCAGGTTCCACTGATACAGCTGGGCCGGCCGGCTATTGGCGAAGTCCGCCGTCTTGATCAAGAGTCCAAGAGGATTTTTGGGCGTGAACGTGCTGAGATCAGCGGTGCTTGGCCCGACTTGAATCGGGGTACCGACGGACACGGGAGGAGTAATCGTTCCGCTTGCGGAGACCGATGGGCTAATCACTGTAGGCGTGTTGGGCGGGTTTGCGCCGAACACCGTGGACTGCTGATTCGCCTCGCGCGGACCGTAGAATACGCCCGCTCCTCCGCGAATGGTCCACCGTGTGGAAGGGCTATATGCAAATCCAAAGCGCGGCGCAAAATCGAGATGGTGGCCCTGTACGATGGCAGCAGAATAGCCACCCTGACCTGGAATCACAAATTGCCCCGTAGCGGCGTCAAACAGAGAGCCACGGTTCCGGGCATCTACGGGCTGGGTATACAGCTCATACCGCAAACCCATATTCAGCGTTAATCGCGAAGTCACCTTCCAATCGTCCTGGAAGTAGGTGCCCACGTACAGGTCCCGTAGCCGCGCCCAATCGAGCAGCTGCGATCCGGTGAGCTGCGCTGGGTCGCCGAGGAGAAAGTCGGCCAGCGGCGCACCCGAATTGGGAGCGTTCGACGACGAGGTGAAGATCGATCCGAACACCGTCTGTCCACCTCCATAGACGGTGTCGAAGCGGTCGCGGCGCACGTCCACGCCCATCTTCATCGAGTGGCTTCCTTTTGTCCAGGACAGATCATCGGCGCCCTGGAACAGATTTTCTATGTTCAAGTTCGGACCGCCTGACCCAAGAGAAGTGAACTCCTGAGTGCCGCCGGTCGCCGAGCCCGGGTAAGAAAAGATGATCTGCGGAAAAAGCTGGACAGGGAACGGATACATCGCAAGTCCATTTTGGGCCGCGAAGGTCACGCCAGCGTCTTGATCGAGAACCTCCAGACTTCCGTTGTGCCGCGTGTATCCGAACCGGGCTTGATTGACGACGTTCGGCGTAAAGATATGAACGTCGTTCAGTATTGAATTGATGGAGTTGTTGATGTTGTTTGTTCCGCCACCCAAGAAGCCACTGAAGTTACCGGGATTCACGCTCGATTGCAGCGCTCGCGAAAACCGCCCGAACATCGAATTCTTCTCGGAGAACTGATGGTCAATCCGCACGTCGTACTGATCGCTATCGAACGGCTTGCTGGCGATGTTGAGGTAATTATTAGCTTGAGCGCCAGGAGACCCATAGTTCGGCGTGGGAAGCAATTTCAGCGTCGCCAACGCGCCCTGGTTTAGCTGCGACGTAGGAATCATGTTTCCGGGAAACGGATCGCTGATCACCAGGCCCTTCGGGCCTATCCGCCGGCTCGCGGGATTGAAAATGGCGTAAGGATAACTTGAGAAATCTCCCGTTCGGAACGCGAGCGGCGGAATGTTCTCGATGGTCGAAGACGCGGTGGTGGCGCGTCGCAGGCCTTCGTAGTCCACAAAGAAGAACGTCCTTCCGTGCCCGTTGTAGATCTTTGGAAGAACTACGGGGCCGCCCAGTGTGAACCCGAACTGATTTTGTTTGAACGGCTGCCGCGCTGCGCCCGCCGCATTCGAGAAGAAATTGTTCGCATCCAGTTTGTCGTTACGGATGAACTCCCAGAGATCTCCATGCAATGCATTCGTACCCGACTTCGTCGCCGCACTCACCACGGTTCCAGCCGAGCGGCCAAACTCTGCGCTGTAGTTGTTCGTGATGACCTTAAACTCCGCTGTAGCGTCTACCGACGGAGTGTAATTGATTCCATTCACGCCGATGCTGCCAGCCGTAGCCATCGTATTGTTGTCGATGCCGTCGAGCATGATGTTGTTTGTCTGGAAGCGTCCGCCTCCGGCAACGAAGGGAAGATTCGACGAGACTCCCTTGATCGGGACCGCGTTGTTGGCCAGTAGTCCTAAAGACCACACATCACGGCCATTCAATGGCAGGTTGACGACGTTTCTGTTGCTGATTACTTGGCCGAGCGAAGAGGTAGAAGCATCCACCAGCGGAGCCGCCGCGGTCACTTCTATCGATTCCTTGACGTCACCGGCCTGAATGACGATGGGCAACGTGACAGTGTTATCCACCTGCAACGCGACGTTGGGAATCGTCGCCGATTTGAAGCCAGTCATTGCGACCGTCACCGAGTACTCGCCGATCGGTAGATACGGCACGGTGAACTGGCCCTGATCATTAGTGACGATCTGACGGCGTTCCGAAGTGGCCGTTCGCGTTATTGTGACGGAAGCGCCGGGCACTACGGCGCCGCTCGTATCGTGAACATATCCGGTGATCGTGCCTGTCGAGACTTGTCCCCAAGCGATCCCAAGACTGATGAGAATGAGTGTGATGTTCCGGAACATTGCTGACATGGCAGAACCTCCTGATGTTGTTAACTCGAACTGCTACTTATCCACGGTTAGAGGAGTCTGAACCTGAACTCCCGCCAACTCTTCGAGAACACGAATGGAGCCGCAAATGTCTTCTTCTCCGTATCCCTTGGCGATTGCGGCTCGCAGGAGCTGTTGGCTGAGAGCCGTTAGAGGCACGGGTACGCCTAATTGACCGGCGAAATCGACGGCCAATCCCAAGTCTTTCTCCAGCCATTTCACGGAGAAGTTCGTGGAGAAGTCGCGGCGGAACACTGCAGGAGCCTTCGCGGCGATCAATCCCGAGCGCGCCGCGCTGTTGTTCAAGATGTCGAGCATCAGCTCGGGATCGACGCCGGCTTTGGTGCTTGCGACCAGCCCTTCATTGAACGCTTGCAGCAGGTTTCCCAGTATCAGGTTCTGCGTAAGCTTGGCTCTCAACCCCATGCCCGAGCCGCCGCAGTAATAGAGCGACTTGCCCATCGCCTCGAAATGCGGCCGGACGCGCTCGAACACGCCTCGCTCTCCGCCGACCATAAATGTGAGAGTGCCGGCTTCCGCGCCCGCTTTGGAGCCGGTGCATGGTGCGTCCAAGAAATCGATTTGCCGAACACTAAGATTCTTGGCCATCTCGGAACTCGCAAGCGGAGACACCGTGCTGCAATCGACAATTACCAATCCCGCAGAAGCTCCCGAGGCCAATCCGTCTTCGCCGAGGATCACTTCAGACGACATCGCCGTATCGCCCACGCACAGAAACACACACTCTGCCTGCCGTGCTACATCTGCGGGCTCGGCGCAGAATATGGCCCCACTCTGCTTTGAGAAGGCGCGCGCTTTTTGCTCATTGTGCGACCAGACAGCGACGTTGTATCCGGCGTCGATCAAATGTTGAGCCATTGGGGCGCCCATAATTCCCAAACCTAAGAAGCCAAGAGTAGTCAATGCGAATAGTTCTCCTCTTAAAAAGTTCAGCTCATCCGGAATGCGTATGCGTAGATCAACACTTCCAGCCCGACGGCCCCGGCCAGCAAAAGACTGTGGCGAAGGGCGAAGCGAAAGAGTTTTGCCTGCTCCGGAACGGAGAGTCCCGTAGCGGCTGCAGCCACCGCGATCGTCTGCAGACTGATCATTTTGCCCATCACGCCTCCCGCTGAGTTCGACGCCGCGATCAACGCAGGTCCGAAACCGAGGCGATGTGCAGTAACCACTTGCAAGTTGCCAAACAAGGCGTTGGCGGACGTATCCGATCCGGTGAGAAATACTCCCAACCAGCCAAGCAGTGAACTAAAGAATGGGAAAAGCGCGCCGGTTGCGGCGAATGCCAGTCCCAACGTGCCAGTGGCACCGGAGTAATTCATGACAAAGGCCATGGCAAGAACGGCAGCCACGGTGACTGTTGGTAGAAACAGTTGGCGCGCAACCGAAACGAGTAATTTGAGCAATGCGGGAACACGAACTCTTAACGCAGCGGCCGAGACGAGTGTGGCGAACATGCAGGATGTTCCGGCAGCCGAAAGCCAGTTCAGCGTAAATACGGCAGCGTATGGCGATGGGCTATCCACGACCGGCGGCATTCGTTGTATCTCTTTGTGCAGCCCGGGCCAGGAAAACATAGCAGTGAAGCTATTAAGCAGATGTTGAATTGGCTTGTAACCCCAAGCCAGAACAAAAACCACCAGCAAGATGTAGGGCATCCAGGCGATGAGCACTTCGCGTGCTCCAGTTTTTGCCGGGGGCTGCTGAACGGCGGTTCCGGTCGCTTGCGAAGATTGTCGCCGGCTTTCCCGATCAGGCCCGGCCTCTGCTCCAAGAGCTTTCAATCGAAAGCCTCCGGTGTAGGAAGCCTCGGAACTGTGCACAGGCCGCCAAAATCGGAGTAGCAGGATCAGCGTCGCGATTGTCGTGAGCGAGCTCAAAATGTCTGTAAGCGGCGCTCCGACAAAATTAGAGACGAGGAATTGAACGCCCGCAAACGTACCGCCACACACCAGAAGGGCTGGCCATACATCTTTCACGGCCTTCCATCCGCCAACAGCCGCAATCAGATAAGCAGGAATGAAAAACGAAATCGGTGCGCATACCCGGCCCACGTCAGCGCTTAACTTATCAAGGGGCAAACCCGTGATTCCGGCAAGCGTTATCACGGGAATTCCGATTGCTCCGAACGCAACGGGCGCGGTATTGGCCAACAGACAAATCGCCGACGCGTCGAGCGCGGAAAATCCAAGTCCGGCCATCATTGCAGCGGCTACAGCTACTGGCGTCCCAAATCCCGCACCACCTTCAAGAAATGCGCCAAATGCGAAAGCGATGAGCAGAATCTGAAGGCGCTGGTCCGACGTGATTCTTCCGACAGAATCTTTGATAACTTCGAACTTCCCTGTTTCCACCGTGATCCGGTAGAGAGCGATGGCCCAGAAAATGATCCAAGTGATCGGAAAGATGCCAAATGCGGCGCCGTATGCCGCCGAACTCAGCGCGTGGCTCACGGACATGCCGTATCCGGCAACAGCAACGACCATGGTCGCCGCGAGACCGGCGAGCCCCGCCTGCCACGCTGGGCGCCGTTTGATGCCCAACAGGAATAACAGCAGAAACACCGGCACGGCTGCGATGGCCGCCGAGACAGCGAGGCCTTGGCCGCGGATCAAATAGCTCTGATTCCAAATCGTATGCAAACGTCTACTCGATAAAACACAAAGAGTGTTTTGCCTCTCGTCTCAATGGCTCGATGGTATGACCAATTGGCTACAGGCGATGATATAGTGGCCTGACCAATCTGTCAAGGCAATTTCGCAACTCGACGGCGAAATTTGGTTCCAGAATTTTCGAATCCTCTGAGTGACTCGGGTGGCATAATGGTTTTTCCTGTGGCGGTGTAATTGAAATCTCTTGTGCGAAGCTCTTGGGTCCACCGCTGGTCCTACGCAGAAAGCGAGATCGAGTGACGGAGCCTTTTGATGGCAATTAGAGAAAGGGTCGGCAGACGCGCCGAGCCTCTGGTGCGCACGACCTTAACAGCCTCCGCCTTTGAACAGTTGATCTCTTATGTCGTAAAAGGGGAATGGAAGGTCGGTGACCGCATCCCGCCGGAGCGTGAGCTATGCCAGCAACTCGGTATTGCGCGCACGTCTTTGCGTGAGGCGCTCAAGGCCATGGAACTGATAGGCATGCTCGACAGCCGGGTGGGCGACGGCACCTTCGTGTGCCCCCGCTCTGAATTTCTGTCGCGTCCTCTCCTCTGGGCCTTCACTGGAACCGATCACGCAGAGCTCCGTGACATTGTGGAAGCGCGCGAGTTTCTGGAGCGCGATCTCGCAGGCCTTGCGGCAGAACGTGCATCCGATGCGGAAATCGAAGCTATCGGAGCGACGGTGAGCGCGATGCGCCAGAGCATTGCAGAGGGCAAGTCTATTCTCGAACTCGATATGGCATTTCACCTCGCCGTCGCCGACGCTGCTCACAATGAAGTATTGCGCAATGCCGTACAGTTGCTTCGCAACCTGCTCCGACGGTGGCTGGTTCTCAAACTGCTGATTCCCGCCGTTCCCTCCAAAGTTCTGAAACAGCACGAAGCCATTTACAAAGCGATTAAGGCGCGCGATGCTGCCTCCGCCCGTGAGGCGATGTGGGGGCACCTCGAAGACACGGCCCAACTTTTGCAGCAGGTAGTACAGAAGCGTGCAAAGCCGGCTCGGAATGGCCGCGTAAGGCGCGCTGCGGAATAGACAGTCCAGCTACTCCAACACGACGAGTTCATAATCGTCAAGCCGTGGAACCGTGATACTCGTGTAGCCGGCCTGCACATGCACCGGAAGTTCGCTGGCGTGGCGAATCGATTCTGCTCTTCTGAAAGTGCCCGCAATTTGCAGATGTATGTCCGTCATTGGGACAGGCGGGAAGTAGCCGGTCTGGGATTGCCCGCTTAAATTAAGGAGGTGAACCAGTTTGTGATTCCCCTGGTCCATTAGGGACATTTCCACCAACCGGTGCGCATCTGTGCGAAGTTGCCGATGGGGGTAAAGTCTATCCACGAGGTCATGAAACAGCGCTGCATGGGCTGGCAGGCTCAGGCGATAGTAGAGCGTGCCGAGATCCCACGGTAGCCATGCGACGCTGCCGGCCCCCATCTGCCTCAGTTCCAGACCGGGTTTCGACGTGTCCTTTTGGTCGATATGAACAAACTCCGGAGGGCCGAACATCGATGGCGGGATCAACGTCAGGCCAGCCTTGCCATCCGGTTCCACTTCGGTATAAGGACCATCCGTCATCAGAAGTTCTGTCTCGCTCAAAGAAGGAAATTCAGAATGATTTCTCACGCGGAAATAGCCCTTCATGTCCGGCCAGGTCTTGACAACCGTCGCGACAGGAAACTCTGGCGCCCGAGCGCTTGCAACCAGCACGTGACCGCCGCCTTCGACATACTGCTTGAGTTCCGCTGGCGCCCAGTCGCTTGCAATTACGAGGTCGAATTTGCGCTTATTCATCCAATCCAGGTTGTCCGATACAGCGAAGGGAATGTGCTCCTCACTGAGGAGCCGGAAGAGGCCTCTGTACGAACTCTGGCTATAGCTACGGCCGGTCTGCTGAGGGCTACCCAGTAGCAGAACATGTGCGGCGCTCTTTTCTCCCACATAGTATTTCTGCTTCTCCGCGAGCCAGCGGAATATCGGCTTGGCTACATCCACTGCCTGACGATCCTGCTGGTCGAGCGTGCCATTCACTTCAAAAGCGGCAGCGCCTCCGTTAGCTACGTTCTCCCAGAGCCGCAGAGCGATTTCGTTCTGTGGGACTGTAGCGAAGCGCCAGGAGTAGTCGACAAACTGCATGCATAGATTCACCGCCATCTTCCCCGGTTCGCTATTGCGCGCCCGGTTTACGTTGTCACTAGCGGAATAGGGCCATAACGGCAGAGGGCGATCGACGGCTGTGTTCGATTCCGACATGATGCCATCGGTGGATTCCTGAATGTAGTTGAAGTAGCCGGCATTTGGCCGCTTGCTGCGAATCAGGTTTCCGATCTCGGCGGCTACTTCACGGGAACAGACGAACATAAATCGGCGGTAGTGATCGTTGGCGGTCTCAGGGATCTCTTCGTGAAACATCTCCCAATACTTCCGCTTGCAGACGTCACAATGGCAAAGTCCGATGTAATGGCCGCTATAGTCGCGCGACTGGTTTCCGAACATGTTGAAGAAGAGTCCATCAACGTCATACTTGCCAAGCGCTTCCGCCAAGATTGCCATCGCAGCGCTGCGGTAGTACCCTCCATTGATGCACGTCGAATAGAGTCCGTTATAAATCACCGGATCGCCGTTGGCTTTTCGGAAGAACCATTCGGGATGAGCTTGATACACCTGGGCGGGTGCCTTGCTGAAGTCGAACCGGCCAATCACGCGAATACCATGGTGATGCGCTGTGGCCAGCACCTCGCCAAACATGTCGCGCCCGGAGGGAAGAAACGGGCTCGGATACTGGAATGGGGCTTTAGTTGGATAGTAGGCGACGATCCCGCCCATTCCAATAAGGAGGACATTGGCGCGCATGTCCGCCAGTTGTGCTACCAGGTGCTGGGGATCTAATCCAGCGTCAGTTTCCCGAAGGTTCGTCTGAACCCACCGGACTGGCTCCCGCATCCACCAGCCTTGCTGACCGAAGAGCAACCCATTCATTGCGCATACCAGGATTACAAGCTTTTTCATGGAGTGAGATTGTTGCTGTCGTGCAAGCGGTATGGTATATAGATCAGACCAATAAGTCAATGGCACCGGAGAGGAGTGGAGTCGCGCTCGGTAGCAAGCACTCTGAATGCGAGTCGCTCTTGTCGCCGGTGATACCGTAGACTTGCTGGGCTTGCCTCCCAGCTACACAGCAATAGCCAAACTAAGGGGCATGGAAGCCGGCCCGAAGTGGAATTGGATAACGGTCACGTCCGGCTTGGAATTTCAAAAATCGACGAAGCCAAAGTTAAAGGAGATCCATGACTGGCGCTAGCTTACAGACAAACGAACTTACGGTTACCGCTCCGATTCCGGCTGAGCACGAGCAGATCCTAAGTCGGGATGCGCTCACCTTTCTTGTTGCACTCCATCGACAGTTCAATCCACAGAGGCTAGCGCTACTGGAGCAGCGCGCCCAGCGCCAGGAAACTATCGATGCTGGAGCACTCCCCGATTTCCTGCCAGAGACGGCGGACGTTCGGGCGGGTACGTGGACCGTGGCTCCGATTCCTGCCGACTTAGCGGACCGGCGGGTAGAGATCACCGGGCCTGTCGATCGGAAGATGATCATCAACGCTCTGAATTCCGGTGCGAACGTTTTCATGGCCGATCTGGAGGACTCAAATTCGCCTACCTGGCTCAATAACCTTGCTGGCCAGACAAATCTGCGGGATGCGGTGCGCGAAACCATTCAGTTTGTCAGCCCGGAAGGCAAGCAATACGCGCTTGAGCAGAATCCCGCAGTGTTATTTGTTCGTCCGCGGGGATGGCACCTGACAGAGAAGCACGTTTTCATCGACGGTCAACCAGCCTCGGGCTCTCTCTTCGATTTTGGCCTTTTTTTCTTTCACAACGCAGCGGCGCTGCTCGCCAAAGGATCCGGACCTTATTTTTACCTTCCAAAACTTCAAAGCCACTTAGAAGCACGCCTGTGGAACGACGTGTTTTTATTCGCGCAGGAGTATATCGGCATTCCCAGGGGAAGCATTCGCGCTACGGTTCTGATAGAGACAATACTCGCCGCGTTTGAAATGGACGAGATCCTGTATGAGCTTCGCGAGCATTCGGCCGGCTTGAACTGCGGGCGGTGGGACTACATCTTCAGCTTCATTAAAGTCTTTCGAAATCACCCTCAATTTCAGGTACCCGACCGTGCCCAGGTAACGATGGAGCGCCACTTTCTGAAATCCTATGTGGACCTACTGATCAAGACTTGCCATAGGCGCGGTATTCATGCGATGGGCGGCATGGCCGCGCAGATTCCGATCAAGGGAGACCCGGCTGCGAACGAAGCCGCACTAGACAAAGTTCGACGTGACAAACTACGCGAGGCCACTGCTGGTCACGACGGCACATGGGTGGCTCACCCGGGACTGGTTGCTGTGGCCAAAGAAGTCTTCGACGCGCACATGAAGACTCCGAATCAGATCTATGTAAAGCGGGAAGACGTCCATGTGACCGCGGCCGACTTGCTGGCGGTACCCACCGGTAAAATCACCGAGGATGGGTTGCGGCTAAACATCGACGTCGGCATTCAATATCTCGAATCCTGGCTGCGCGGATCGGGTTGCGTACCGATTTACAACCTAATGGAGGATGCCGCCACAGCGGAGATTTCGAGAACGCAGGTTTGGCAATGGCTGCACCATGGAGCCACGCTCGACGATGGACGTAAGGTGACTCCGGCACTGGTTCGAGAAACAATCGCTTCGGAACTGGAACATATTCGAAGCACGGTGGGAGCACAACAATATGAGAGCGGTAAATTTGCAGTGGCAGCGGAAATGTTTGAACGAATGCTGATAAGTGAACGGCTTGAAGATTTCTTGACGCTGGAAGCCTATCAGCTGATCTAAGGGGGTAATTTTGAACCTCTTCAAGAAGAAATCCGGTCAGACACCTGGAGCCGACGCGGGCGCTGCATCGACATGGTGCCCAGGCATTTTGGAGGAGTTTCGCTCGATCGCCGGCGAATCCAGCGTGCTGACCGAATCGGAAGACTTGCGCACCTATGAGTGCGATGGCCTAACCAACTTCCGTGTTGTGCCGCGAGCCGTTTTGCTTCCGACCTCCGTGGCTCAAGTGCAGGCTATCGTTCGAGTCTGCCACCGGGAACGCATTCCATTCGTGGCACGCGGCTCGGGCACTGGACTAAGCGGAGGAGCGCTTCCACTCACGAATGGGGTGGTGATCAGTCTAGCGCGCATGAACCGTATTCTGGAAATCGATTTTGAAAACGGCCGGGTAGCAGTTGAGCCGGGCGTTATCAATCTTGACGTCACCGGCCGCGTCAGTACTCATGATTTTTTCTTTGCGCCCGATCCGTCTTCGCAGTCCGTGTGCAGCATCGGCGGCAATGTTGCCGAAAACTCCGGAGGCGCCCATTGCTTAAAATACGGTTTCACTACCACGCACGTGCTCGGGCTTGAGGTCGTGCTGCCGGATGGAACGCTGGTCAATTTGGGCCGTAAGACACTCGATGCTCCCGGCTACGATTTGGCCGGCGTGTTTGTCGGATCGGAAGGCACCTTAGGCATAGCAACAAAAGTAATTCTGCGTGTTGTAAAACGGCCAGAGTGCATTCAAACTCTGCTCGCAGCGTTCGGGGGAACGAACGACGCCGGCTCAGCAGTGAGTGAGATTATTGCGGCTGGCATATTGCCGGCGGCGATTGAAATGATGGATGCGCTCGCGATTGAAGCTTCCGAGGCAGCAGTGCATGCGAATTATCCTAGATGTGGCGCGCTGCTTCTGGTGGAGCTTGATGGCCCAACGCCGGAAGTGGAGGTTCAGGCAGAAGAGGTTTCTTCAATTTGCCGGACCAATGGAGCCACTGAGATACGGATAGCGCAGTCAGTGGAAGAACGCGTCATTGTGTGGAAGGGGCGGAAAGCGGCCTTCGCGGCTATGGGCAGAATTTCTCCCAATTACATCGTGCAGGACGGTGTGATCCCTCGGACCGCTCTACCGAAGGTGATGGAAGAGATCCAGCGACTGGCGTCCGAGGCAGCATTGCGTGTAGCCAATGTCTTTCATGCCGGTGACGGAAACCTGCATCCTCTCGTGCTCTACGACCGGCGCGTTCCCGGACAAGAGCAGCTAGCCGAAGCGCTGTCCCTGCGCATCCTGGAGCTCTGTATTGAAAATGGGGGATCCATTACCGGCGAGCACGGTGTGGGTGAAGAGAAGAAGCTGATGATGGGCAAGATGTTCAGTGAACCGGACCTGCAAACGATGCAGCGCGTCCGGTGTGCTTTCGATCCGCTACAACTATCGAATCCCACCAAGGTGTTTCCGCGGCCCCGGCTGTGCGGTGACAAGCCTGGTGAATTCGTGCTCCATCCACTTGAAGAGGCCGGCGTCGCGGAGCGATTCTGAGTGTCATTGAACGTGTCACCTCCGGCAAAACCCGCCTGCTCTCGCATTCAAGGCGATTTGCAACGTATCGTTGGTACCAGATACGTTAGCTCCGGCATCGGGTCGGGGGCGGAGGGCGGCCCCGTGCCCGTATGTGTCGAACCGGGTAGTGAGACCGAAATGGCGGCTGTTCTTGCCTATGCAAATGAAAATGGGCTGCAAGTAGCGCCGCGCGGAGGGGGCACCAAGATATCCTGGGGCAATTCGCCCCGAAAGATCGACTTAATTCTCTCAACGCTGCGCCTGAACCGAATCGTCGAATATGGCTGGGCAGATTTGACGGCGACGGTGGAGGCCGGGTGCACTGTGGCGGCACTACAACAAGTGCTCGCGGAACATGGACAGCGAGTGGCCGTTGACCCGCTATGGCCAGAACGGGCAACGGTTGGCGGCGTGCTTTCCACCAACGATAGCGGCGCGCTCAGGCTCGGCTTCGGCGGGCTGAGGGATTTAATTATCGGTGCGACGATCTGCCTTCCAGACGGCACGCTTGCACGGAGTGGGGGGAAAGTCGTCAAGAACGTTGCCGGGTACGACCTGCCGAAACTTGTTACGGGCGCTCTTGGAACGCTCGGTGTTATCACACGTGCCGCGTTTCGATTGCACCCCCAACCGAAGGGTACGAAAACTCTCTCCATTTCTCTTGGAACATTCGAGGCAATCCGGCGGCTGCTCCAGACCGTGCAGGATTCGAAGCTGACCCCGGCTGCTTTGCAGATTCGACTTGCATCGGACTCTCCTTTACAAGCAGAAATTCTGTTTGAGGGAAGCGGCGCCGGCGTAAGCTACCAATCGGAACGGCTTTGTGCGTTGATGGGCGATGCGCCAATTCGAGAGCAGCCGTCTTCGGTCTGGAACAGCCGGGAAGAACTGTGGGCGCATCCCGGAGACTACGCGATTGCGAAGCTTAGCGTCTTGCCGTCCGAAATCACGAAAACATCGTTAGCGGTGGAAAGCAATGTGGGCGAGGCAATGCGATGGCAACTCTTGTGGTACGCCACGGGAATCGGATGGCTACGGATTGACGGCCCATCGGCGCAAGTACAAGCCGCACTCCGCAACCTACGGATGATAGCCGAGGAGCAGGACGGATCGCTGGTCATTGCTCGGCAGCCTGCTGGGTCATCGCTGGATGCGTGGGGCGAGATCGGAGCTGCGGGAGATGTGATGCGAGCGGTGAAGAACCAATTTGACCCAAAAGGGACGTTAAATGCCGGGCGCTTTGCTGCCGGTATTTAGAATTCGATTGTTTTATGCCGTCAACCAGTGAACTAACGCAAATCTCTCCGAGTGCTTTCGACGAGCATCACCCTCCATCCGCGGCAATCATCGACACATGTGTACATTGCGGATTTTGTCTTCAGGCATGTCCCACGTACGTCCTTTGGGGCCAAGAGATGGATTCTCCGCGCGGCCGCATTTACCTGATGAAGACGGCAGCCGAGGGAGCGACAGCGATCAATTCACAGTGGGTAAAGCATTTCGATACTTGTTTGGGGTGTATGTCGTGTTCTACGGCTTGTCCTTCCGGTGTCGACTATGGGCAACTGATTGAAGCGACCCGAGCACAAATCGAACGGCAATACCGAAGATCGTGGCCGGAACGACTTTACCGGCAGTTTCTATTTAAGGTATTCACAAGTCCGAAACTTTTGTCCTGGCTTCGCGGGCCGTTACTTGCATATCAGAAGTCAGGGTTACGCGCGCTTCTTCATCGAGTGGGATTGCTGAGGCTTCTTCCGCGCCGCTTACAGGCCATGGAGAGCCTAATGCCTAATGTTGCCGTGCGCCGGGAAGCGACCGACGCGAAATCGGTCCGCCGTCCTGCCCGGGCGCGCGTAGGAATGATCCTCGGCTGCGTCCAACGTGAATTTCTTCCCGAGATAAATGCAGCAACCGTCCGGGTACTTACGGCGGAAGGATTCGACGTGATCGCACCAGAGGAGCAAGGGTGCTGCGGAGCTCTTCTGTTACATGCAGGCGAGGAAAACAAGGCGCTCATCTTTGCACGGCGCATGATCGACCTATTTGAGCGTGCTGAAGTGGACACGATTGTCGTGAACGCCGGCGGTTGTGGCTCGTCCCTCAAAGAATATGGTCACTTGCTTCGGGACGATCCCGAATACGCCTTGCGGGCGCAACGCTTCTCCGCGAAATGCGAGGACATCAGCGAGTTTCTAGCGCGGATTGAGCCACAAGCCGTTCGTCATTCTCTGCCTTCGAGAGTGGCGTACCACGACTCTTGCCATCTACAGCACGCACAAAAAGTCCGAAGTCAACCTCGAGCGCTACTGTCACAAGTCCCGGCACTACAGCTTCTGGAGGTTCCAGAGGCGTCCATCTGTTGTGGTTCTGCCGGTATCTATAACTTGGTGCAACCTACAACCGCCGACGCCCTCGGTGACCGCAAAGCTCAACTGATTACTCCGCTTGGTGCCGACCTCGTCGCCACCGGTAACCCTGGCTGTATTTTGCAATTGCGATCAGCCCTGGCACGAAGCGGGCGAGAAGTTCCGGTCCTTCATACGATTCAGTTGCTGGACGCCTCCATCAGGGGATTGACTTACTGAGAGCTTCGCAGTCACGGAGTCGAATTCCCGGCTCGCAGCGGCAGACCCGATCTACTGTAATTCGAATGCACCAGGATTTATTTGCTCTCAACCATCGAAGTGCATGCCCGAGCGGCACAGGGTGAGTGACACGTGATGTTCCCCGAACCTACGCTCTACTCCACGCGCAGCGGCTTCTTCAACCAGGCGATCATTTCGGGTTTCCAGTGTTCCTCCGCAAAAATTCCAACGTGGAACTCATGCGACGTTTTCCCATTGGTACTCGTAATGCAAACCGCCGAGAATCGGTTTGGCAATCACGCGTGAAGCGCGGCAGGTCTGACCTGGTTGCGGGCGACCAGTATTGTAATGGCGAACCCACTCACGAAGGGTTCTCTGCACATGATGCGTTCAGGGGGATGAGATAGTCCGGGCATTCGCGACGTATGCTTTCAATCACCTGTTCGCCATGAGCATTGGCCGTCGGCATACGAACAGCCGATCGCATGACGTGGATGCCCCAGCTCTCGATGGTTTCATCCAAGCTG
>DATIMM010000048.1:0-8907 GCA_035475295.1 Bryobacteraceae bacterium
CAGCCGTTTTGCGCGTGTCTTCTTCATGCCTTATAAAACAATTGAGGGTTCGCTCGACGCCACTGGGCTGCGTATCGGTATCGTTGTGAGCCGGTTCAATGAATTCATCACCGAAGCCCTCGCGCAGGGAGCGCTAGCCGCTCTGGAGAAGCGTGGCTGCGCGTCCGAAAATATAACGATCGTGAAAGTTCCAGGTGCTTGGGAGCTTCCGTTGGCGGCCAAAGCGCTCGCCCTACGTTGCGATGGTGTGGTGGCAATTGGCGCAGTGGTTCGCGGAGATACTCCTCACTTCGACTACGTGGCCGGCGGGGCCTCCCACGGATTGAGCCAGGCGAGTCTCGAAACAGGCGTCCCGATTGCCTTCGGTGTGCTGACCACGAACGATATGCAACAGGCGATGGACCGCGCTGGCGGCAAGTTGGGCAATAAGGGCGCGGAGGCCGCCGAAGTAGCCATCGAACTTGCGAATCTTATGAAGCAGCTGAAGGATCAAAGATAACAATGGCGGCCCGGCACAGATCTCGTAAACGAGCGCTGCAAGTCCTGTTTGAATGGGACATGCGAGGCGACTCCATTGACCGCGCCATTGCGCACTACTACGACACGCTCTACTCCGAGGAAAGCGAAAACAAACCCAAGCCCGACCGGTTCATGGAGGAGTTGGCGCGTGGAACGGTTGCGAATTCAGAGGCTATCGACAAACAGATCCAAGCGAAGGCGGAAAACTGGCGTCTGGAGCGTATGGCCGTTGTGGACCGCAACATTCTTCGCCTGGCTATCTTCGAACTTTCTCAGCAAACAACGCCCGCGCCCGTCGTGATTGATGAAGCCGTGGAGTTGGCCCGTCAATTTTCCAACGACGAATCTCTGTCTTTCATCAACGGGATCCTGGACGCGGTGCATCGCCAAGTGACAGCAGCGGCGCAGGCCGGCCAGTAGTCCGCAGCTAGTAAAATTTCCAGCACTTTTCTTTTTCTGATTGTGTAAAGCGTCCGATGTCGTCCACAACGGGAGGAGATTGATAATGGCGCTCTTAGAAGAAGTGCTAGTAGATCAGCTTCAGGATCTATTATCGGCGGAAGGCCAGCTTGTAAAGGCTCTCCCCAAAATGGCAAAGGCCGCTCGCAACCCGAAGATGAAACTGGCGTTTGAGAAGCACCTGGAAGAAACGCAACGTCAAGTGGAACGCTTGAAACAGGTCTTCGAACTCCTGGGCGAAAGGGCCAAAGCAAAGCCGTGCAGAGCCATGCAGGGGCTGGTGGAAGAGGGCCAGGAGACGATTGCCGAGGGCAAGGAGAAGGAAGAGCTTGCGGCCGATCTGGCGCTTGCGGTGGCCGCGCAAAAGATAGAGCACTACGAAATCGCCGGATACGGAAGCGTCCGCACCATCGCCGAGCAATTGGGCCATCAGAAGGTGGCAAGGCTGTTATCGCAGACCCTTTCCGAAGAAGAAAAGACGGATCAGCTTTTGACGAAGCTATGCGCTCCTCTGCTTAAGGAAGCAAGCCGGGAAGTCGAACCGGTGTAATCCCGTTCGGCGGAGGCACAGTGACGCGCCTCCGCCGAACTCATTGCCGCCCGCCTTTTTTGCGCTGGCGCTTTTCTTCCTGCCTTGCAAACATCGGCATCAGCCGCTCCTCAATCCAGGCAAATGCGGCTGTAAGACCCTCCCGTTGATAGATTTGCCCGATCTCAGCTTCCACTTTCGTTGGCTCTCCCACGGCACTAAGGAATTGATTCGAAGTCATGCGTATGCATTTCTCGCCGTCCAGGCGCTGATCTTCTTTCAGAATCTTGCTGCGCGCATAAAGAGAAAGGACCGCATCGCCAATCCAGGCATCGTGCGAAAGTTGATCGGCACGCTTCCGCGCCGCAACGTCTGTGCTCATAAAGGGGAACCAGCCAGTTGGCCCGGCATGTCCGCCAGAACATAAGCGAGTACGGAAAGGACAGCGATGTTTTTTCGGAAGTCGTCGGGATCCACTTTGTCTAGCGTATCGGCTCGAGTATGATGCCAATCAAAGTAGTGCGCCACAGTCGTCATCGGGCTCAGGCTCGGAACGCCGGCATTCGTCAGGGGCTCGATGTCGCTGCCGCCGCCGCCCTCATGAACCTGGTCTGCCTCCACAGGTCTCAACAGCTGCGCAATCTGCCTGCAGATCTTCATTGATTCGTGGTCCTGTGCCGTGGGAGTGGCGGGCGCAACAGCCGCACGTTCTGCCGTGCGAAAATGAGGGCCCAAAAAAGGCCCATAGCCAAAGCCGACCGGGCGCTCTGCTCCTTCGTCCATCTCAATCGCTGCCACATGGTCCTTGACTTTATCGCCGACCCAGTCGCGATATGCCTCGCCACCCTTGCCGCCGTTCTCCTCATTCACCCAGAACACGACCCGAATAGTGCGCCTCGGCTTCAGGCCCAACTTATGGATCAGAGCGGCTGCTTCGAGCGTCGCCATAATACCCGAGCCGTCGTCCTGCGCGCCTGTTCCCACATCCCAGGAATCGATATGTCCGCCCATCACCACTATCTGTTCCGGATGCTCGCTGCCCGGGATTTCCCCAATGACATTGGCGGAATCGGCATCCGGCTCCATGTGCGCCTGCATCTCCAAATGCACTCGCAGAGTGCTGCCAGCCGCTTGCAGGCGGCCTAGCAACTGTGCGTCTTCAATACTGATGGCGGCAGCGGGAATCTGCGGCGCATCGAACGAGTACATCAGGGTTCCTGTATGGGCCTGCTGCATTGCCAGTGGCGTGATAGAACGCACCAACACGGCCGTGGCTCCCAGTGCAGCGGCGCGCGATGGTCCGAAGACGCGATAAACCACCGTCTTGCCGTAGCTTTCGTACGGCACATTGAAAACCACGATTTTGTCTTTGGCCCCTGCGCCGAGCTTCTCCAGCTCATCGAAGTTCGACACCACCACGGCGTCTCCAGTGATGCCGCCCGGGGGTGTCCCAACGCTCATCCCCAATCCAAGCATCTCTAACGGCCTGCTAACGGGTGCCACGATCTCGGCCGACTCGTGGCCCCGCACCCAGTGCGGAACCTTCACCGGCGGCGTCACTACATTTACCAGACCATCTTGTTTCATCTGCTCTGCAGCCCATTGAATCGCCTGTTGAAGCGCTTCTGAGCCGCTCAGCCGATTCCCGATCCGGTCGCAAAGGTACGTCAGCTTGGCATAGCCCGCGTCGTCTTTCAATGCAGCATCGATCAATTTATTTGCGGCATTCTGATACTTACGTGTCAGCTTCGGCCCACCCGCTGCTAAGCCAAGCAACGGCAGCAGCAGGAACGGAAGCGTGAGAAAGACCGGACGACTGCCCATGGAGTCTGTCAGCGTAACACGAAAACTCCTGATCGAAGATATCCAGCGCGATCCATCGCTCATCGAACGCTATGGCTTATTTCCCACGCGAACGACGTTTCCTGATGCTTCGGGAATTGCCGTCGGAGCTCGTCTACTTCCCAATGCAGAACGTAGAGAAAATTCGATTTAGAATATCGTCTGCCGTGGTTGCGCCCGTCACTCCATCGATGGGCCGCAACGCTGCGTATAAATCGAGCAGCAGCATTTCATGCGGAATCTGAAACTCCACCGCGCGCTGTGCGTTCTGCAGTGCCTCCAGGCTTTCGTGCAGAAGCGCTTCATGACGAACGTTGGTGAGGCTTCCGCTTTCGGGCGACGCCAATCCTTCCGGTGCCAGCCGCTGCAGGATAATCTGTTTCAACTCGGAAATGCCCTCTCCGGTGGTTGCTGATACAGCAAGCAACCCGGGAACGCCATTCAGGCGCTTCGGGAGGTCGCGCTTGTTGCCTACCAGCAAGGGACGGCGTTCCCGCAACTTGTCCAGCAGCAAACGGTCCGCTTCGGTTTCTTCTTGCGACAGGTCGAAGACCAGCAGCGTTAAATCGGCATCGGCCATCGCCTGGTAACTACGCTCGATACCCAGGCTCTCCACAACGTCCTGCCCTTCGCGAATGCCTGCCGTATCGACGATCTTGACGGGTATCCCGTCCATCGATATCGATTCGGAAACAAGGTCGCGCGTCGTGCCCGGAATCTCGGTCACAATCGCGCGGTCTTGCTCCAGCAGCCGGTTGAAGAGGCTGCTCTTTCCCACATTCGGGCGTCCCGCAATCGCAAGCGTAAATCCCTGGTACACCAGCTTGCCAGATTGGAAGCTGGCCACAAGTTTTCCCAGATCACTCTGAATGGGCTTTAGCCTGCGCAGAATCTCTTCCGGGGAAGCGACACTGATGTCATCCTCGGCAAAATCGATGCCGGCCTCCAGCAGCGCAATCAGCTCCAGCAATTGTTCCTTGATGGGTCTGATCCGGCGCGATACGGAGCCTTCCACTTGTTGCGCCGCAACCTTCGCCTGATACAACGTCGTCGAGTCGATCAGATCGCGCACAGCCTCCGCTTGCGGAAGATCGATGCGCCCGTTCAGATAAGCGCGCAGAGTAAACTCACCTGGTTCTGCCAGCCTTGCACCCGCGCGCAGCGCCTTCTCGACGCAATGCCGCAAGATTACCGGCGCACCGTGGCAGGCGATCTCAACCAGGTCATCGGCTGTGTACGAGCGCGGCTTTGCAAAAAAAGAAATGACGACTTGATCGACTGTTGTGCCTGCTCCGTCGTCGTCCAGCAGTTCCGCGAGTTGGCTCGACCAGGGCTGCCAGCGCGGCTGTTGAGGAAAGCGTAAAATCTGTTCCGCAATCGCGCGGCTTTGCGAACCGGAAAGCCGGACCACGCCAAGTCCGCTGCGTCCGGGCGGAGTCGAGATAGCGACAATCGTGTCGCTCGGGTTCATGGAATCCTAGCGCGGCCCGCGTCCACCGCGATATGGGCGGTTCCCACCGTTCCCGCCGCCGTAAGGACGATCGCGATAACCTTCACGCGGCCCACTTCCTCCGCGATGACCTTCGCCCCGCGAACCTCCACGGTTAAATCCTCGCGCCGGGGGTGGCGGTGCGGGTGGCGTAGGCATGTCAGCAGGAACAACCACCACAGCTCGGCTCGGTCCTACGCCCAGGCTTTCGCTGCGCAGATCTTTGTCATCCCGTAGGGCAAGATGAATCACGCGCCGCTCCCGGCTGGTCATCGGGTTGAAGTGAAACGGCGTGTGCGTGCGCTTCACCTTCTCGGCCGCGGCGAGCGCGCTCATGCGCAGCTCTTCAATCCGCAGCAGCCGGTAATCGTTCGCATCGAATGAAATAAGCGAGTGGTCTTCGGCCGGGACACGCAAAGCCTCAGTGGAAAGATGCTCCAGCGCCAGCAGCAGCTCCCCACGATTGGACAGAAGCAGATCTACATCCGGGCCGGAAAACTTCACCGTCACTTCCGGGTTCTCCACTTCCGGATGCGGATTCTCCGATTCATGCAACTCGTAGGCAATCTCGAAGCCGGCATTCTTCAGGAGTGGTGTTAAAAACTGTTCCAGCTTCGGCCGCAGCGAGTCAACGGTATATTTCATGCAGTTTATTTCTTCACGGCCCTCTTCACCGGCGCCTTAACCGGGCGCGGAGGCGGCGGAGGAGCAGGCATGGTCTTATTGATAATAAGCTGTTGCGCGATCCCCACCAGGTTGCCGGTTAACCAATATAGTACAAGTCCAGCCGATGCGTAATAGAACATGAACCCGAACATCAGCGGCATGAACATCATCATGCGCTGCTGATTGGGATCCACGCCCGCCGCCGGCGTCATTTTCTGCATCAGAAACTGCGTTGCGATTAAGACCAGAGGCAGAATGTGGATGGGCAACAATTCCGCCTGCGATAAATCCGGCACCCAAAGCCACGGGGCATGTCGAAGCTCGATGGCAATATTGAGCACGCGGTAAAACGCATAGAAGAATGGCAGTTGCAGTAGAAGAGGCAGACAGCCGCCTAGCGGATTCACGCCCTCCCTCTTATACAGCGCCATCACCTCCTGGTTCTGTTCCGCCTTGCGGGGATCGCGCAGGCCAACGTCTTTATATTTGGCGTTGATGGCCTGAATCTGCGGCTGCAGCTTTTGCATCCTCCGGGCCGACCGCAAACTGGTGAGCTTGAAGGGAAACAGCAGAATATTGATCACCAGCGTGACAATAATGATCGACCAGCCATAGTTGCTGGTGAGGTGGTCGTGCACCCAGTTCAGGGAGATGAACAGCGGCTTCGCGAGAATGCCGAAGAAGCCCCAATCGATCAGTTTGGTGAGCTTGGGATTCACCCTCCGCAAGATGTCGTCGTCTTTCGGCCCGACATAGAGAGAGATGCTGTTCTGCGTGCCGGTAGAGATGCCGTCTCCGACAAATGCAGTGGGCTTTTCTTCGCCCGGTGACTTCACGTCATCGCTGTAGGTCCGTACCTCCATGGAAGACTCGCCGGCAGGCAGTGCAACGGCCGCGAAGAATGTGTCTTCCAGGCCCGCGAATGTATAGTTGCCGGATTCCGTCACGGGCCCGTTCTTTGCATCCTTGGCGACCTTGGCCTCTAATTTATTTGCACTACCGTCGTAGCGCACGACGCGGTCTGAACCGGAAGCATTTCGAACCCGCAGGTCACCGAATCCGCCCCGCCACATGAGGAAATGAGGCACGGGGTTATTGTTGACTAGCACTTCGGATTTGATGTTCGCCAGATAACTGTCCCGCGTGAACCGGAATGACTTGCGAATCGTCGTGTTGCCGTCCGAATACTCGTAATCCACACCCCTGCCGTCAGGCGAGATTTTCGCTTGATAAAGTACCGTGTTCGGGTCCACTGTAAGCTTCTGCCCGTTGGTCTGAATGCTAAACGGCAGGGGAACGTCCGTCGCCTCGGGATTTATCAGTTGCAAAGGCTTGCCTAGACTGTTTTGATATTTCTTCAGGGTCCAGCTTTTAACAACAGCGCCGCGGTTCGTGAAGACGATGTTGTATAGCGAAGTATCAATCGTGGTCGGGACCTCCGAATTGGCCTTCACTTCACCGGCCGACACTTCCGTACTCGCGACCGTCGGCGGCGCAGCCTCCTGCGGCTTTGCCGCAAGCGCCGCGACATTCTTGTTCGTCACGGGCGTGGCGGGCTTAGGTCCGGGAGCGGGCTTAAAGAAGTACTGCGAGGCCAACAGCACCAGCATCATCAGCGCCAGCGCCAACGGAAGGCGTTTTTCCAGCGACGGTGGCTCGGGATTCGAATTACCAAGTTGATTCGGCATTAAAATTTAATTGTCCTACGTGTGGGGCTAGCGAACGGGATCATATCCTCCCTCATGAAAGGGATGGCATTTGGCGATTCGTTTCGTTCCCAGCCATACTCCGCGCCAGGGTCCGTATTTTTCGACGGCTTGTAGTGTGTATTCGGAGCAGGTGGGATAGAAACGGCAGGCGGAAGGAAGCAGCGGAGAGATGAACCGCTTGTAAGCTCGAAGCGTAGCAATCAGGACTGATTGCATCGCGCGAAGATCCGGCCGACTTCCTGACATACCTCTTCGAAGGGAGCATCCAAAACAGCTCGCCTGGGATTAAATACAATGGCCCACTCGGTTGAAAGGTCATCCAAGTGGGCCCGAACAGCTTCGCGCATCCTCCGCTTAATGCGGTTTCGCTTCACTGCCTTGCCGAGCGCTTTCGGGACGGTAAACCCGAACCGTGAGGGAGCGTCTGAGTCTTCCTGCTTCCGGCAAAACGCAACGAAATAACGGCTGGTCATGCGAGTCCCCGATTGATAAATACTCCGGAACTCAGACGATTTGAGAACGCGTCTGGACTGAGGAAGTGACAGCGGAACAAACCGGCAAAGCTGCTTAGATGGCTTCGCGCAATGCCCGCTCGTCGCTGACGGTCAATTTGTGGCGGCCCTTGGCGCGTCTACGCGCGAGCACAGCCCGGCCATCGGCGGTCTTCATACGCACTCGAAATCCATGAGTCTTGGCCCGATGACGATTGTTTGGCTGAAATGTACGTTTTGGCATGACAATTCCTTACTGGTTGATACTGTGGGATTCGCCAAACCACGCAACCAGCTGAGTTCCAGTTGCATCGGACGGCAGAGTGAAGACGCAAGAACGCTATCTCGCTAAACCCAAAGACTCATTATAGGAAGGTACGGGTAGGGTGTCAATGACCGGCGGTAGTTGGTAGTGGCTCAACTTGAGCATGGCGCTTCTGAGGCGTCGATAGAGGTGTGTTCGCTAAGTAAGTAAGATTATGGACGTCGCAAAACTGAAGTTGTGGGCTGCCGAAGGTAGTTGCGCTGCGCAAGCCATTTTAGGCTTGCGTTATCTCTTCGGTGATAAGGGAGTTGAGGTTGATTACAAAGAAGCCCATCGGCTGTTGTCCGCTGCGGCCGAGCAGGGGGCATCCCGGGCGATAGTTAACCTCGGGGACATGTATGCCGCAGGGCTCGGAACCCCCCGCGATATGGCCAAGGCCATTCAACTATATGAGCGCGTGGCTCACGTGGAATTCTTCGCCGCTGTTGCTCTCGGCCGCATTTACTCGGAGGGAGTGATGTTCCAGTCGATCCGGAGCGCGCGTCGAAGTGGTATGCGGTCGCGCTTGCGTTCGAAGGACGAGTTGTCGATTGTGAGGAACTGACCGAGGCAAGAGCCTATCTTCAATGGTAGTTGCTCAATTGGTTGTGCCTCAACTAAACTGAGCCACTACTCATAGTTCCGGCTCCCAGACTTCCGCCTGGGACCGTGATGGTCAAGGGCGCGGACAGGGTGAAGGTCAGGGGCGTGTTGGGCAGAACGACGAGCCCCTTCTGCCCGTTAGGTTTTTCACCACCAGAATTATCTGAGTCATTTCCGTCCCCCTGCGGCTTGCCCCCCTTCAGCTCGAGCGTTTCGGCCTGGGTCGGATAGATGCGTCCGTTGACGCTGATCCCCGCTAAGGCCAGCTTTATTCGTTGGGAGCGGTGAAAGAAGCC
>DATIMM010000049.1:0-6744 GCA_035475295.1 Bryobacteraceae bacterium
CACGCTACGTGCGATGTGGCGGGGGCTGGAAACCAGCTTATGGTTCGGTTAGTGAGGCACTCCCAAAGGAAACAGGGCGCAACAGATAGGCCGGACCTACGGAACTATAGCGCCAGTCCTCGACCCTACCAAGGTCCGCAAGTTAGCCCGCATGCGCCTGATCTGGGAGAGCTCACGGCGCCGCGAAGTACTGCTGTTCGCCGATGAACTGGACATTCCCTTACTGCCCAAGAGCGGTTATCAATGGATGCCTCAAGGCACGCAGGTCGAAGTAATGACGCCCGGCAAAAATTAGAAGCACTATCTGGCTGGAGCCTGGGACAGCCATACCGGAGTGGTACACCACTGCTGCGGGCCGCGCAAAACCAACCAGCTCTTTCGGAATCTGCTCGACCAACGGAGACATCGCTATCCCGCTCGTTCCTACAACCGGATCTATGTGGTTGTGGATAATTACAAGATTCATAAGGCCCAAGCCGTCCAACGTTGGTTGGCCGCTCAGCCGCGTTTTCATCTGCTCTGGTTCCCGACATATTGTCCACGGGCCAATCCGATTGAGCGTATCTTCGGCGATGTGCATGACAAGGCCACGCGCAACCACAAACAAAAGCGATTATCCGATCTCGTGGCCGACGTCGATCGCTATCTGCATCAGCATGGACATTGGCCCTATCAACTCTCCACTATCTATCAGGAGCCGACCATCACTGTCATGCTGAAGGAGTTGCAGCGTACTCAGCAGGCTGCCTGAGTGTCCGGCCTCCGATGTGGCTCGATTTAGACCGCGGTGTCCTGCTGATGGATAAGCGGCAGGAACGTCGCTGGTAATGACCCTCATGAAACACCAGATGGTCCTTCCGGGAGCCTCAATGTGCCGGGGCTGGCTCCGACCGGCTATAAAGAGGAATCGGCCGGCTATCGTCCCCTCCGGACGATTACGCCTCCGCCGACAAAAACGGTTCGATAATCTGGCATGCGCTCCGGCCAATCTGCAGACGCAGACCGCTCTGATTTCATTGCGAAGTCTCGAGAAAGCGCAAAGCAGACTCTCCCATAAAACGGAGTTGCAGTCAAGGACGCGTAAAACAAGCGCGATAACCATCACCGGCAGGCTACTAGCGATAAAAACAGAACGAAGTCGGTTCGTGTTGTGACTAGTTCTTGCCTCACGCCATGCGCTGGCCTTCATTCCTGGAGCGCTTAGACGACGACCCACCCATGCACCGTCTCAAAGAGGGAATGCCTCCGTTCTTGTCCGGAACGGGGTTATCTTGCTAGTCAGTCTAGCCATCAAACACGGCACGCAGCAAGGCCATCCTATTATGTGTCGTTGCCGAAGCACACCATATGGGTTGGCTATATCCTGCCACTTCGCCGGTTATTCAATTCTGAGCAAGCTGGCAAATGCATCCATTTGAGGAATGTCATCATCGGACACCAGTTCGTAACTGCTGATTGAAACAGGTTCAATCCCACGAAAGCGGTGAACAGAAACCAAGCCGGATGGGCCCAGTAACCGAGCGCCAAACTTGCGAGAACAAAGAATCCGGCAATCAGTCGTAAATATCGTTCGATGCACATAGCAAAATCCTTTCAAAAACCAAGAAGCAAGTTTCACGAATTGGTGACATCTGATACCGCAGTCTGTCTACGCCGATTGACGATGTAATACACGATCGGCACAGTCATGCGGGAAAGCGCAAGCGATGCAATTTCACCAGCCATAAGGGAGATTGCAAGTCCTTGAAAGATGGGGTCGAACAGGATGACCGTCGCCCCAACCACAACTGCGGCTGCGGTGAGCGCCATGGGCCGAAACCGCACCGCTCCGGCGTCGATCACGGCTTGATCAAGCGCCATGCCTTCTCGGAGGCGAAGTTCGATAAAGTCCACCAGAATAATAGAGTTCCGCACCACAATTCCTGCTCCTGCAATGAATCCGATCATCGATGTTGCAGTGAAGAAAGCATGCATGGTCCAATGCCCGGGCACGATGCCGACCAGCGAGAACGGTATGGCGACCATGATGATAAATGGTGTGACGAAGGACCTGAACCAGCCCACAATTAACGCATAGATCAGCACCAGTACGGCCGCAAATGCAAGACCGAGATCACGGAACACTTCATAAGTAATATGTGATTCTCCATCCCACTTGACAGAAAACTGTGAGATATCGGCGGGTTGCCTTGCGAAGTATTGTTCGACATGACCGCCCGGATACGGATGCAGTGCATCGATCGCCGGCATCATTTTGAAAATCGCGTAACCCGGACTCTCGACAGCACCGGCAACATCGGCCGTCACGTAAGTAACAGGCAGAAGATTCTTGTGGTAGATGCTCTTATCGATTGTTGTCCGTTCCACTCGGGTCACTTCGGCGAGCGGAACGGATTGCCCTGAACTTCCAGTCACGCGCAAAGTCCGCAGGTCCCCCACGCTGGAGCGGCCCGCACGGTTTAGGCGCGCCACGATAGCGACATCTTCATTAGCGGATGGGGTATGCAGCAGGCCTGTTGGATAACCTGCCGATGCCGTTTCGAGCGTCCGCACGATCTGGTCCTCCGTGATTCCGTTCAAGGCGGCCTTCTCGCGATCCGCTAAAACGCGGTCCTCCGGTTGGTCATCTTCGACATACCAATCCGTGTCGACGACTCCGGGCGCGCATTGAAAGATGCTCCGGATCTGGCGTGCAACAGCGATGCGTCCTTCCAGCGTTGGGCCGTACACTTCCGCAACCAGAGTTTCGAGGACCGGCGGGCCAGGCGGCACCTCGGCAACTTTGATGCGGGCTCCCAACCGATTTGCAATCGGCTGAATGCGCTCCCGTACCTGTTTGGCGATGTCATGGCTCTGGAGAGAGCGATCCCCTTTTGCGAGCAGGTTCACCTGGAAATCAGCAGCATTCGGACCGTGACGGAGATAGTAATGTCGCACCAGGCCATTAAAGTTGAAGGGCGACGCTGTGCCCGCATAGGTTTGCACATTGACAACCTCTGATTGCTTCATCGTCTCGCGTGCGAGAGCCTCGGTTACGCGTTCCGTTTCTTCGAGTGTCGTCCCGTTCGGTATATCGACGATCACTTGGAATTCACTCTTGTTGTCAAACGGCAACATCTTCACCGTTACGATCTTAAAGTAGAACAACGACACGGCTCCGACGAGCAGTACTATGACTCCTGCCAGGAATATCCAACGGATTCTCGACTGATGCAGAAGTGTTCCCATAACAGATCGGTAGCCGCGAGTCAGTCGGTCCTCTCGCCCTCCATGCTTGTGTTCTCCGGCTTTCTTCAGAATGCGAACCGCGGCCCAGGGTGTCACAATGAAGGCAACTAATACGGAGAACGCCATAGCAGCACTCGCGCCGATCGGAATCGGCCGCATATAGGGGCCCATCAATCCACCCACGAACGCCATCGGCAGGATTGCCGCAATGACCGTAAAACTGGCCAGGATAGTGGGATTGCCTACTTCATCGACAGCGTCCACGGCGACGTCGAAGGGAGCACGCCCTTGATTTTCAGGCAACCGCCAGTGACGCACAATGTTTTCCACCACCACGATGGCGTCATCTACCAAGATGCCAATCGAGAAGATTAAGGCAAAAAGCGTGATCCGGTTCAGCGTGTATCCGTACAGGTAGAAAATCGCTAAGGTGAGGGCGAGCGTGACCGGAATCGCAAGGAATACAATCAGAGACTCCCGGACGCCAAGGGCGAAGCCGATAAGGACGCTGACTGAAGCCACTGCAATGAGCATGTGGAATAGCAGTTCGTTCGACTTCTCTGCCGCTGTCTCTCCATAGTTGCGAGTTGTCGTGACAGTCACACCTGCGGGAATAACCGTTCCCTTTTCGGCCGCCACTCGCTCCAAGACATTAGTGGCGACCGTAACGGCGTTTGTGCCTTTCCGCTTCGCTATGGCAAGCGTCACTGCGGGCCGGGGAGAGGCGTGTCCGCGGTCAAGATAGCGGACATATTGAACCGGTTCCTCGCCACAGTCAGTCACCTTTGCGACATCCCGAACGAACACGGGGTTCTGATTGAAAACGCCGAGAACCACATTCTTCACGTCGTCAGCTGTTCGCAAGAAGTCACCAGTCTCAAGCGCAATCTCCTGGTTGTTGTTCGAAAAGGACGTTATCGCAGATCGATGATTCGCAACCGACAATGCCTGGACCACATCGTCTGGAGTCTTTGCATAGGCGGCGAGACGAGTGGAATCGAGCAACACCTGAACTTGCCTGCGCTCACCGCCAATGATTGTGACGACCGACACATCGGGCGTTTGCTTGATGGTGTCGTGTAACTGGCTTGCGATTCTGCGGAGCTGGTAATCTCCATACACATCGCTCGAAAGCGTGAGCGCCAGGATGGGTACATCGTCGATCGAGCGCGGCTTCACCAACGGCTTCGATGCACCCGGAGGGATCAGGTCGAAGTTGGCCATCAGCTTTTGGTTCAGTCGTACAATGCTCTTTTCTTCGTCCTGGCCGACGAAAAAACGAACGATGACCAGCGATCTGCCTGGACTGGATGTTGAGTACACATACTCAACTCCCGGAACTTCCGACAGAAGTTTTTCCATGGGCTTCGTGACACGTTGTTCGACTTCACGCGCGGATGCCCCTGGCATTTCAACCGAGACGTCGATCATCGGCACGATGATCTGCGGTTCTTCTTCACGGGGCAGCTTCCAGACAGCGAAGATGCCGATCAGTAAGGAGCCCGCAATCAATAGGGGCGTCAGTTTGGAGTCGATCCATAGCCGAGCGAGCTTTCCTGCCGGGCCCAACCGGCGCGCTTCCCTCACCGTTGCACCTCTAAGGGAGCGCCGTCTGCTAAGCCAGCCGGAACCGGATAGATGAGTTGATCGCCCGGACGAAGGCCCGCAAGGACAGCAACTTGTGTACCGACGTGCTCACCCGTCGTAATCAACCGGCGGCGCGCAATACCGCCTTCCGAGACGAGGACGAACTCAAGATCGCCTTGGCGGATGATGGCATCTGCGCGCACCGCCATTCCTTTGCGATCACCGACCGGGAATAGCGCACGGCCGAAGATGCCAGAATGTATTCCACTTGTCGCAGGCAGGTCGAGCTTTACAATGTCGGTGCGGGAAGTCGCGTCCGTTAATGGTGTGATCTCGGAAACCGCTCCCGTCAGATCTTTGTTGAGGGCATCGATGTGGACGGGCACTCGATCACCCACATGAATGGACGCAAGACGGGATTCCTCGACCGAAGCTTCCAAACGATAATTGCCTTCCTGCTCGAGGATGACCAGAGGCATTCCGGGAGTGGCTAGAATACCCGGATCCGCGGTTTTTGCCACAACAACGCCAGAAAACGGAGCCGTGACTGTTCCATAGTCGCGCGTGATTTCTGCGGTGCGCAGTTCGGCCTGCATTTGCTGAGCCTTGCTTTGTGCTTCACCGCGGCGGGCGAGCGCGCGATCGTAAGCGGCCTGTGCGGATTTCAGCCGAGCTTGTGCTTCGTCAAACTCCTGATTGGAAATCGAGCGCTGATCGAATAAATCTTTGAGTCTCTTAAACGTCACTTCCGCTAACTGTAGGTTCGTTTTGGCTTCAGCGACGCCGCTGTCCGCTGCTTCGATCGCGCGCGCCGCTTCTTCGCGTCCGGACTGAGCACCTCGGTAGCGTTCGTCCAATTCCTGTGCGTCCAGGACGACGAGTGTTTGCCCGGCGTGTACTCGCTCCCCTTCGTGAACGGCTACGGACTGAACATACGCAATCACTTTGCTCGACAGTGTCGAACGCGTTTTCGCTCGAATCGTGCCCGGCGCAATATAGGTGTCCTGAAGATCGGTTTCGGCAATCGGTGTCACTTGAACAGGAACGGCCGTCTTTTGAGGCTCCGAAGCCGACTTCTTCGCGGGATGCGCACACCCGGCCAGCAAAACAAGAAACAGAGGGATGGAGTACAACAAAGCTTGATAGCTCATGATTTCTTACTCGTTCACCACAGGAGAGTCCACCGATAGTTGTCCAGCAGCAAATTCCAGCATCGCTGCGGCCAAGCGTTGATCGTGCAAGGCGGCCTGATATTGAGTGCGGCTTTCCAGCACCGCGGCTTCGGTGCGCAGGAGATCAGTGACGGTGCTCATTCCCACCTGGTAGCGGTTCTGCGTGATGCGTAGGCTTTCCTCTGCCTCGTCAACAGTGTTCCTCGCAACCTCTACCTGCTGATTCGCCGCCTCCAGGTCATTGGCTGCCCGCCGCACTTCCACTTTCAAGGAAGACGATAAGCGGTCTCGCTCGGCGCGACTCCGTAAGAGCGAAGCTCTTGCTTCCTCAAGTCTGGCTTTATCAGCACCTCCGTTGAAGAGGTTCCAGTTCAGTGAGACAGATCCTAGCCAATTCGCCCCGCCCCGATTTGCAAACTGCTGACGGTCAGATTCAAACACCGCATGCGCCGTCAATTTCGGCCAGAAGGAGGATTGAGCCAGGCCCACTTGCGTGGAAGCAACCTGCATGGCAAGGTTGGCTCGTTGGGCCTCGGGCCGTTTCATCGCTGCATCTCTTTCAAGTTCTCCCGTGCGCCTCCCAATCGGCTGCAGAGGAGTCGGGGCGCTCGTCAGGGTGTAAGGTGTGTCAATTGGCTCTCCCAGTACGTCATTCAGCGCAGCTTGCGCCGTCTTCAAGGCCGCGTCATTCCGGATTGTCTGCTCCCGCATTCGCGCCAGATGTACGCGAATCGAAAGGACATCGGCATCCGTCGAT
>DATIMM010000050.1:0-25205 GCA_035475295.1 Bryobacteraceae bacterium
ATGAGTTCGCTGAAATTCTGAGGACGATACTTTCTTGCGATTACCTGATACACGCTGGTGAGATGAGCCGAAGAAAGAAGAAATACCTTGCCAGACCCCGGGTGATCCGCGGCACACGAGCTAAATCGCTACCGTTGCTTCCTTCCGGACCTGGCGGGGTTTACGACCGCCCATTGCACGAAGCCCGGGGCCTGACAATTCACAATCGTACCACTTGTCTACTTCCAGTCGCCGAGCACCGCCTGGAGCTTTTCACCGAGCAGAGTCTGGGGCGTGGACGGGTGCGCTTCCTTGCGCGGTTCGGGAGTGGAAACGGGGGCACCATTCGACGGGGCGCCGTCTTTCACCCGCGGGACGGAGCCGTCCAAGAAGCGGTCCTTTTTTAGAACAACACGCTCCAGCGGCCCGATCCATCCGGTGAATTCGCCATCTCCCTGATCACGACCGACGGCAGCACGCATGGACTCCATTTTGGAATCGAGGTTATCGAGATGGTGCAGGAGGAGCGCTTCGAGAAACAACGGGACCTTCGGTGAACCGAACTCCAGTAGGCCGTGGTGGCTGATAATCATGTGCTCAACCAGAACGCGCAGTTTGGGCGGGAAATCGGGGAGCTTGTCCATCTTTTCTCCGACCATGCGCAACCCGATCACAATATGCCCGAGCAACTGGCCGGGAGCGGTATAGCTGAAGCTGCGCGAGTAAGACAACTCCTCGAGCTTGCCGATGTCGTGGAGGATGGCGCCAGTCAGCAGCAGGTCAAGGTCGATGTCCTTGTAGTGCGATGCTGTTATGCGGCAGAGCTGGCAAAGGGACAGCACATGCTCCAGCAAGCCGCCCCGGCAGGCATGGTGGATGGATTTCGCAGCGGGTGCAATTTTGAAAAACGCGGCGAGCTGGCTGTCATTGAACACCGCATGCAGCAATGCCCGCAGATGTTCGTTTTTCAACCCGGCGATGATGTCCCACAGTTCCAGGAACATCTCATCGGGATCGCGGTCCGAACAGGGAAAGTAGTCCTCCGGTTCCACTTCGTGCTCTTCCAGACGGCGCAGGCGATGGACCGTGAACTGCGAGCGATTCTGATATAGCTGGGCGAGGCCTTTGACTTTCACAAAGTCGTCGCGGTCGAAGCTATTCATTACTTCGGCGACGTTGTCCCACATCTTCGCTTCAATCTCACCGGTACGGTCGCAGAACTGAAGGGAAAGGTAGGGTTCGCCGCTTTTCTTCTGGCGAACCTCCTTGGAAATCACTAAAAATTGAGCAGTAACAATCTCGTTGGGAACGAGGTCTCCGACATACGGCGATTTCATAAATTAGCGAGAACTGCTCTTTCCGGTGACAGTGGTCTGTGTTCCGGGAATGGGAACAACCCCAAACAGGCGTTTATGCTTCGTCTTTTCCTGGACTTCCGCCTTTGTGATTGTTTCGGGCTTTAGCTGCGCCGGATCCTGCCACTTTGTGTTCTGCCCGGGTGCCGCGCCCGTATCGACGTAGCCAGGCCGGATTTGCAAGAAGGCGGTCTGCCTGAGGTCCGTCAGGTACTGGCGCACTTTGGGCTGCATTTTAGGCCCGTAAAGTGTGTTTTCGATTTCGCTGCGGACTTCATCGAGAGACGCAAGCCCCGCTTTCGTGTGGTCGTTCACCTTCAAAATTTCGAAACCGCTGGGGATACGAATGGGCTTTGTGACACCGCCCTTCGGCAGATTCCAAACCGCGTCTTCCAAGGGCTTGTCGAGGTCACCCTTTTTATAGCCAACACCGAGGTCGCCGCCCTGTTGCGCAGTGTTGGCGTCGGAGTTGTCGCGAGCCAAGTCGGAGAACCGTTCGCCCTTTGCGGCCTCGGCGGCAACCAGGTTCGCCTTCTTTTCCGCAGCCGCAACGCCCTTTTCATCTTTGCCCTGTGTGGAGATCAGAATCTCGCTGAGATATACCTTTTCGTCCCGGACGAACTCACTCTTGTGCGCGTTGTAGTAAGCCTGGACCTCTTGCGGGCTGATGTTGATGTGTCTACCGACTTCCTGGCCGATCACATTCCGGGTCAGCATCTGATTCTTGGTTTCCTGCTGAAAGTCCTCGAACGACATCCCGGATTGCTGCCGTATATATTCGTGAAACTTCTCAGGATCGCTGATTTTTGAGCGGCGCTGCAGGTCCGCGAAGTACTTGGCGACCTCAGTATTCACATTGATGTTCAGCTCTTTTCCTTTTTGGACGAGCAAAAGTTGATCGATGCGGTCCCGGAGGAGATTTTTTTGGGCTGTCTGGAGGTCTTGATCAAGCTTGGGCCCCGAATCGCCCTGGGCCTTCAATTCCTGTTCCGCTTCACGGGTCAAACGTTGCAGTTCATCACGGCTCACGATATCGCCATTCACCTTGGCAACGATTTCATCGACGATCGTGAAATGATCCGTGGTGGTGGTGGGCCTATCGGCAGCTGACAAGGATCCGGCAAATAGCAGGCCGGCCGCAACGCACTGGAGCTTCATAACTTTTTATCCATTATGACAACAAATGGAGAGGTGAAGGCAATGCCATTCCAACCTAACGTTTGATGGCTGGGGCTGTTTCCTCGACACTGAGCGTAAGCAGGCTGTCCCGAATTTCCGAAAGCAGATCGGCAGGGTTGGTGCTCGTGAGAGGAATCTTCAGGACACCGGCCGGACTGAAGTTGGCGTTCGGGGTGCCGCGAACCAGAGCCATCAGTTTGAACGGATCCACCTTGGATTGCTGATGAAATTTGATATTGGCGAATCCCTGGCGGCGATCAATGGATTCGACGCCGGTGCGCTCGGCGAGGCTTTTAAGGAGGGCAAAGCGAACCAGGTTTTGAACCTCCTCGGGAACCGGGCCATAGCGGTCGGCCAGTTCCTCGGTGATGCGTTTTGCACTTTCCTCGTCGGTCACGTCGGCGATGCGCTTGTAAGACCGGAGGCGCTGCGCTTCCTCTGTGATGTAGGTGGAAGGAATTCGAATGTCGAGGCCCAGGTTCAGCGTCGCGTGAATCTCTAGCGGAACTTCCTCGCCCTTCAACTCACGAACGGTCTCTTCCAAAAGCCGGACGTAGGTGTCGTAGCCGACCGCTTCGATATGGCCGTGCTGTTCACCACCGAGCAGGTTGCCCGCGCCGCGAAGCTCCAGGTCAAGAGCGGCGATTTTGAAGCCAGCGCCCAGATCACTAAATTCTTTTAGCGCGGCCAAGCGCTTGCGCGCTATTTCGCTGAGCTGCGTATCGGCGGGGATTAACAAGTACGCGTAAGCGCGCCGGTTGGAGCGGCCCACACGTCCCCGAAGCTGGTACAGCTCGCTTAAGCCATAGCGTTCGGCGTTTTCAATAATGATGGTGTTGGCTAAAGGAATGTCCAGGCCGTTTTCGACGATGGTTGTAGAGACAAACACGTCAAATTCGTGGCGCATGAACCCAAGCAAGACCTTTTCGAGCTCCGCTTCGCCCATCTGGCCGTGCCCCACTCCGATACGGATATCGGGAATGAGTTCCTTGATAAAGGCGGCCCGCATAAAGATGGTATCGACGCGGTTGTGAATGAAATAGACCTGGCCTTGGCGGGCGATCTCCTGCTCGATGGCCGATTTGATGAGGTCGGGGTTGAAGTGTGCGACCACCGTATTGATGGACAGCCTGTCCTTGGGCGGCGTTTCGATGACCGACATGTCGCGGAGGCCGAGCAGCGACATGTGCAGGGTGCGGGGAATGGGCGTTGCACTCATGGTGAGCACATCCACGTTGTGCCGCATCTCCTTCAGGCGTTCCTTGTGCTTCACGCCAAAGCGCTGCTCTTCATCCACGATGAGCAGGCCCAGGTCACTGAATTCCACGTCTTTCGAAAGCAGGCGGTGTGTCCCGATGAGAATGTCCACTTTTCCGGCCGCGGCCTCTTCGAGGACGCCTTTGATTTCCTTGGGAGTTCGAAATCTGCTGATCAATTCAACACGAACCGGGAACGAGGCAAACCGGCGCTTGAACGTTTCAAAGTGCTGGAAGGCGAGGACGGTGGTGGGGGCAAGAACCGCCACCTGTTTGCCGTCGCCGAGCGCTTTGAAGGCGGTCCGCATGGCCACTTCGGTTTTGCCGAACCCGACATCGCCGCAGAGCAGGCGATCCATCGGTTGCTCGCCTTCCATGTCGTTCTTGATCTGTGATACGGCCTTTAGCTGGTCTTTGGTGGGCGTGTAAGCGAAGGCGTCCTCAAACTCGCGCTGCCAGTTGCTATCGGAGGAAAAAGAAAACCCCTGGGCCATGCGTCGCTTCGCATAGAGCTTCAGTAGCTCGTCGGCCATGTCGCGCATTTTGGCTTTGACGCGCGACTTTGTTTTCGCCCACGTAACGCCGCCCATGCGATCGAGGTGCGGTTTGGCCTCGCCCGCGCCGCGGTACTTCTGCACCAAATCGAGGCGGGTGAGGGGGACGTAGAGCTTCGATTCCCCGGCGTACTCCAGCACCATGAAGTCGCCTTTTTGATCTCCTTGCGCGATTTCGCGGATCCCGAGAAACTGGCCCACTCCATGGGTTGTGTGGACGACGAAATCGCCTGGCTTGAGATCGGCGATGTCAGCGGCAAAGGCCGCCAGTTGCGACTTAGTGGGCTGCTGAGCCACCAGGTCGGAGGTCTCGAACAGGTCCTCGGAACCGATGATGGCCAGTTGGGAATCGCTGAGCACGCCACCGCGGCGAATGTTGCCTTTGATCAGGAAGGCGCTGGATACCGCGCCATGGTAGGGACGTTCGGCAATGGCCGGCCGGGTGCCGGAGGCCGATTCGAGGCCTAACTGATAGCCGATCCCATACTCTTGCAGGATATCGGCGAGGCGTTCGACTTCGCCGGTGGAGGGAGCGAAAAATGCGATATGGTGACCGGCTTCAATGAGACTGCGGGCTTCCGCGATTGCGGCCGGCATGTTTCCTTTGAAGCTGAGAGAAGGCCGCGTATTGATGTGAAGGTTCTTTGATTCGCCAGCGCTCGAACCTCCGGTGATAAGTTCCAGTTCTTGAAAGTTGATGGAGGTGCGAGACTGCAATGCGGCCGTTAGTTCTTCCCAGCGAAGAAAGTTCTTCTCGGGCTCAATGGGAGCCGGGCGGTCGGGATTTTCCAGGCGATGCCAGAGACGTTCCGCAGCGGAGGCGATGGCGTCGGGTTCATCGAGTACGATCAGCGAATCGCGGCTGAGAGAGATTAAATCGTGTGTGCGGGGACGGACCAGGGGAACGAGGAATTCCCAACCGGGGAAGACCTCGCCGGGATTGGAGAGGTCGAGTTCGGCCTGCTCGGCGGCGTCCGCTAACTGACGGAGCAGAGAACGGGAGCGCGGATATTCCTCGAGCGGCAGCAGAGTGACCGATGAGACCTTGAGGACGGACCGCTGCGATTCCACATCGAACTGGCGAATCGATTCGATCTCGTCACCAAAGAACTCAACACGAACCGGATGAGAGGCTTCGGCGGGAAAGACGTCGAAGATGCCTCCGCGCAGCGAGTATTCGCCGACCATTTCGACGGGTTCACGCTTTTCGTAGCCGATGCTCTCCAGATGCTGAACAAGATCTTCGAGGGCGATTTCTTCGCCGACGCGGAGCGTGAGCGCTAGTTGCCGATAGAACTCCGCCGCTTCGGTTTTGAGCAGGGCGGAGGCAACGGGAGCGATGGTGATGGGAATCCTCTGCGAGGACAAGCGCCATAGGGCTACGGCGCGTTTTTCGGCGATTTCGTTGTGAGGCGAGAGGCGCTGGTGCGGCAGAACGTCGAGGGCCGGGACGATTTGGGGGGGCGCCAGGTCGCGGCCCTTTAACAGGAGATCGAAGAAAACTTCGACGGAATCGCCGAGCGTTTCCGCTTCCTTGTTTCCGTCGACGAGAACCAGAAGCGGCTTTTCGGTTTGCTCGTAGAGGAGAACGAGATAGAGTGCTTTAGCGGTGTTGACCAGCCCGGAGACGGAAAAGGGTCCTTCTTCGCCGCGTGTAAGCTGTTGGATAAGGGACTGGAAAGCAGGCTGCTTGACGGCAGAGTGAAACAGTTCTCGTGTAGCAGGATGAATCACAGCTTGGAGGGCGCGCCCGCTGTTCCGGCGGTTGGCAGCGCGGCGATTCTTTCAGCGATATTTGTAGTGGAAAAGCCAGCTTCCATGGGAATGGTGCAAACTGTACCACCGGCGGCTTCCACTTCTTCGCGCCCTGCAATGAAGTGATTCCAGTCCGCGCCCTTCACGAGCACGTCGGGCAGCAGTACGGAGATGAGTTCGCGGGGCGTGTCTTCGTCGAAGAGGGTGACGGCGTCCACTGCAGCCAAGCGCCTGGCGAGGCTGATGCGCGCCGTTTCAGAGAAAAAGGGACGGGAAGGACCTTTCATGCGCCGTACACTTTCGTCGGTATTCAGCGCCAGTACCAGGAGGTCGCCCAAAGTGCGCGCCTGTTCGAGAAAGCGGACGTGACCGGGATGCAAGATATCGTAGCAGCCGTTAGTGAAGACGACCTTTTTGTCCTCCCGCCGCCACCGTTCGCGCTGGGCGAGGAGATCGCCTCGCGTGTAAAACTGACTCATTCTATGCCTTCATTTTACGATTCAATTAGATGGAGTTGAGCAGGATTTTAGTTCGCGCGACGAACTGGGTGGGAGACGCGGTGATGTCTCTGCCGGCGTTGCAAGCATTGCGCGAGCAGTTTCCACGGGCTCACATCTCGATTTTGGCGAAGCCGTGGGTGGCCGGCTTGTACCGTCGCGAACCGTTCTGTGATGAATTGATCCCGTACGGGCCGACTAAGGGCTGGAAAGGGTGGGGCGAGCGGTGGGCGATTGCGCAGGACTTACGGCGGCGTAAGTTCGATTGTGCCGTGCTTTTACAAAATGCGTTTGAAGCGGCGGCGATTGCTTATCTGGCTGGCATTCCCCGGCGGATTGGGTACAACCGGGATGCTCGTGGCTCGCTGCTGACGCATCCCATTCCGGTGCCGAAAGTGGGAGAAACGCCCACGCACCAACGGTTCTATTATCTGGAGCTATTGAAGCGCGCAAAGCTGATTCCAGGTTACGCACCCGATGCAAGCGTCCGACTGTTCGGTGCGAGTGAGGCGGCGGAAGAAGGAAGGCAGTTGTTCTCGGACTTTGGCATCGATGGGCCGGTAATTGGCGTTAGCCCTGGCGCAGCGTACGGGGGCGCGAAGCGCTGGATACCCGAACGGTTTGCCGCGGCGGCGGTGCAGGTATCGCGCAATCGAAGAGCATCGGTGGCGGTCTTTGGTTCGGAACAAGAGCGGGCCATTTGCGAGGAGGTGGGCTCAGCGGCGGAGGCCAGCGGCGTGACCTGTATGAATTTCGCCGGGAGAACAACATTGACACAGTTCATTGCGATGGCGGCCGCGTGCGACGTGTATCTGACGAATGATTCAGGGCCTATGCATATCGCTTCGGCATTGGGCGTCCCTACCGTAGCGGTGTTCGGGGCGACCGATGCGATGGCCACCGGCCCCACCGGCTCGCACAGCAAAGTGGTTTGCGAGCCGGTCGAGTGCAGCCCCTGTTTGCTGCGCGAATGCCCCATCGATCACCGCTGTATGACACGAATTCCCGCAGAGCGGGTGACGCAGGTGGCGCTGCAGGTGCTGAAAAAATCGTGAGCTGACGGAAAGCTATAAGTGGATACACGAGAAAAGATTGTTGCCGAGGAGCGGCTGCCAGAGTTGCTAGCGAGCGGATCGTGGGTGGCTGTGGTGGGCCGGTTTGATCCCATGACCGCCGCCGAGGCCGAACGCCTCGGGGAATTTACGAGGCTTGGTAAGGTATTAGGGATCGTTTTAGAAGATGAAGAAGCTTTATTGCCGGCTCCCGCACGGGCCGTGCTACTGGCGTCGTTGCGTGACGTGAGCGCGGTCCTGATTACACATCCCGAGAAATGGGAAGCCCTTCTCCCCAGAAATGGGGCGCTTTCCATCGTCGAAGACCTGGCGGGCGAAGGCGTGCGGCGGCGAGAGTTCATAGATTGCGTTCTCAATCGGCAGCGCCAGGAATGACCTCACCCAACCAAGCAGAGTCAGTGCTGATTCTTCGCCTTGGCGCGATGGGCGACATGCTCCACGCGCTGCCAGCTGTTGCCAGCTTGAAGCGAAGCTTTCCCGAGCGTCGGCTAATTTGGACGATGGCTCCGAAATGGATACCACTCGTGGAGGGAAATCCGTACATTGATGAAGTGGTTCCATTCGATCGACGCGACGCCAAAACATTGATGTCCTGCTGGCGCCGCTTACGCGAAATTCGGCCGGAATGGGCGATTGACTTTCAAGGACTGATCCAATCGGCGCTGGTGGCCCGTGCAGCGAGGCCCAAGCAGCTGTTTGGATTTGACAAAACGTTTGTGCGCGAGCCGCTGGCAGCAGCTTTTTATTCGCGCCGAGTGGTGCCGGCGGCAGCACACGTTGTCGATAGAAATCTGGAATTGGCGGTGGCGGCCGGCGCAAACGTTCTGACGCGCGAAGCGTGGTTGCCGGCCGGGCATGACGTGGGGGCACTTCCGGAGGGCCGGTTCGTGCTGACTAACCCGATGGCCGGATGGAAAAGCAAACAGTGGCCGCTGGCAAACTATTCATTGGTTGCCAAACGGCTGCAAAGAGAAGGAGTGGAACTGGTGGCGAACGTTCCCGGCCATGCGGTTCAGGAGCTTCAAGGATTGAAAGACGTACGGCTTCATAGCAGTTCCATAGCCGGACTGATTGCCGCAACGCGCCGCGCGAGCGCTGTTCTCGGTCTCGACAGCGGTCCCCTGCATCTGGCGGCTGCGCTACATAAGCCGGGAGTGGCTTTGTTTGGCCCGACAGATCCGGCGCGTAATGGTCCGTACGGTGGAACGATTCAAGTGATCAGGGCAGCCGATGCACAGACTACATATAAGAGAGGTGACGAGATTCATCCCAGCATGGAACAGATCAGGCCGGAACACGTGGCCGAAGAGCTTCTGCGATGTCTCGCGGTGAGTGATTCCGAACCAATGGTTCGCGTGTGAGTTACCGGCCGGTTCAAGCGACGATGCACGCTCCCAAGTACTGGTTTCCCAAGACATACGCGGACGCGGTGGCTCGCCTGAGAGTCCCGACGGGATTTCTGCTTCTGGTTACGTTTGCCTGGTTATCGAGGCCTTCCTTGTGGTCGATGGGGATAGGATTGCCGGTCTCGATCTTGGGCTTGCTACTGCGAGGCTGGGCGACAGGGCACTTGGCCAAAAATCAGCAGCTTGCCACCAGCGGTCCTTACGCGTACATTCGCAATCCACTTTACGTGGGCACCGTGATTGTGGCCGCCGGAATCGTGATTGCCTCCGCGAGCGGTTGGCTGGCGATTATTTTCGCGCTGGTGTTCTTTCTGGTGTATCTGCCCGTGATTGAACTGGAAGAACAGCATTTGAGGCAGATCTTCCCCGAGTACGCTGACTATGCCACGCGTGTTCATCGCCTGGTGCCGCTTTCAAAGTGGACAGGAATTGGCGGCGAGTTCCGTTGGGAACTGTACCGGCGGAACGAGGAGTATCAGGCTCTGTTGGGCTTTCTCCTTGCGGTCGGCTGGCTCACGGCCAAGTGGTTTTGGCGGCACTGACAGTGCCCGAAACGCGGTTGTGCCGTGTGATACGCTTGCGCTGATGAGAGTCGGATGTTTCACCCCATTGCTGTCTCAGTTTCCACTGGAAAAGGTACTGGAGAAGCTTAAGAGCTTGAATATCGATACGGTAGAGCTAGGAACCGGCAACTATCCTGGCGATCCACATTGCAAGCTCTCGATGCTGCAGAACGAGAAGGAGCTGAAAGAATTCAAAAAGAAGCTGGATGACCAGGGGTTCTCGATTAGCGCGCTGAGCTGCCACGGGAACGCGCTGCATCCCGACGCAGCGCTGGCCAAAGGTTTTGCCGACACGAGCAAGCGTACCGTGGAACTGGCGGCCAAGCTGGGTGTCCCGGTGGTGATCGACTTTTCCGGGTGTCCGGGCGACAGCGACAATTCGAAGTTCCCGAACTGGGTGACCTGCCCGTGGCCGCCTGAGTATCTGGAGGTCCTAGATTGGCAGTGGGAGAAAAAGGTCGCGCCATATTGGACCGAGCATGGCCGGTTTGCGAAAGATCACGGAGTGAAGATCGCGATTGAAATGCATCCGAATTTCGTGGTTTTCAGTCCGGAGACGATGTTGAAACTGCGCTCGATTGCCGGCGAGAATGTGGGCTGTAATTATGATCCCAGCCACATGTTCTGGCAAGGAATTGACCCGATCAAAGCAGTGCGCATACTTGGTGATGCGATTTTCCATGTCCATGCCAAAGACACGCAGATTTACGATTACAATCTGCCGAAGACGGGCGTGCTGGATACGAAATCGTACACAGACGAGAAGAATAGAGGTTGGATTTTCCGCACGTGCGGCTATGGACATCCGTTCGGCTGGTGGAAAGAGTTTATTTCCACGCTGCGGATGTACGGCTACGACAACGTACTTTCGATTGAGCACGAAGATTCGCTGATGTCTCCGGATGAAGGATTGACAAAGGCGGCCAACTTCCTGAACCAGATAGTTATTCGCGAAGAGCCGGCCGCGGCGTGGTGGGTGTAGCTTCCTCAGCGAGAGGCTGGTGGAGTTTCTCACAGCAAGGTTCCTTGTAGGAAACAGGGCGATTTTGCGTCATACGGGCGGAGCTCAATTTCGGAAACAAACAGTTTCGCCCTTTTATGTCACGAATCGTTCTTCCCGGAAGACCTTATCCGCTTGGCGCGAGGCCCAACCCCAAAGGCACAAACTTTGCCTTGTATTCGGCGAACGCCACCAAAGTGCAACTGTGCCTATTCGACGACACAGGTAAACAGACCGAGGTTATCGACCTAAAAGAAGTGACCGCATTCGTGTGGCACGGATTTCTGCCGGGCGTCTATGCAGGACAGCGTTACGGTTATCGCGTCCACGGCCCATGGGAGCCTGAAAAAGGCTTTCGGTTCAATCCCGCAAAACTGCTTGTCGATCCCTATGCGGAGGCCGTTGTAGGCGATGTGGACTGGACGCAGCCTGTGTTCCCCTACAAGTTCGGCGGTGAGGACGCTGATCTAGATATCGAGACAAGCGATAGCGCAGCGGGCATTCCGAAATCGGTGGTAGTGGACCACACCTTTGACTGGCAGGGCGATACCCCGCCAGATACGCCTTTGTCCGACTCAGTAATTTATGAAGTCCATGTGCGCGGCTTTTCGATGCTCAATCCGGACGTGCCGGAGAAGTTGCGCGGTACCTATGCCGGTCTGGCGTGCCCCGCGAGCATTGCATATCTGAAGAAACTAGGCGTCACGGCGGTGGAACTGCTGCCCATTCATCAATTTGTCAGCAGCAAGGACCTGCAGGATAAGGGGCTGAGCAACTACTGGGGCTACGACACGCTCGCCTTCTTTGCGCCACACAACAAGTACAGCTCATCGGGCGACAACGGAGGCCAGGTAACGGAATTTAAGTCGATGGTCCGTACGCTTCATCGAGAGGGCATCGAGGTGATTCTCGACGTGGTTTATAACCACACGTGCGAGGGCAACGAAAAAGGCCCCATGCTCAGCCTGAAGGGCATTGACAATGCAACGTACTATCGCATGGTTGCGGAGAACCAGCGATATTACATGGATTACACCGGCACGGGAAACACGCTGAACGTACAACAGCCGCAGACGTTGAAGTTGATCATGGACAGTCTGCGCCATTGGGTGACGGAGATGCATGTGGACGGTTTTCGGTTCGATCTAGCGGCCACCCTTGCGCGTGAACTGCACGACGTAGATCGCCTATCCGGATTTTTCGACATCATTCACCAAGATCCGATCTTGGCCGATGTGAAACTGATCGCGGAGCCCTGGGACGTGGGGGACGGCGGATATCAGGTGGGAAACTTCCCGGTTCTGTGGGCCGAGTGGAACGGGAAGTACCGGGACACGGTGCGGCGTTACTGGAAGGGCGACGATGGGGTGCTTTCCGATTTAGCTTACCGGCTTACCGGCTCAAGCGATCTTTACCAACATGACGGGAGGAAGCCGTACGCGAGCATCAACTTCGTTGTGGCGCATGACGGATTCACGCTGGCAGATCTCGTCAGCTATAACGAAAAGCACAACGAGGCAAACGGCGAGAACAATCAGGATGGGGCGAACGACAATCACTCCTGGAATATGGGGGCTGAAGGTCTGACGGATGATCCTGAAATAAATAATGCGCGAGAGAAGCAGATGCGCAACATTCTGGCAACCCTGATGCTGTCGCAAGGCGTTCCGATGCTTTGCAGCGGCGATGAGATTGCGCGTACGCAGTTCGGAAACAATAACGGGTACTGTCAAGACAATGAGCTTAGCTGGCTGCATTGGGACCTGGACGATCGTCGCAAGCGACTCCTGGACTTTACATCGCGGCTGATCGCCCTGCGCAAGGACCATCCCAACCTGCATCGCCGCAAGTTTTTTCAGGACCGGAAGGTGCGGCATTCGGTGGACCGGGATATCGCCTGGTTCGGATGCGATGGCCAGGAGTTCAGCGATGAGCAATGGGATGCCGGGTGGGTTCGCAGTGTAGGACTGCTCCTGAATGGCAAAACGCTTAACGTCACGGACGACAATGGAAAGCCGGTAGTAGATAACACGTTTTTGCTCCTGGTGAATTCGCACCATGAAGGCGTGGATTTTACATTGCCACAGAAGACAACGGGTCCAGGAACCAGGTGGCTACGGATTGTCGATACGAATGACTTGGACGATCCGTTCAAGGAGGAGGAACTCGGGGATATGGTGATCGTCGGTCCGAGATCACTGATGTTGCTATGCGAGAGATAGAGATAATGAGTCTATGTCTGGAAAGAAGATCGGCATTTTAACTGGCGGCGGAGATGTCCCCGGCCTGAATGCAGTGATTAAGAGCGTGGTTTATCGTGCAACCGACGACGGCCATCAGGTAACAGGAATTCGGCGCGGCTGGGAGGGATTGACGCATCTCAACTTCGACAATCCGGCCAGCGTGAGCCGCTATATCTTGCCGCTCAGCCGGGAGAACACGCGCGCCATCGATCGCACCGGCGGGACGTTTCTGCACACAAGCCGGACGAACCCTTCCAAGATGAAGAAGGTTCCAGATTTTCTAAAGGCCAGCGATTTTCCTTCCGCGCAGACGACCAAAAGGGGCGAAACCAGCACAACCTATGACATGAGCAAGTGGGTGCTGGCGAATCTGGAGAGGCTTCAGCTCGATTATCTGGTGGCAATTGGAGGCGACGATACGCTGAGCTACGCGGCCCATTTGGATACGCTTGGCTTCAAAGTGATTTGCGTTCCGAAGACGATGGACAACGACGTTCGGAACACGGAATACTGCATAGGGTTTTCGACCGCTGTCACACGGGCCAGCGATGCCATACAGCGGCAAAGAACGACAGTGGGGTCCCACGAGCGCGTAGGTATCTTCCGCGTTTTTGGACGCGATGCCGGATATACCTCGCTTTACACCGCGTATGTGACCTCTATTCGCTGTGCGATTCCAGAGTACAAATACAACCTGGAAAAGATGATTGAGCTCGTGATGACAGATAAGCGCAACAACCCTAGCGGATATGCGCTGCTGGTGATGTCCGAGGGCGCGGAATGGGACGGCCACGCGATGCGCGAGTACGGTGAGCCCGATGCGTTCGGACATCGCAAGAAGGCGAGCGTCGCCGAAGACTTCAGCGATGAGATCCAGAAGCGGACCGGTGCTGAAACGGTTGTGAGCGATCTTACTTACGACCTACGCAGCGGCGCGCCGGATTTTATCGATACGCTGGTGGCGAACACGTTTGCGACGATGGCCTATGATTCCTTGAAGTCCAACAAGCACGGACTGATGGCGGCGATTTCCGAGGGCAAGTACGCGATGGTTAGAATTCCCGACCCGAAAGAAGGACCACGCTCGGTAGATGTTGCGACGATGTACAACACGGAACGCTACAGGCCAAATTACTCAAACAAAGAGGGCCTTCCGCTGTTCCTGACGCGCGCTTAACCGGCTATGCAGCAGGAGTCATCTCAGCAGGAATCATTCGTGTCCGAGGTCGTGGAGGCGCAAGGACACTTAGTCGATTCGCACATCATGGAACGCATCTTCGATGCGGTAGTAGAGTTTGGGGGCCGCTTTGAAGTAGAGCAGTTCTCCATTGGCCGCACGAACAGCGACCCGTCTTCGCTGCGTCTGCGCGTCCAGGCGCCCTCGGAGGACGCCATGGAAAAGATGATGACCGAATTGCTCGGTCTAGGCTGCTCCATGGTGGATACCGGCGAAGCGGAAATCAAGTTTGCGGAGTGCGATAAGTGCGCTCCGGAAGATTTCTATTCGACCACCAATCAGCGCACACTGGTGCGTTATCGCGGACAGTGGCTAGAAGCAAGAAATCAGCGCATGGACGCGATGATCGTGGTCCGGGATGGAGTGGCTACGTGCCGGCGGCTTCGCGATATCAAGGTGGGTGATCCGGTAGTGGTCGGTACCCGCGGGATTCGCGTTGTGCCTGAGGCTAAGGAACGTGACCGCCTGGCGTTCGCCTTCATGAGCAACGAGATCTCGTCGGAACGGCAGGTAGAAACGGCCGTTGCACAGACGGCGGCGCTGATGCAAGGCGCGCGGAACGAGGGTAAGAGAATTGTCGCGGTTGCCGGGCCAGTTGTCGTGCACACAGGCGGTTGCGCGGCACTATCGGGCCTTATTCGCCACGGCTGGATCGACGCGTTACTGGCGGGAAATGCGCTTGCCGTGCACGATGTGGAAGCGGCGCTTTTGGGAACCTCCCTGGGTGTCCGTACGGCTGACGGGCGTTTAGAGCAGCACGGGCACCGGAACCACATGCGCGCGATCAATGCCATTAACCACGCGGGAGGTATCGCGGCCGCGGTGAACACGGGCCGGTTGACCAGTGGCGTGATGTATGAATGCGTTAAAGCAAATGTGCCATTCGTGCTGGCTGGCAGTCTGCGTGACGATGGGCCGCTGCCGGACACAATCACCGATATGAATGAGGCGCAAGATGCCTACGCAGCGCAGTTGAAGGACGCGGGAGTGGTGCTGTGCCTGAGTTCGATGCTGCATTCGATTGCCACGGGCAATATGCTGCCGGCGTGGGTAAAGATTGTCTGCGTGGACATTAACCCCGCCGTCCCGACCAAAGTGAGCGACCGCGGCACAGGCCAGGCCGTGGGCGTAGTCACAGATGTGGGATTGTTCTTGGAATTGCTGGCCAAGAAGTTAGACGCACGATGAAGAAGAATCGACAATACACGGACGAACATGCCGCGGCCGGCGTGAACGCTCCGTTGCCGGATATAGAAACTTGGCCTAACCAATACGGGGCTTACGAGATTGAAATTGGAATGCCGGAGTTTACATCAGTGTGTCCCAAGACCGGCCTTCCGGATCACGGTAATCTGCGCCTGATTTATACGCCCGACAGGCTGTGTCTGGAATTGAAATCGCTGAAGATGTATATGCTGGAGTACCGGAATCTCGGTATTTTTCAAGAGAATGTAGTGAACCGGTTTCTGGAAGACGTAGTGAAGGCAGCGAACCCGCTCGAGGCCACCGTGATCGGGGATTTCGCCGCCCGGGGCGGGTTAACAACGCGTGTAACTGCCAGGCATCAAAAACAAAGGCGTAAGAAATAGTTTCATTCGGCGGAGGGTCGGCTACACTCTGTAGTGAGAATGATTGTGCGCCTCCTGCTACCGCTTCTGCTTGGAGTATCGCTGGTGGGGGCGGAAACGCCGCCTTCCGGTGCGATTCTGAATGCCGCAAGCCTCCTACCTGGTGCTCTCGCTCCTGGCACGTTGGCGATTGTAACGGGAAGCGACTTGAGCGACAGCACCGAAGCGGCTGCCGACAGCGGGGAGCAGCCTTTGCCGACAAAGCTGGGCGGCGTTCAAGTGTTTTTTTATGGCGCAGCACTACCGCTGCTCTCTGTATCTCCGGCGCAGGTGGAGTTTCAGCTTCCTTATTACGCTGAACACCTGTCGTCCGGGATCATCTATGTACGTACGGAGCATGCCGGCGGCCGCACGACGGTCAGCAAGGGGAGTCTGATCGAAATTGAACCAGCGGCACCGGGTCTGTTCGCGTTCGGGGGCCCGGAGCCTAGGGCAGGCTTGATTCTCCATTCGCAGGCCAGCACGTCCACAGAAGCAGGCGCTCCCGTCACGGCGGCCAATCCTGCTCACACGGGAGAAACGCTGGTTGTCTGGGCGACGGGGCTTGGCAAAGTGGAGGCGGGAGATACGACTGGGGCTTTGAAAGCCGGAGTGCCGCTGGCCGGTCCCGATGCGGCCGTGGTGAATTTCACCGAAGCCGTAATCGACGGGCGTTCCATGCCGGTAACTGCGGCTGTACTGCCGCAGGGCGCGGTGGGCGTTTACGAGGTTCGAATTCAAGTGCCTGACGATCTTCCATCGGATCCGAAGGCGCAATTATCCATTGTGCAGAACGGATACGCTAGCAACACCGTAGTCTTTCCCTTGCAGAATTCAAACCATTAATTAGCTGATTATGCATCAACTTCGCTGGAATGCCGTGCTTCAACAATGGGTGATTGTGTCGACCCACCGGCAGAATCGCCCGCAGATGCCGGCCAACTGGTGTCCTTTCGATCCAGGATCGGGAAAGGTACCGGAAGACTACGACGTTTATCTCTATCCGAACGACTTTCCGGCACTGTCTCCGGAGAGCGAGCCGTACGCGCCGCCGAAAGAACCGGGTTTATTTGCCGAAACAGGCGCACGAGGTTCGTGCGATGTGGTGCTTTACTCGCCGAAACATACGCTTGCTCCCTCGAAGCTCAGCCTGGAGTCCTGGCGCAAGGTGGTGGATCTCTGGACCGAGCGCACGCGGCAACTGACCGAGAACCCAGACATCGCGCTGGTGGCGATTTTCGAAAATTGCGGAGAAGCAGTGGGCGTTACGATGCCGCATCCGCACGGGCAAATCTATGCCATGCCGTTTATTGCGCCTACTGTCGAGAAAGAGATTGCCTCCGCGCAGAAGTATTCAGCGGAGCATGGCGGCGAGTGCATATTCTGCGCACTGTTAAATGGGGAGTTGAAAGAGAAATCGCGGATTGTTGCGGAAAATAGTGACTTTGTGGCCTTTGTGCCATTCGCGGCCCGTTTTCCGGCGGAGATATCTATCTATCCGCGCCGTCATTGCCGGACGTTGCTGGATCTCAGCGCTGAAGCGCGGACGAATTTAGCTGAATTGATTAGCATTGTACGGCGGAAGTACGACAACCTATTCGGATTCCTGATGCCGCTGATGATGCCGGTAAAGCAAGCTCCGCTGCGCCGCAGTGAACTGCCGTATCATTTTCACGTTCAGTTTCTCCCTTTGCAACGCAGCGCGACGAAGCTAAAGTATCTGGCGACTATCGAGACCGGCTACGGTACATTTCTAGCCGATACGGCACCGGAGCAGATGGCCGAGAATCTTCGTAAGGCGGAGCCGGCGACCTAATCGCTCTGGTACGGTTTGAAGCCGTTCCTTTGAAGAAAATCGCGGGTGAATTCGAGTTGGGCCGGATCAATGTAGAAGAATGCTCCGGTCAGCTCACGGCGAATGATGAAGCCCGCTGAATAGGTTCCGGTTTCGACGAGATAGTCGACGCCGACCGCGGTCAGGAGCTCTTCGAGCCGCAGAGCGTCGGGCAACCGTCGCGCCATGTAGATAAGATCAAGTTCCGATCCTTCAAAGTAGTCAGAATCACGCCGCACTTCCCCCAGTCTAATTGGTTTGTGTTGACCAACCGAGACCGCGACGGACAAGTTGCCGGCTTCGGACAGTTCCGGGCTATGCTGCGGCAGTAACCGGCCGTGAACCACGGAAGCCATAGAAGACGATGTACAGGTAACACAGCGCGGGAATCGTAAATGCCAACTGGATTCCGATACGGTCGGCCAGAGCACCTTCCAGAACCGGGACGACGGCTCCGCCCACGATGGCGGCGATCAGTAAGCCAGAGCCCTTTCCGGTGAGAGGACCCAGGTTGGCGATGCCGAGAGTGAAAATGCTGGGGAACATGATGGAGTTAAATAGCCCGACCAGAATGATGCTCCACATGGCGAGGTGCCCTGAAGTAAGGATCGACGTGCAAACGAGCAAGAAGGCAGCGATACCAACCGCACCCACGACGGTTCCTGTAGGCAGCTTCTGCAAAACAGCGGAACCGATGAAGCGTCCGACCATCATGCTGCCCCAATAAAACGAAACGAAGAAGGCGGCGGTCTGTTCTGTTAAATTTCCTATGCTGGGCTGGCTAAAGTAATTAACCAGAAAGCTTCCGATAGAAACTTCGGCGCCCACGTAAAGAAAAATACCAAGAACTCCGAGGATCAGATGACGCTGTTTCCAGATACTCCCGGCGTGCCCGGTATGTAGCTCCTCTTTGGCGGCCTCGTCTTCGACGCCCGATATGACTGGCAGCTTAAAGAGCCCGATAACCACGGCCAACAGGATCAGCGTGGCGGCCAAGATGATGTACGGAAGCTTGACCGAGGATGCCTGTTGAATTTTGTAGGCCTCTACAGCGGGCGCGGTCATTTGCCTCAGTTGCTGGAGGGTTTTGGGAGCTTCAGCAAGGATAAGGAGGCCGCCGAAGTACGGCGCGACGGTAGTTCCGAGAGAATTGAATGCCTGAGTCAGATTCAGGCGGCTGGACGCAGTTTGTGGGGGTCCCAATACAGAGACGTAGGGATTCGCCGAAACCTGTAACGCTGTAATTCCGGCAGCCAAGATGACGAGCGCGCCCAGAAACAACGGAAAAGAAAGAGCACTGGCTGCGGGCAGGAATAATAAGCAGCCAGCCGCCATGATGACCAGGCCCGCGACCATGGTTCTTTTGTAGCCGATCCATTCCACCGCCCAGCCGCAGGGGACAGCGAAAACAAAGTAGCCCGAGAAAAATACAAACTGCACCAGCATGCCCTCGGCATAGTTGAGATTAAAAATAGACCGGAGGTGCGGCACCAAGATATCGTTCAGGCAGGTAATGAATCCCCACATAAAAAACAGGGTGGTCACCATCGCCATCGCGCTGGAATTGGTTGTAGTCGAGCCCGAGGCCACTAACTTGTTTTTATTGACCGTTGAAATCGCCATTGGAGGAGAACCCTACCGGAAGGAACAAATCAAGTCTAGCGTAGATCAGGGAGGGCCTCTGCCGCGCTGCGAATGGGTCTTCCGGGATTTGTCAGGCCTTTAGTCGGGCCCAAGGACGGGCGGTCACGCTAGTGTTCCGCTGCAACTGGAGCCCGAGCCGGCGGTGCAGCCGAAGCAGTGCACTCCCGTGACAATTCTTTGCGGAGCGATGCTGTCGAAGCTTTCGATGTCCCACAGAGTAGCGATATCAACAGTCCGCAATTCCAACATCTGGTTGAAATCGCAATCGTAAAGGTTGCCGTCCCATCCAATGCTGATTTGCGAGCGGCACATCAGATGTTCTACTGTTTCCGGATTGAAGTTTTGGCTGAGAAGCTCCTGATACAACTCTCGTTGCCCGATCCTGATCAACTGTTCTGAGAATCGGCGGATGGGCATATTGGTGATCGTGAACAGGCTGTTAAACTCGATACCGAACTCATCGCGCAAATGTTGCTTATATTCGGCTTCGAGCTTTGCTTGTGGCGGGGGTAGGGACGGTCCCAAAGGATTGTAGACAAGATTTAGAGGTAGGAAGCCAGATCGCCCGTAGCCTAGACCGTTCAGAAGTTGAAGAGCTTCGATGCTCTTGCGGAAAACACCACGCCCGCGCTGCTTGTCGACGTTCTCAGCCGTGTAGCAGGGCAGGCTCGCAATGATTTCCACCTCGTTTCTTGCCAGGAAGCTTCCCAGATCTTCGAATCCGGGCTCGAGCAATATAGTCAGGTTGCAACGATCAATGACGTGTAGGCCCAAACATCGACACTGTTCGACCAGATCCCGAAAATTCGGATTCAGCTCAGGGGCGCCGCCGGTGATATCGATCGCTTCGATGCCGACACTTTGATGGAGCAGCTGAATCACACGGTCGGACGTGCTCTTCGTCATGATCTCCGTCCGCTTCGGCCCGGCTTCGACGTGGCAGTGATGGCACGCCTGGTTACAGATTTTGCCAACATTCAGCTGAACAGTTTTGACCACCCATCTTTGGAGTGGACCGAAGCCTTGCTGCTGAAGCCTTAAATCGAAGCTACAAGAAGCGGAACCCATCTGCGCTCTTTTAGCTTAGGCGATAAATGTTGGAGAACTGCCGGAGCGAACTGCGCCATGTGAGTGGGCGTACTCTCCCGCTAATCTGTAAACGACGTGGCTTCATGATTCCTGTGTGCGTATTTGCAAAGCCCCCAGAACCGGGAAACGTCAAAACCAGGCTGATTCCGGAACTGGGCCGCGAGGGAGCGGCCGAGCTTGCCGCGGCGATGATTATCGATACGTGGCATACTTTGGCTTCGACCCCAGATGTTAGGCCAGTACTGGCGACTGTGAGACCCGGTGTGTTTCCTGTCGCCGTTGACGCAAGGAATATATGGTTGCAAGGTGACGGGGATCTCGGCGCGAGGCTCGAAAGAATTCTGCGCCGGAGCCTTACCGATGCTGCCGGGGCGATTGCCATTGGCGCCGATTCACCGTCCTTAACGGTCGCCCATCTTCAGGCGGCGATACGAGCGCTGGAAGATCACGACGCTGTAATTGGTCGCGCTATTGATGGAGGATTTTACCTGCTGGGCGTGCGCCAATGCCCGGAGGGCCTTCTTTCCGGCATTCCATGGAGTACGTGCGAGACAGCCGAATCAACCGCACAGCGGCTGAGAGACCACAAGATGGAGGTGCAGGAGCTTGCGCCACTATTTGACGTGGATCTGCCGGGAGACTTGCGAGTGCTAGCCGGATACCTTCTGAGACATCCGGCGGTTGCTCCTGCCACGAGGGCCTGGTGCGTGTCAAACCACTTTCTAGAGAATGGCCGTTGAATGCGGATTAGTATTATCGTTCCTACTTTGAACGAAGAATCACAAATTGCCGACACGCTTGCCGCATTGCAATGCCTTTCGGGAGATAAGGAGATTATTGTTGCCGATGGAGGCAGTACGGACAGGACGACCGAGATGGCGGCTGAGCAGGCAGCTATTGTTATCCGTTCAGCCCGAGGCAGGGGCCAACAGATGCATGCCGGTGCTTTGCGTGCGGAGGGCGAAGTGCTCTGGTTTGTCCATGCCGATACCATTCCGCCGGTTCATGCGTTGGAAGTCATTGCGAGTGCGCTGGAAGATAGGTCGGTTGCTGGAGGCAACTTCGGTCTGCACTTCGATGGGCAGTCGCGAGCAGCCCGCCAGCTAACAGCGATTTACCCGTGGCTGCGGCGGCTGGGACTTTGTTATGGTGATTCGGGCATTTTCATTCGCCGCGAGGCGTACGCGGCCATTGGTGGATTTGCACCCATCGCATTGTTCGAAGACTTAGATTTGCTGCGAAGGCTTAGGCGAGTGGGGCGTTTTGTCCATCTTCCGTGTCGCCTGGCGACATCTTCCCGCCGCTTTGAACACCGTAACTTCGCTGTTGTCTGGATTCATTGGACAGTTCTGCAGGTTCTTTACTGGTGCGGAGTATCGCCGAATCTGCTAGCCCGGTACTACAGTCACGCGCGCCGGCTTACCGGTTGAGGTTTACTCGGCAAGGCTTGAGAGCGGCTGGCGTGTTGTGTCGGGCGGCATAGGTGGTACGGGAGCGCAAGATCGAAATGGCAGCTTGTAGAGCGTTTTCAGATTCTGAAACTTGCTGTCACGGAAGCCTGCTACGCCCATCACAATCGTTGCTTGTGGAACTTCGGTGCGAAGAGTGCCGTGAAGCCAATCCCAAATTGTGAGGCCACTGGACCAGTTGGAGTTCACCAGTTTTGGCTCGACTGAATGATGGATCCCGTGCAGGCGCGGCGTTACTAACAACCGGGCCAGTCGCCGTTCCGCACGGATGGGCAGCCGGACATTGGAGTGGTGAAACAAGATGCACGCAATCAGAAACATCTGCCATACCGCTACTGAAAGCCGCGAGGGACCAATCAGGATGATTTGGCCGGCGCGGAATAACACGGATATGGCGATTTCGCCGAAGTGGAAGCGAAGGGCAGTGGTCGCGTCCATTTCGACATCGAGGTGATGCACTTGATGGAAGCGCCACAGGAAGGGAACCCGATGCGTGAGAAAGTGCCAAAGGTAAAGGGTGTAGTCAAGAAGCGTAAGTGCGAGGAGGCCCCGGAGTAGGGGAGGGAAGGGAAGACGCGGCAGAAGGCCCCAGCCGTTTTCGTCCGCCTTCGCCGCCAGGTAAAAGGCCACCGGGGCATCCATAAACTGCATAACAATGCCCGATCCAGCGGCTACCCCAAGATTTCGGAGGTCACGGACCAATTTACAGTTAGCGATACGGCGCAGCGTTCGTTTCCGTTCCAGCCAAAGCAGGGTTCCTATCCAGCCGGCGATTATCAAGGATTGGGCAAAGCGCGGTATGGGATTCTGAATCGCGTTCAAGGTGACCTTCCAACTCACTTAGCGAATAGGCTGTGTAAGCAGATATTATCTTACGTAGCAACTACGACTGTCATTAACTGGATTTAGCATCAACGCGAGAACATTCACCTCTAGAGCTCGCACAGTGCCGTGATGAGCTACGGTCCCGCAAACGGTGTGAGAAGCGCATGAATGCGCGACCCACTACTCGATTCGTTCGCTGTCATACTACATCTTGGGTGATCTATAACGGCAGATAGCCGTCAACGTGAGGTATTTGGTTGCAAATGCAGTTTGTAAGTAAGGGGCGCCGGCGCGTCTTAGTTTGCCTAATGTGGCTGGCTGCCGCGCTGGTGGTTTCCGCACAGACGGAGACGGGAGAATTGCGCCTTCAAATTCGGGATTCCGCTGGTCTCCCGGTGCCAGCTTCGGTCGAGCTTGTGAGTGCGGCCAATCAGTATCACAAGAGCTTTAAGGCGGGACCGAACGGTGAGGTGACGGCCAAACGGCTGCCCTTCGGGCTGTACTCGATCGAGGTTACCAGCAAGACATTTTCTCCTGCCTCCAAGCTGGTGGATATCCGATCGGCCGTACCGAAGAAGCTTTCTCTGGATCTCTCGTTGTCGCCTGTGCAAACGACGGTGGAGGTGAACGATCGCGCAACGCTGCTGGAGCCTCATCAGGTCGGCTCCATCGACCACATTGGCAGCGCGGAAATTCAAGACCGGCCAGCCTCTCTTCCCGGGCGTTCCGTGCTGGACCTGGTAGCCTCACAACCGGGCTGGTTGCTGGAAGCAAACGGCACTTTGCACCCCCGCGGATCGGAGTACCAGACTCAATACGTATTGGATGGCGTTCCCCTTACGGACAATCGATCCCCGGCATTTATTCCCGATTTCGATATAAATAACGTCCAGTCACTTAGTATTATGACGGCTAGTTATCCGGCAGAGTTCGGACGCAAACTGGGTGGAGTAATAGAAGTAACTACGGCACGAGATACCAGGCAGGGACTTCACGGAAAGGCCGTGGCTTCTGGCGGCAGTTTCAATACGGCTAGCGGTTATGCAGAAGGCCAATACGGTTGGAACCAGAATACGCTGACGCTGAGCGCGTCGGGCGCGACGACGGACCGGTACCTGGACCCTCCGGCGTTGCAGAATTTCACTAACCATGGAACAGTCGAGAGCTTCATGGCTCACTACGAACGCGATCTCACCGATCATGACCGTATCGGCTTCATTTTCCGTCGTGAGCAGGCAAGATTTATGGTGCCGGACGAGTTAATCCAGCAAGCCGCAGGTCAACGCCAGGACCGACATAGCCTCGAAACGGCTGGCCAGTTTTCGTACCAGCACGTCTTTTCGCCCAGTGTTCTCGGAGATTTTCGGTCTATGGCGCGAGATGTGTCCGCGGGTCTTTGGTCGAATCCGTTTTCAACACCGATTTATGTTGGACAGGATCGCAGCTATCGTGAGGGTTATTTAAAGGGCTCTGTTTCGGTACATACCGGAGAGCACGAGATTAAGACAGGAGTCGAGGGGGATTTTGCATCCGCGCGCGAAGCCTTGCATTATGTCATCACCGATCCGTCGCAGTTCGATCCGGATACCCCGGCAACGTTTAGCTTCAACCGTCGTGCTCCTGATCGTGAGCAGGCTGTCTTTGCGCAGGACTCTGTAAGCTGGAAGAACTTGACCGTGAGCGCAGGCCTACGGTTTGACCATTATCACTTTCTTGTGGAGCAAAGCGCCTGGAGTCCACGCGTAGGAATCGCTTATTACTGGCCGGGAGCCAAGACCGTATTCCGGGCGTCGTATGACAGAGTTTTTCAGACTCCAGCATTCGAAAACTTACTGATTGCAAGCTCGCTAGAGGTTACTAGCCTGAGCGATCAAGTACTTCGACTCCCGGTGGAACCATCGCGTGGGAATTTCTACCAGGTTGGCTTCACTTCGGCGCTGTTGAGCAAGGCGCGTCTAAGTGCAAACTTTTACCGTCGTGATTTTCGCGACTACGCGGACGATGACTTATTGCTGAATACCGGAGTGAGCTTCCCAATTGCATTTTCCAAAGCTTTCATCCATGGCGTGGAGGTCAAGCTGGAAACTCCAGAGTGGGGTCCCTTTTCGGGGTTCGTCAGTTACTCCAACATGCATGGAGTCGGATACTTTCCTATCACAGGCGGGCTCCTTCTGGGAAGCAGCGAAACGGGAGTCGCAACGGAGGACGTTGGAAGCTTTCCAGTTACCCAAGATCAGCGAAACACGCTTAACGGACGTTTTCGGTATCAGATCTCACCGCGATTGTGGGTTGGATTCGGCGGCTCGTATGGCAGCGGTTTGCCCGTCGAGTTTGAGGGCTCGTACGAAGAGGCCGTAGCTCAATACGGCCAGCGGATTGTGGATCGGGTGAATTTCGCTGACTTCAGAGCTCGTCCCGGGTTCAGTCTTGATGCTTCGGCCGGGATAATTTTACTGAAACGGGAGCCGAAGATTGTCCGGTTTCAAGCCGATGTTCTGAACTTGACGAATCAATTGAACGTGATCAATTTTGCCGGACTATTTTCCGGAACTGCCTTGGCTCCCACACGCAATGTCAACTGCCGTCTGCAGTTTGAGTTTTAAACGCAGAAGGAGGAGAAGTGAGCCGGGCGGGACTCGC